>NZ_JADBGC010000051.1:0-25686 GCF_014892245.1 Microbispora sitophila | reverse complement strand
GTCCAGGGCGACGAGGCGGCCATTCCTTCGAAGCCACAACCGCAGCAGACAGACATCAGCCACACCCCGTCGCCCCGGGAATCCAGAGCGACTCACTCCAGACAAATCGATCTTAGGGACTGACATGTCACGTCTGATCACCCATCTACGGCACGTGGATCTCGCCGTGCCCGACTACGACAAGCAGCGGGAGTTCTACTCCGGCGTCTGGGGCTGGCCGAGGTCGCGGGCGACACCGGCATCAGCTTCCTGGCCGCCGAGGGCTCACCCGAGCAGTACGTCATCCGGTTGCGCAAGTCCGCGGAGAAGCGGCTCGACCTGGTCTCCTTCGGCGCCGCCACCCCCGCCGACGTGGACGCCCTGGCCGCGCGACTGGGCGCGGCGGGGGTCACGCTCGTCAGCGAGCCTGGTCCGCTCGCCACCCCCGGCGGCGGGTACGGCTTCCGCTTCTTCGACCTCGACGGCCGCACGATCGAGATCTCCGCCGACGTCGCCGTACGGGCCCACCGCAGGCTGGAGCCCAAGGAGTCGGTCCCCGTACGGTTGTCGCACGTCGTGCTGAACTCCCCCGACATCGACGCCACCCGCGTCTGGTACGAGACCCACCTGGGCTTCGCGCTGTCCGACACGCTGGCCCACCCCCACATGGGACAGGTCATGCACTTCATGCGCTGCAACCCCCAGCACCACAGCATGGCCATCGCCCGCGGCCCGCACGCCTCCCTGCACCACATCAGCTTCGAGATGCGCGGTCTGGACGAGTACATGTACGGCACCGGCCGCCTGCTGCGCGCCGGGGTCCGGATGATCTGGGGTCCCGGCCAGCACCTGGCGGGCGACAACACCTTCTCCTACTTCCTCGACCCGCACGGCAACACCGTCGAGTACACGACCGAGCTGGAGGAGCTGGACGAGGACGCGTGGCACCCCCACGTCTACGACTTCTCCCAGCCCGAGGTCACCGACCAGTGGGGCACCGCCAACCCGATGAACGAGCTGGTGGCCAAGGAGTCCTTCAACGACGTCGACCGCGGCGTTTTCGTCGCACCGCCGGTCTGACGGGGGCGGTCTGATGCGAATCGCCACCTTCACCCACCGGGGGCGCGTTCTTTCGGGAGTCGCGGAGGACGGGTCGGTCCGGCCGCTGCGCCAGTCCCGTTCAGGCGATGAGATGAGCCTGCTCGACCTTCTCGTGAACGGCCGGCTCCACGACGCGCCACGCCTCGCGGGAGACCCGATCCCGCTGCACGACGTGCGGCTCCACGCTCCGTTCCAGCCGCCCACCGTGCGGGACTTCGTCGCGTTCGAGGAGCACGTCGAGGGCGTGCGCAGGAGCGTGGACGGCGGCAGCGGGGTGCCCGGCGCGTGGTACGACGCCCCCGCGTTCTACTTCACCAATCCCTACGCCGTCGTCGGCCCGTACGACGACGTGCCGCTGCCGCCCGGCTGCCGGGCGTTCGACTTCGAGCTGGAGGTCGCCGCCGTGATCGGCCGCGAGGGCCGCGACCTGACCCCCGAACAGGCGCGCGACCACATCGCCGGATATCTGATCATGAACGACTGGTCGGCGCGCGATCTGCAGAGCCGTGAGATGCGGGTCAACCTGGGCCCGGCCAAGGGCAAGGACACCGCGACCACCCTCGGCCCGTGGCTGGTCACCGCCGACGAGCTGGAGCCGTACCGGGACGGCGACGGTTTCCTGCGCCTGGCGCTCACCGCGTCGGTGAACGGGGCCGAGGTCGGCCGCGACCTGCTGTCGAACATGAGCTGGCCGTTCGAGGACCTGGTCGCCTACGCCTCGCGCGGCACCTGGGTGCGCCCCGGCGACGTGCTCGGCTCGGGCACCTGCGGCAACGGCGGATGCCTGGCCGAGCTGTGGGGTCTGCGGGGCCGCCAGGACCCGCCCCCGCTCCGGCCGGGCGACGTGGTCGAGCTGACCGTGGAGGGCATCGGCGCCGTACGCAACACCGTCGTCGCCGGCGCCGACCCACTGCCCATCCCGCCGGCCCGTGTGCGGCCCCGGAACCGTCCCTGAGAGGAGCTTCCATGGACCGCGTGCGCGGCAAGGTCGTCGTGGTCACCGGCGCGGCCCGGGGCCAGGGCGCGGCGGAGGCCGCCGCCCTGGCCCGCGAGGGCGCGCACGTCGTCGCCGCCGACCTCGCCGAGCCCCGGCGGCCTCTCGACGGTGTGGTTCACCGGCGTCTCGACGTCGCCGACGAACGTTCCTGGGCCGCGCTTGCCGCCTGGCTCCGTGAGGCGTACGGCCGGGTGGACGGCCTCGTCAACAACGCGGGGATCACCTGGCGGGCCCGGCTGGAGGAGGTGACCCCCGCCGACCTGGCCCACGTGCACGCCGTCAACCTCACCGGGCCGCTGCTCGGCATCCAGCACCTGCTGCCGCTGATGCCGCGCGGCGCCTCCGTCGTGAACGTCGGCTCGGCCGCCGCTCTCACCGCCCACTACCCGGTCGCGTACACGACCAGCAAGTGGGCCCTGCGCGGTCTGTCCGCCGCCGCCAGCCTGGAGCTCGGCCCGCGCGGCATCCGGGTCAACACCGTCCATCCCGGGTTCATCGAGACGGAGATGACCGCCTCCGCCTCTCCCGCGTTCCGCGCCGCCAACCTCGCCGAGACCCCGCTCGGCCGCGCCGGTACTGTCGAGGACGTGGCCCCGCTGGTGGTCTTCCTCGTCTCCGACGAGTCGTCGTACATCACCGGCGCGGAAATCCCCGTGGACGGCGGCTACACCGCGCATCGCGGCGCCAAGTCCATCTCGGACGCGCTGCGCGAGCCGGGGCGGTGACGCGCGAACGCCTCTGCCGGCCGCCACCTTCTGAAGCCTCCACCATCCCGGGCACTGTCGCGTTCATTGGCGTTGGAGCCGATGAAGTGAGGCTTTTCCAACCTGATCACGCAGATCCGCCGCCTGCGGGCCGCCAGCCTGGTCACACTCGCCGACAAGGGATACGTCGGCGCCGGCGAACCCGTTCTGCACTAAGGGCGGGGTAAGCCGCTCGGGCAGAAGGTCGCTAACTCCGCTCACGCCAAGCTCCGTAGTCCGGGCGAGCGGGCCAATGGGCAGGTGAAGGCCTGGCGGCTCCTCCGAAAGCTCCGGTGCTGCCCCAAACGAGCAGGTCAGATCATCAAACCAATCCACGTCCTACAAACCCGAGAAGCAGGTTCTGTTCCTGTCGGTGGCGGCTGGCAGCATGACGACATGGCTATGCGGCCCCTCGATATCTCTTGGCTCTGCGGCGAATACGCCGAGGAGTGCTACAGCTTCATCTACATCCGTGCCACGCCCGAACAGGTGGTCGCCCGTCTCGGCGGTCGATGGGAGGACTTCACGCCGGGCCCCTTCCCCGACGACCCAGATTACTACTCACGCTCTGGTGAGCCTCTCGGCGTCACCTCCATCGGCGATTGGACGTTCGTCTTCGACCCCGACTGGCTCGGCATCCGCGAAGACGTGATCACCAAACTCTCCGAGGGCACCCGCCTCGTCTCCCAAGCCGCACTCGCCATCAAGGACATGGACTACTTTTACTGGTGTGATGACGGCGAGATCCGATTCGCCTGGGGCGGCGATGACGGATATCTGACGGAGATCCCGGACGAACTCGTGGATACGATGGCGGAGATCGACAGGCTTTACCCATCAGGTCCTCGGCTCTACCGAGGGCCGGCTTTCCTGCTCGTCGAGCACCTGACCGGGATCAGGGCGACGGAGCAGTTGCTGAAGGGCTCCACGTTGATGTGGGGTGTCGTCCCCCAATCGGCCAAGTCGTAAGTCACCTGCACTACCAGCGCCTCGGTCAGCAGGACGGGGCACGTCACGGCGACGGCCCGTAGAGCGCGAACGCCCTGCCGGCCACGGCCGGCAGGGCGTCACTGCGGGGATTCAGAAGCTGGGGTAGATGTCGTAGGTCTGCCCGCCGACGCCGTAGTAGTTGGAGCCGGTGGACCAGAGGCTGTCGTTGACCAGGGGCTTGTAGAAGAACTGCTGCCCCACGGGGACGTTGACCCCGCACTCCCACAGGTCGGCCGCCTTGCTGACGCAGTCCTGGCCGGCGGTCCAGCTCAGGGGTGTGTCACCGCGGAGGGCGATCCGATTGCCCGCGCCGGGGTTGTAGTGGACGCGGACGGTGGTCGTGGTGGAGGCCGCCTGGATGCTCGCGCCGAGCGCGGTGCGCAGCGACGCGCCACCGGTCGAGGTGGCGGTCAGCACGCCCCCGTACAGGCTGGTGGTGCTGTTCACCTGGTGCAGGGTGACGGTGACCTGCGCGGTGCCGTTGGCGGGCACCGTCACCTGGTTGCCGCTCAGGGTGAACAGGCCGGACGGTGCGGGCGTACCACCCGTGGAGTCGGTGGCTGACGCGGCCAGGTTGAGCGTGACCGGGGTGGCGGCGTCGTTGGTGTACGTCACGGTCTGCGTGGCCGTGGGCTGGGCGGCGGTGACCGACAGGGCGGCGCTCGGCGGGTTCGCGGTGACCTGCTGGCTCACCGCGCGGGCCGCGTCGACCCGGCCGGTGCCGTACGTGTAGGGGGTGGACCCGGCGGCCGCCGCGGTCGTGCCCATCAGCGCGTCCTTCAGCCGCTGCGCGCCCCAGGCGGGGTGGCGCTGCTTGACGAGCGCGGCCGTGCCCGCGACATGCGGGGTGGCCATCGAGCATCCGCTCATCGTGCCGTAGCCGCCGCCGGGCACGGCCGCGGTGATGTCCACCCCGGGCCCGGTCATGTCGGGCTTCAGCCCCTGGGTGCCCACCGGACCGCGGCTGGAGAAGCCCGCCACGGTGTCGGTCAGGTCCACCGCGCCCACGGTCAGCGCCTTGTCGGCGACGCCGATGGAGCTGATGGTGGACGTGCCGGGGCCGTAGTTGCCCGAGCAGACCACGAACAGCGCGTCATACTGCGAGGTCAGACTGTTGATCGCGACGGCGACCGGGTGGTCGGCGTAGACGGCGTAGCTCGGGTCGCTCTGGATGCTCATGCTGACGATCTTCGCGCCCTGCTCGCCGACCGCCCACTCCATCCCCGCGATGATCGCAGAGCTGGTGCCCCAGCTGTCGTCGCCGAGGACCTTGCCGACGACCAGGCTCGCGCCCGGGGCGACCCCCTTGTACAGCCCGCCCGAGGCGGCGCCGGACCCGGCGACGGTCGAGGCGACGTGGGTGCCGTGCGAATTGCCGTCCTCGACGCCGTTCGCGTTGCCGGTGAAGTCGGCGGAGGCGACGACCTTGCCCTGCAGGTCGGGGTGGTCGGTGTCGTATCCGGTGTCCAGCACCGCGACCTTGACGCCGGTTCCGTCGTATCCGCTGGCCCACGCGGTCGGCGCGCCGATGTGCGGGACGCTCTGGTCGAGGCCGGCCGACACCTTGCCATCCAGCCACAGCTTGGTGACACCGCCGCGCAGGGTGCTCGGCGCGGCCGAGCCGCCGGTCAGGCCGCGCCAGCCGTCGGTGGCGGCCTTCTTGCCGATGGCGAACGCGCTGACACCCAGGCGGGGAAAGGCATGCCGGCGCTTGGCCGCCGAACCGAGCGCGGCGTCGGCCCGCTCGGCGTTCTGGCTGGTGCCGCTCTTGGGATAGGTGGTCATGACCGGGATGGTCTGGCTGTGCGCGTCGTCGTAGCCGTCCGCGATCAGCGTGCCCACCTCGAAGAGCTGCGGGTCGAGCCGGCCGGCCCGGATGAGGGGGGCCGCGTCCGACGGGACCACCGACACCTGGTCGCCGCGGTCGGTGACCGCGAAGGTGATGCCCGTACGTCCCTCACCCGGCTCGACCGCCAGGACGCGCAGGTCGTGGTTCTCCAGGTGCGCCTTCACCGTGTCGCCGGTGACGAGGGTGACGGTGCGGTCGCCTTCCGCGGCGGCTCCCGGCGCCGCGGAAGGACCGGAGGGAGCCGAGGAGGCAGAGGGGTGTGAGGGGCTTGAGGGGACGGTCTGTGCCGCGGCGGTCACGGCGGGCAGACCGAGGAGGGCGGCCGTCGTGACGACGACGGCCAGGGATGATCTCCGCAAGGGTTGTCTCCCGAGTGGTCGAGTTGATCACTACGCCGACCACGCTAGGCTTTTGCGCGGAGTTCTGAATTTTGCGAGATTCTTTTGTCTGCGGGCTTCTTGATCATGGATCCGCAGCGCGCTTCGTCACAGGAAAGCGGTTTCAGTGGCAGCCGACCCGACGCGGCCACGAGATCGGCAAATACGCGTAGACATGTGGCTTCGATCACATCTGTCGATATTGTTTTTTCCATTGCCCCTGGTGTACGGGGCCACCGGTGTCATCGCAAGGAAACGAAGCGCGTTATCCGCCGCGAAACAAGTGCAGATTTCAACTTGCCGAACAATGCATGAAAGCGATGTAACAGATTTTTATTTCATGAACTTTCTACTACTTCACGAGGCGGGATGGTGATGGCGGGTTACGCCGACCCGGCATCTACCGGAACCCTGCGAGCGCCCGGAGAGTTCTCAATGCAGGCACCCCGGAACATCGACCATCCATGAGGCAGGGCAGCCGGAAGGGGCTGCACGCACCGCTGACGCACCATGGCTCCAGCAGCGGCTCCAGCAGCGCTTGCACCGCACTGCTCCGTACGAGGGGATCGCATGTCGGACAGGGACAAGAGGGCCGTTCTGGCCTGGCGGGCCGCCATACTCACCGGCTTGACGATCCTGAACGTGTTTCTGATCGTCGAGAACACGTCTCTGTGGACCAGGCATCGCTTCGCGATCGTCGTCGTGGCCCTCGGCGCCGTCGGTCACTGGATCGCCGCCGCGTGCACAAAGGAGGACCCGGACGAGGCCGCCGAGAGGATCTACCAGGAGACCCGGGTCCAGCGGCCCCTGTCGCCTTCCGACGTACGAGACGAGATGCGGCTGCGATACCGGATGTAGACGCTGTCCCCGGCTCCGTCGGCGTCGTTCCTGCCGCCGTCCGCCGCACGGAAGGCTCGCCGGGTCGCGCGGCGTGTAGACGGCAAGGGTCCTGGCGGCCCACCCCGGGGCCGATCTTCCCCGCTGGCGAAGGCGGGGTGGCTGCGGCATGCTTGGACTCCGAGAGCGACGGAAGGGACCGTCTCATGCGACGCCCACGTGATGCGACCGCCCAACGGCGTCAGCCGTGCCCGCTCCCGGGTGCGGCGCGCCGACCGGCACACGGAGGCGTTGCACCACATGTCCCGCACCGACAAGACCAAGCCGCTCATCGTCCGGCTGTGGCATGGCGACCTGGACCGTCAGGCCGCCCACGACCATGGCGCCGGATCCGGCTGTGACCTGCCCGCCACTCTCGCGGAGGATCGCGCCACCCTTCACACCCGCTGTGTCTGGGAGTTCCGCTGGACCGGGACCCCGTGCTGCTGCTGCGGCATCTGCCGCGACCAGACCGGCTATCGCAGGCTCCTGCGCCGCATCCGCACCGCCGACAAGGCTCGGCTGGCGACCGCGACCAAGGCGTGGCGCTCGGGTGACGAGGCGGCGTACGACGACATCGTTCCCGTCCTCCGCTACCGCGGCTGAGCCCGACTGAACCTCGCAGCTGAACCCCGCAGCTGAACCCTGCGGCCGAACCGTCCGGCCGGCACGTCGTGTGCCGGCCGGGCCCGAGCTCGTCAGCGCAGGAACGCGGCGGCCACTCCGGCGTCGACCGGGATGTGCAGGCCGGTGGTGAGGGACAGGTCGCCGCCGGTGAGGGCGAAGACCGCGGCGGCGACATGCTCGGGCAGCACCTCACGCTTGAGCAGGGTGCGCTGGGCGTAGAACTCGCCGAGCTTGTCCTCCGGCACGCCGTAGACGGCGGCCCGGTTGGCGCCCCAGCCGGAGGCGAAGATGCCGGAGCCTCGCACCACGCCGTCGGGGTTGATCCCGTTGACGCGGATGCCGTGCTCGCCGAGTTCGGCGGCGAGCAGGCGCACCTGGTGAGCCTGGTCGGCTTTGGCCGCGCCGTAGGCGAGGTTGTTCGGCCCGGCGAACACGGCGTTCTTGGAGGCGATGTAGACGATGTCGCCGCCCATGCCCTGTTCGATCATGATGCGGGCGGTCTCGCGGGAGACGAGGAACGAGCCGCGGGCCATCACGTCGTGCTGGCGGTCCCAGTCGTCGGCGGTGGTCTCCAGCAGGGAGCGCGACAGGGACAGCCCGGCGTTGTTGACCACGAGGTCCACCCCGCCGAAGGCCAGCACCGTCTGCCGTACGGCCTCGACGACCTGGGCCTCGTCGGTCACGTCGGCCTGGACGGCCACGGCCACGTCGGCGGGGCGGTGGGCGCGGGCGCCGATCTCGGCGGCGACCTTCTCCGCGGCGGCCAGATCGCGGTCGGCGACCACGATGCAGGCGCCCTCGGCGGCCAGGCGGCGGGCGGTGGCCGCGCCGATGCCCGAGCCGCCGCCGGTGACCAGCGCGATCCGGGTGGCCAGCGGCTTGGGCGCCGGCAGGCGGCGCAGCTTGGCCTCCTCCAGCTCCCAGTATTCGATGCGGAACTTCTCGGCCTCCTCGATGGGGGCGTAGACCGACAGCGCCTCGGCGCCGCGCATCACGTTGATCGCGTTGCAGAAGAACTCGCCGGCGACGCGGGCGGTCTGCTTGTCTCGGCCGAAGGAGAACATGCCGACGCCCGGCACGAGCACGATGGCCGGGTCCGCGCCGCGCAGCGGCGGCGAGGTGGGGGTGGCGTGCCGGGCGTAGTAGGCGCGGTAGTCCTCGCGGTAGGTCGCGTGCAGCTCGCCGAGGCGGGAGATCACGTCCTCAAGCGGCGCGCCGGCGGGCAGGTCGAGCACCATCGGCGCGACCTTGGTGCGCAGGAAGTGGTCGGGGCATGAGGTGCCGCGGGCGGCGAGCTCCGCGTGCTTCTCGCGGGACAGGAAGTCGAGCACCTCGGGGGTGTCGGTGTAGTGGCCGACCTGGCGGACGTCGGTCGAGCACAGGCCGCGCAGCACGGGGAACAGCTCCGCCGCCCGTTCGTGCCTGGCCTGCTCCGGCAGCGGCTCGTAGCCCGGCTTCACCGGTCCGAACGGCTCGGGCCTGCCGTGCTCGGCGATGTACGCCTCGGCGGTGCGGATGATCCACAGCGAGTTGCCGGCGCATTCGGCGGAGGTGTCGCCCCAGGCGGTGATGCCGTGCCCGCCGAGGACGCAGCCGACGGCCTGGGGGTTGGCGTCCTTGATCGCGGCGATGTCCAGGCCGAGCTGGAAGCCGGGCCGCCGCCAGGGCACCCAGACGACCCGGTCGCCGTAGATGCGCCGGGTCAGCTCCGGTCCGTCGGCGGCGGCCGCGACGGCGATCCCGGCGTCGGGGTGGAGGTGGTCGACGTGCGCCGCGTCGACCAGGCCGTGCATCGCCGTGTCGATCGACGGCGCCGCCCCACCCTTGCCGAAGGCGCAGTGGTCGAACGCCGCCACCATCTCGTCCTCGCGCTCGACGCCCGGGTAGACGCCGGTGAGCGCGCGCAGCCGGTCGAGCCGGAGCACGGCCAGGCCGGCCTCGGTGAGCGTGCCGAGATCGCCGCCCGATCCCTTCACCCACATCAGTTCCACGTCCGAGCCGGTGACCGGGTCGAGGGCCGTTCCCTTGGCCGAGGCGTTGCCCCCGGCGAAGTTCGTGTTGCGGGGATCGGCTCCCAGCAGGTGCGCGCGTTCGAGCAGCTGCTCAACCGGCGTGGTCATGTAATTTCCCCCTACGAGTGGTCGATCGGCTCGGACGATATCGGATCTATAGGACGAGTAGCGGCAAAACGGGCGACGGGCGGCAGGCTACAGCGGCGGGCCGAGCCGCCGGAGACCGGCCCCCGGACCCGGCCCCCGGACCCGGCCCCCGGACCCGGCCTCCGGACCTGGCCTCCCGATGAAGGACCGCAGCGAAGACCGGCGCGGTGAAGGGATCCGCGACGAGAGTGGGGTGACGAGGCGTCAGGCGCCCCAGCCGGCCTGGGTGCCGCCCACGCGCTCGGCCCGGATCTTCTCGAAGTAGCCCGACCGGGCGTAGGCCCGCATCGGGTCGGGATCCAGGCCCATCTCCTCCCGCAGCGCGGCCAGCAGCGGCCGGACGTCGGTGTTGTAGGCGTCCATCAGCACGGCGTTGGCACCGAGCACGTCACCCGCCGCCTGCGCGGCGGCCAGGGCCTCGCCGTCAACGAGCAGCGCCTTGGCCGTGGCCTCCTGCACGTTCATCACCGAGCGGATCTGACCGGGGATCTTCGGCTCGATGTTGTGGCACTGGTCGAGCATGAACGCGATCTCCGGGCGCAGCCCTCCCCCGCGCACCACCTCGTACATGATCCGGAACAGCTGGAACGGGTCGGCCGCGCCCACCATGAGGTCGTCGTCGGCGTAGAAGCGGGAGTTGAAGTCGAACCCGCCGAGCCTGCCCTCGCGCAGCAGGAACGCCACGATGAACTCGATGTTCGTGCCCGGGGCGTGGTGGCCGGTGTCCACGACCACCTGTGCCTTCGAGCCGAGCTTCACACAGTGCGCGTACGCCGTGCCCCAGTCGGGCACGTCGGTCAGGTAGAAGGCCGGCTCGAACAGCTTGTATTCGAGCAGGAACCGCTGCCCCTCCCCCAGCCGGTCGTACACGGCGGCCAGCGCCTCGGCGAGTCGGTCCTGCCGGGCGCGGATGTCGTCCTGCCCCGGGTAGTTCGTCCCGTCGGAGAACCACAGCTTGAGCGTGTCCGACCCCGTGGCGTCCATGATGTCCACGCACTCCAGCAGGTGGCCGAGCGCCTTGCGCCGCACCGCCGGATCGGGGTTGGTCACGCTGCCCAGCTTGTAGTCGTCGTCCTGGAACACGTTGGAGTTGATCGCCCCGATGCCGACCCCGAGGCCGGCGGCGTGCCGGGCGAGGTCACCGTAGTCGTCCACCCTGTCCCACGGGATGTGCAGGGCGACCGTCGGCGCGATGCCGGTGAAGGCGTGCACCTGGGCGGCGTCGGCGATCTTCTCGTACGGGTCGCGCGGCACGCCCTCCTGGGCGAACACCTTGAACCTGGTGCCGCTGTTGCCGTACGCCCACGACGGCGTCTCGATGCGCTGCGCGCGCAACGCCGCCCCGATGTCGTTCCTCATGAGATCCCCGATTCGGTCACGGTGGAAGGCCCTAGAAGTCGAACTCGTCGATGTTGCCTTCGTCGAAGGTGAAGGGCGGGCCGAGAATGACCTCGCCGTCCTTGCCGATCGTGTACTCGCCGAGCCGGCCTGCCGTGAACTTCTCGCCCTCCGCGCCGGTGATCTGACCGGAGACCAGCGCGGCGGCGGCGTAACCGGCCAGGTAGCCGAGGTCCTTCGGGTTCCACAGCGCGAACTTCTCGACCGTGCCGTTCTTGACGTACTCGCGCATCTGGTTCGGTGTGCCGAGGCCTGTCACCACGACCTTGCCCTTGTATTTCGAGCCGGAGATGTAACGCGCCGCCGCCGAGATGCCGACCGTGGTGGGCGCGATGACGCCTTTCAGGTCCGGGTACGCCTGCAGCAGGCCCTGGGTCTCCTGGAACGACTTCTGGTCGTCGTCGTCCCCGTACGCGACCTTGACGAGCTTCATGTCCTTGTACTCGGGCTTGGTCAGCTCGTCCTTCATGAACTCGATCCAGGTGTTCTGGTTGGTCGCGTTCGCGGTGGCCGACAGGATCGCGAACTCGCCCTTGCCGCCGATCAGTTCGGACAGCATCTTGACCTGGCTGCGGCCGACCTCCTCCGAGCTCGCCTGGTTGATGAACAGGTCGCGGCAGTCCTTGGATGCGTCGGAGTCGTACGCGACGACCTTGATGCCCTTCGACCTGGCCTCCTGCAGCGGGCCGCAGACCGCGTTGGCGTCGTTGGCCGCGATGAGGATCGCGTCCTGCCGCTGCTGGATGAGGGTGTTGATGTAGGAGACCTGCGAGGACGCCGAGGCGTCCGAAGGACCGACCTCCTTGGCCTCGCCCTTGTACTCCGCCGCCGCCTCGATGCCCGCCTTGTCGACGATGGTCTCGTACGGGTTGTTGATCTGCTTGGGCAGGAAGGCGATCTTCAGACCCTCCTTGATCGGCGCGTTCGGGTTCGCCGAGGCGGGCGCGGCGGCCGACGCCGGGGCGGCGGCGCTCTGTGCGGCGGCGGTGGACTCCTTCGTGGTCCCGCCGCAGGCCGTCAGGCCGACCGAGACCAGGCCGATCAGGACCGGGCCGATCAGGGCGGCCGCCGAGGTTGACCTTCGCGAAGAGATGAGCATGCGTCTTTTCCCTCAGGAGTTCGGAGGTGGGGGTGCCGGCGGCAGGGATGGGCGCCGTCGTCGCCGGGCCGCGGCGACCAGGCGCGGGGTGATCACGGAGATCACCAGGAGCAGTCCGGTGACGATCGACTGGATCTCGGTCGAGACGTCGTTGAGCATGAGCAGGTTGCGGAGCAGGCCGATGAGCAGCACGCCCGCGATGACGCCCCCGAGCGTCCCCTTGCCGCCGTCGAAGTCCACCCCGCCGAGCAGGACGGCCGCGATGACGGCCAGCTCAAGGCCGGTTCCGTTGTCGGCGCGGGCGCTGCCGTACCGCAGCGTGTAGACGACCCCGGCGAAGGCCGCCACGGTGCCGGAGACCACGAAGAGGATCAGCTTGATTCGCTTCACCCGGATGCCGGCGAAGTGGGCCGCCTCCACCTGGGCGCCGATGGCGAACAGGGACCGGCCGAAGCCGGTCGCGTGCAGCGCCACCCCGGTCACCGCCGCGAGCAGCGCGAACAGCATCACCGGATACGGGATCGGGGTGCCGGGCACGTCGTCCACCGCCAGCGAGGTGTAGCCCGGTGGGAACTCCGCGACGGCCCGGTCCCCCAGCACCACGTAGGCGAGCCCGCGGTAGAGGGCCAGCGTGCCGATCGTGACGGCGAGCGAGGGCAGCCCGAGCCGGGTCACCAGGAGGCCGTTGACCAGCCCGCACGCCGCGCCGATCACCACGACGAGCGGGATGATCGTCTCGATCGCCCAGCCGCCGTCCCACATCGCGCCCACGAGCGCGCTGGACAGGCCGAGCACCGAGGCGACCGACAGGTCCACCTCCGCGGCGACCACGAGCAGGGTCATCGCCAGGGCGATCATCGCGATCTCGCCGAGGTCGCCCAGCGCGAACGACAGGTTGTCGACACTCGCGAACTCCGGCGACCCCGCCGCGCCGCCGATGAAGACGACCACGAGCAGCAGGCCAGCCAGCACGTCCCAGCGCAGGAACCGGCTGGGGTTCGCGGCGGTGGCGGGCGTGGCGGCCGTGGCCGCCGTCACGTCAGGAGCCATGCCGGGCGTTCCTCCTCCGCAGGATGCGCGCGACCCGCAGGGCGAGCAGGCGGTCCACGCTGATCGCGAGCAGCAGCAGCGCTCCGGTGATCGCCTGCTGCCAGAACGGGTCGACCCTGAGCACGACCAGCGCGCTGGTGATCGTGGTGAGAAGCAGCGCGCCGAGCGCCGCACCGTACACCGTGCCGACGCCGCCGGTGATCGCGACTCCCCCCACCACGACGGCGCTGACCACCTGGAGTTCCCAGCCGTTCGCGGCGTCGGCGACGACCGTGCCGAACCTGGCCAGCCACAGCACCCCGGCCAGCCCGGCGAGCGCCCCGCTGAGCAGGTAGGCCGCCATCACCCGCCGGCGCACCGGCACCCCGGCGAGCCCCGCCGCCTCCGGGCTCGACCCGATGGCGTAGAAGTCGCGCCCGGAGGGATAGGAGCGCAGGTAGAAGCCGACGGCGAGCAGGACCACGACCGCGATCAGCGGCAGGTAGGGCACGCCCAGCACCGAGCCGTTGCCGAGCGACAGCAGCGCGGGCGGCAGGTCGACGGCGTTGATCTGCCGCCCGTGCGCGATGTAGTGGTCGACGCCCTGGATCACGTACAGCGTGCCGAGGGTCACCACGAGCGCCGGCACCCGGCCGAAGCTGACCAGCAGGCCGTTCACGATCCCGCACAGCGCGCCGATCACGACGCCGAGAAGCACCGCGAGGAGGACGCCGCGGCCGTGGTCGGCGGAGAGGAAGTCGCCGACGGTGAACGCGACCAGCCCGACGACCGAGCCGACCGACAGGTCGATGTTCCGCGTGATGATCACGAAGGTCTGGCCCACGGCGAGCAGCACGAGGATCGCGGCGTTGAGGAAGATGTCCTTCAGCCCCTGCGCGGACAGGAAGTTGCCGTTGACTCCGGCGGTGACCGCGACGAGGACGGCCAGCGCGGCGACGATGCTCGCCTCGCGCGCCCGGAACACCAGGTCGACCATGCCGCGCGTGCTCGCGGTGACAGCGGTCATCGCTCCTCCCCCTGCCGCCGTTCCTCCTGCCGCCGGGGCGCGGCGGGCGGGGTCATGCCGCCCTGCCGGTGGCCGCGGCCATCACGCTCTCCTCGGTGGCCCGGTCGCGGGGGATCTCGGCGATGAGCCGTCCCTCCTGCATCACCAGCACCCTGTCCGCCATGCCGAGCACCTCCGGGAGGTCCGACGAGATCATCAGTACGGCCATGCCGTCGGCGGCGAGCTCCGACAGCAGGCGGTGCACCTCGGCCTTGGTCCCCACGTCGATGCCGCGGGTGGGCTCGTCCACGATGAGCACCTGCGGGCGGGTGGACAGCCATTTGCCGAGCACGACCTTCTGCTGGTTGCCGCCCGACAGCACGCTCACCGCGTCGGACAGGCGGTTGTACTTGAGCCGCAGTCGGATGGCCCAGTCGCGGGCACGGTCACGCTCGGCGGCCCGGGAGATCACCGGACCCAGCGACGACCGACCCAGTGACGAGTGACGCAGTGCCCGCAGGCCGGTGAGGCCGATGTTGCGCTCGATCGACTGGTCCATGACCAGGCCCTGCTGCCGCCGGTCCTCCGGCACCAGGGCGAGCCCTGCCGACATGGCCGCGGTCGGGGAGGCGGGCGGCAGCCGTCTGCCGTTCACCTCGACCCATCCGGCGTCCCAGCGGTCCACCCCGAAGATCGCCCGGGCGACCTCGCTCCGCCCGGCTCCCACGAGCCCGGCGAGCGCCACGATCTCGCCACGCCGCACCTCGAAGGAGACGTCGGTGAAGACCCCCTCGCGGGTGAGCCGGTGCACCCTGAGCGCCACCTCGCCGGGGACGGTGTCGAGCTTGGGATACAGGGCGTCGAGGTCCCGCCCGACCATCCGGCGGATGAGGTCGTCGTGGGTGAGCCCGGCGACCGGCTCGCTCGCCACCCAGGCGCCGTCGCGCAGCGTCGTGACCCGCTGGCACAGCTCGAAGATCTCGTCGAGTCGGTGGGAGATGAACAGCACGGCGCAGCCCTGTTCCCGCAGGGCCTTGACGACCGCGAACAACCGGGCCACCTCCGCGCCGGACAGCGCGGCGGTCGGCTCGTCCATGATCAGTACGCGCGCCTCCCGCGACAGCGCCTTGGCGATCTCGACGAGCTGCTGGTCGGCGATGGACAGGCCGCGCGCCGGCTGTCGCGGATCGAGCGGGACGCCCAGCCGGGCGAACAGCGCGGCGGTGCTCGCGTGCATCCGGTCGCGGTCGATCCGGCCGAGCCGTGCCCGGGGATGACGGCCGATGAAGATGTTCTCAGCGACCGACAGGTCGGGGAACAGCGTGGGCTCCTGGTAGATCACGGCCACCCCCGCCGCCTGCGCGTCGGCGGGGCTGTGGAACTCCACCGGCCGCCCGTCGAGCAGCACCTGACCGGTGTCCGGCCGGTGGACCCCGGAAAGGGTCTTGACCAGCGTGGACTTGCCCGCACCGTTCTCCCCGGCCAGCGCGTGCGCCTCGCCGGCGTACAGGTCCAGGGTGACGCCGCGCAACGCCCGGACGGCCCCGAAGGACTTGCTCACGCCGCTCAGCGCCAGCACCGGCGCCGCCGGGCCGATCCGGTCGTCAGGTCCGGTCACCTGCTCACTCCTTTCCGTCGGGGGTAAAAACGTTTTAGAGCGAGTTGCCCGGGACGGTATGCCGCAGCCCGCAGGCCTGTCAATGGCTCATGAAGAGGCCGTTTCCGAGGCGTTACGGAGCGGCGGGGCGGCCTGCGGCACCATGCCCGGCGGTCGTCCTGCGATAAGGTCTGGCCATCTGGCAGTACAACGTTTTAATTTGATCCGAGTCCTTGGATCCGCATCCGAGCAGGTCCGAGCAGCCGAGGAGGACCGTGGGGACCGTCAGCATCCGGGAGGTCGCCGCCCGCGCCGGCGTGTCGCCCGGGACCATCTCGAACGTGCTGAACCGCCCTGAGCGGGTGGCTCCGGAGACGCGTGAGCGGGTTATGCGCGCGATCCGGGAGCTGGGCTTCGTGCGGCACGGGTCGGCTTCGACGCTGCGGGCCGGGCACAGCAGGACGATCGGGTTGTCGGTCATCGACATCGGCAACCCGTTCTTCACCGACGTCGCGGCCGGGGTGGAGGAGGCGGCCAGCGAGCTCGGCTACGCGGTGATCCTCGGCAACTCGGCGGGCTCGCGGGACAAGGAGGAGCGCAACCTGCTCGTGCTCGCCGAGCAGCGCGTGCGCGGGGTGCTGATCACGCCGTCGGACGAGGACCCCGCCCGGCTCGACGCGCTGCGCGAGCGGGGCATCAGCGTCGTGCTGGTCGACCATCCTGCCCACCGGCCCGACCAGTGCTCGGTGGCGGTCAACGACCTGGCGGGCGGTCAGATGGCCGCCTCCCACCTGCTGTCGCTGGGCGCGGAGCGGATCGGCTACGTCACGGGCCCGCGCTCGATCCGGCAGTGCGTGGAGCGGGGGCAGGGCGCCGGGCAGGCCGCCTCCGCCGCCGGGCTCGATCCCGAGACCGCGATCACGACCGTGGAGGTGCCGGCGATGACGGCGCGGGAGGGGCAGCGGGCCGCCGCGTCGCTGCTGGCCTCCGGCCTGCCGGATGCGGTCTTCTGCGCCAACGACCTGCTCGCCGTGGGGTTCCTGCGCGAGCTGCTGCAGGCGGGGGTGCGCGTCCCGCACGACGTGGCGCTCATCGGCTATGACGACATCGACTTCGCCGCCGCGTCGGCCGTGTCGCTCAGCTCGATCCGCCAGCCCACGCACCGGCTCGGCCGGATCGCCACCCAGCTGCTGCTGGACGAATGCGACCATCCGGACACGCACGTGCACCAGCAGGTGATGTTCCAGCCCGAGCTCGTGGTCCGCGAGTCCACGGCCGGCCGTATGCAGCCGCGGGAGGGTGAATGAGCCTCCACGCGGCGGTCGACCTCGGGGCGTCCAGCGGCCGGGTCATGACCGTGCGCGTCGACGGCGGGCGAGCGCACCTGACGGAGGTGCACCGCTTCGCCAACCGCCCGGTGCGGGTGAACGGGGCGCTTCACTGGGACGTGCTCGCCCTCTACCAGGGCGTTCTCGACGGGCTGCGGGCCGCGGGGCCGGTCGACTCGGTCGGCGTGGACTCCTGGGCGGTCGACTACGGCCTGCTCGACGGCGACGGGCGGCTGCTCGGCAACCCCGTCCACTACCGCGACGACCGGACGGCCGGGATCATGGAGGCCGTCTCCGCCCGGCTCGGCGACGACCTGCTCTACCAGGTCAGCGGCCTGCAGTTCCTGCCGTTCACCACCGTCTACCAGCTGCTCGCCGAGCCCGCCCTCGACCGGGCGCACACCATGCTGCTGATCCCCGATCTGCTGGCGTACTGGCTGACCGGTGTGGTCGGGGCCGAGGCCACCAACGCCTCCACCACCGGCCTGTACGACGTCCGCACCCGGGCCTGGTCACACGACCTCGCCCGCGACCTGGGCCTGCCGCCCGGCATCCTGCCGCCGCTGCGCGAACCCGGAACACCCATCGGGACGCTGCGGCCCGAGCTGGCCGCCGACCTCGCCCTGCCCGGCGGCGTCGAGGTGACGGCGGTCGCCTCGCACGACACGGCCTCCGCCGTGGCCGCCGTCCCCGCGACGACCGAACGTTTCGCCTACATCTCGTCGGGCACCTGGTCACTCGTGGGCCTGGACCTGCCCGCGCCCGTGCTCACCGAGGACAGCCGCCTGGCCAACTTCACCAATGAGGTCGGGCTGGACGGCGCCATCCGCTACCTGCGCAACGTCATGGGCCTGTGGATCCTGCAGGAATGCCTGCGCACCTGGGGCGAGACCGACCTGCCCGCCCTGCTGACCGCCGCCGCGCGGGAACGGCCGTTCGCCGCTCTGATCGACCCCGACGACCCCGCCTTCCTGCCGCCGGGCGACATGCCCGCCAGGATCGCCGCGTACTGCGAGCGCACCGGGCAGCGCCCGCCGGATGGGCGGGCGGCGACCGTTCGCTGCGTGCTGGAGAGCCTGGCCCTCGCCTACCGCCGCACGATCCGCCAGGCCGTACGGCTCAGCGGACGGGACGTGGACGTCGTCCACGTGGTCGGCGGCGGTGCGCGCAACGCCCTGCTGTGCCAGATGACCGCCGACGCCACGGTCCTGCCGGTGGTCGCCGGGCCGGTCGAGGCCGCCGCCCTCGGCAACGGCCTGGTGCAGGCCCGCGCCCACGGCCAGGTGGACGACATCCGCGACCTCGTCCGCCGCAGCGAACCACTCCAGACCTACCGCCCTCGGGGCGGGGAGACCGCCTGGGACCACGCCGAGGCCCGCCTGCCCACTCCCCCGTGAGCCGGGGTGTCCCGCTTCGGCGTCAGCCGACCTGGCCCACGCCGCCGAGCGCGCCGGCCTTGCCCTCCCGTACGAAGGGGTAGTCGGTGTCGGGCCGCCACTCGTGCAGCGGCACCACGCCCGGCTCGACCAGGTCGAGGCCGTCGAAGAACGCGACGATCTGGTCGTACGACCGGGAGGAGGTGCCGGGAACGGAGGTCCGGCTGAAGACCTTGCGGCCCTCCTCCTCCTGGTCCTCGCTCAGCTCGCCGAGGGAGCCGTGCGAAACGACCAGGTAGCTGCCGGCCACGAGCGGGTCCCGGAGCGCTGTGACGATCTTCAGGGCCTCGTCGTCGTCCGGGATGAAGTGCAGCACGCCGAGCAGGAGGACGGCGAGCGGCTGGGAGAAGTCGATGTGCTCCCGGACCTCCGGATGCAGCAGCAGCGCCTCGGGGTCGCGCATGTCCGCCTCGATCGCGCGCACCCGCTCGTTCTCGGCGAGGATGGCCCGCGCGTGGACGAGGACGATGGGGTCGTTGTCCACGTAGACGATCCTGGACTCCGGGGCCAGTTCCTGGGCGACCTGGTGGACGTTGCGCTGCGTGGGAAGCCCGGCGCCGATGTCGAGGAACTGCCGGATGCCCTGCCGCGAGAGGTAGGTGACGGCCCGGATCAGGAACTCGCGGTTCTCCCGGGCGATGTCGGGAAGGTTGGGAAGAATCTCGATGATCTTCTCGGCGGCCTCACGATCCGCCGCGAAATTGTCCTTGCCGCCCAGGTAGTAGTCGTACATCCGGGCGACGCTGGGCGTAAACGGGTCGACGCCCGCCGGCGCCTTACGCTCGTCCACAACACTCCCCTCGTCGTACATCAAGGATGGTACGGCCTTGATCGCGATCGGGAGGACACGTCACCGGATTGTCATCAAGCCTCAGAAATCGGCACTAAGTGGTCCATCTAGGCGGCGCATGCGGCACGGGTCCGCAGCGGCATCGGACACACCGTTCGCACTCCTGACACGCCGGACCACACCGAGCGAACATTCCGCGAGATCTTTCGCCCGGCACCGGCGGCCGGGGCCGCACGGCGCCCCGAGGGTCCCCGTCGCCGGGACCCCTCCGCCGCATCGGCGCTGACGCGGGCGCAGGCGGCTGACCTGCGTACATCCGCTCTCCATGGAGCTCCATCGCGAAAGCGCGTCGAATCTGTTATCAACCCCGGGAGACCACTCCTTGACGTGCCGAGACGGTAATTATCGGACTTACGGACAGTACGTTACCCACCTCGATGCACGTCCGACAGTCTTGACAGTGCACGCCGTCCCGCTTACGGTCACGAAACACCGCCGTCATCCACAGTTGAATGTTAGCGCTAACAGCATGAGGAGCCCCCCACTCATGAGAGCGGCCCCCGCCACAGCTCGCCCCGTCCCCCGTGGGAACGTTCCGCACCTACCCGTCCCTGCGAACCGGGCCCCTCATGAGCGATCGCCTCGTGGACGTCTCACCCGCACCCCCGAGGTGAACGCCCCGCTCTTCGCGCCGCATCACCGGTAGGACTTCGCCTTCACCGCGACACGCTCCGGCTTTCCCCCGCCAGGACCACCGGACCGGCCGCAGGCGGGACGAGCCCTCCGCCGCGGGCCGGCAGCCCGCCCCTCACGTCGACCGCTCACTCGCATTCCACGCCCCCCGTGTCAGGCATTGCCTGACGTCGCCCATCAGAGGAGTTCCGCGTGCCCAGAAATCGCCGACGCACGGCGATCACCCCACTGACCCCCCGGCAGTCGCGGGGGATCTCGCTCGCGACGGTCGCCGCGCTCGTGTGCGCTGGTCTCGGGTCCACGGGTGGCGTGGCCGACGCCGCCGCCGGATGGTCCCCCAAACCCTCGTACACGTCGACCGACAAGGGTGACGGCACGTACTCCGTGCCGATTCTTCGCTCCGACGTGCCGGACATCAGTGTGGAGCGCGTCCCGGCCGCCGAGAACAAGGAGCACCGGGACATCTACTACATGATCAGCACGACGATGCACCTGAGCCCGGGTGCGCCGATCATGAAGTCCTACGACCTCGTCAACTGGGAGACCGTCAACTACGTGTTCGACCGGGCGGACATCGGCGACGCGTTCTCCCTCCGCAACGGGCAGAACTCCTACGGCCAGGGCCAGTGGGCGTCGTCCTTGCGCTACCACGACGGCAAGTTCTACGTCGTCTTCAACACCAACAACCTCGGCGGCGCCTACCTCTACAGCACCGACGACGTCGAGAACGGGAAGTGGAAGCGCACGCCCCTCGGCCGCGCCCTGCACGACCCGTCGCTCTTCTTCGACGACGACGGCACGCCGTACATCTTCTACGGCTCCGGCGGAACGAGCGCCGTGCGCCTCAACAGCGACATGACGGCCATCGCGCAGGACTACCCGAACATCTTCACGGCGGCGAACTACGCCGGCAAGCCGTTCATCGGCGGCCTGTTCGAGGGCGCCCAGGTCTTCCACATCAACGGCTACTACTACGTGGTCATCATCACCTGGCCCTCCGGGCAGGGACGCCAGGTCGCCATGTTCCGCTCGAAGGACCTGCTCGGGCGCTACACGTCGGCGGACGGTTCCAACACCTACGAGGCGCGCGGGGTGCTCAACTCCAACGGCTTCGCCCAGGGCAGCCTCGTGCCGATCTCGCGGGAGGACGGCGGCACCGACTGGTACGGCATGTTCTTCCGCGACAACTTCCCGATCGGGCGCACCCCGGCGCTCATCCCCGCCACCTGGCAGGACGGCTGGCCGACGTTCGGCGACAACGGGGTCGTGCCGGTGGAGGGCACGTTCGCCAAGCCGATCAAGCTCAGCCCCGAGCAGGAGACGTTCGAGCAGCAGAAGAGCCTCGTCGCCTCCGACGACTTCGCCAACGACGCCCCGCACAAGGCGTACACGGACGAGCAGTGGACGATCCCGGACCCGCCCACGTACGACGACTCGCTCATCGGCGTCGAACTCCTGCAGAACCCCGGGTTCGAGTCCGACGCGGTCTCGCCGTGGGCCGGGCAGTACGGCGCGACGCTCAGCCGGGACACGACCGACCCGGCCGCGGGGTCCGCGGCGCTGAAGGTGAGCAACCGCACGCTCAACGGTTCGGGGCCGAACCAGTACCTGAACGGGAAGATTCAGCGCGGCGTGACCTACACCGTGTCGGCGAAGATCAAGTACGCCTCGGGCCCGAGCAGCATCCGGTTCAACCTTGTGGCGGACTGGGGTGCGGGCGTCCAGACGATGGCGTCCGGGAACGTTCCGGCCGGGCAGTGGACGACGGTGACGGGCCAGTACACCGTCCCCGCGACGGCGAACGTGGACAACTTCAAGTTCGCGGTCGAGACCCCGTGGGGCAACCCGCAGCCGGCGTCGTCGAGCGTGGACTACCTGATCGACGACGTCTCGATCGTCGGCCGGCCGGTGACGACCGAGAGCCCGAGCGAGGAGGAGATCGCCCCCAACGGGTCGCGGCTCGACCCCGTGTGGGAGTGGAACCACGCGCCCGACAACCGCTACTGGTCGCTCACGGACCGGGACGGATGGCTGCGGCTGACGACCGGCAAGGTGGTCACGGGCAAGTACGTCTACACCAAGCTCTCCGGCCGGGACGAGCTGACCTGGTTCGAGGAGGCGCGGAACACGCTCTCGCAGCGTACGTTCGGGCCCCGGCAGTCCGTCGAGACCAAGATGGACATCTCCGGCATGAAGAACGGTGACGTCGCCGGCCTCGCCGCCTACAACCGCGGGTTCTCGTACGTCGCGGTCAAGCGCGTCGACGGCCAGAACACGCTGGGCGTCGTCAACCGGGGACAGCCGTTCGCGGTCGACATCGACCAGTCGGCGATCGAGAACTTCGTGCCGGGCACCACGGTGCCGCTGGGAGACGCGACCCAGGTGTACGTGAAGGCGGACCTCGACTTCAGCTCGCCGGTCGGGCAGCTGTGGACGACGTTCTACTACAGCCTCGACGGGCTGAAGTGGACCCAGCTGGGCAGCCGTGTCGGCCCGCAGACGCTGGACGGCAGCCTCTCGCACTTCATGGGGCACCGCGTCGGCCTGTTCGACTACGCGACGAAGGAGAAGGGCGGGCACGTCGACTTCGACTACTACAAGCTCAGCGACACGCTCACCGCGCAGAACAAGCCGCTGGACACCAGTGCCCTCGACGCGGCCATCGCGTACGCCGGCACGCTCGACAAGCGCGACTACCCGGCGGACGCCTGGGCCGGCATGCAGGCCGCGCTCGACGGCGCGAAGGCGGCGCGGGCCGGTGAGTTCGGCACCCAGAACCAGATCGACGCGCCGGAGCGGGCGCTCAGCTACCAGCTGGCCCGGCTCGGCACGCTCAGGTCCGTCGCGCCGGAGGTCAAGCTGACCGTCACCGCCTCCTCTCGCTGCATCGGCACCTCGGCGTACCTGGCGGTCACGGCCGTCAACGACTCCGACGTGCCGGCGACGGTGACGCTGACCACCCCGTTCGGTTCCAAGACCGTGGCCGACGTCGCCCCGGGCAGGCAGGCCTACCAGTCCTTCAACACCCGGGCCGCCCAGATCGACGCCGGCACGGTGACCGTGAAGGGAACCGCGACGATCGGCGGCAAGCAGGTCACCACGTCCTACGACGCCGCCTACCCCGCGGCCGGCTGCCGCTGAGCTGCTCACACCGCGGCCGGCTGCCGCTGACCGCACCGGCGGTGACCACGGTCTGCACGACGAGGACACCGCCGGAGCACAACCGGGCCGGTCGGCCGACCGGCCCCACCCCATAACACGTCGCGCGCATCTGCGCGGTTCGCCAGGGCGGGCGGCTGCCCATCCCTGTCCGCAGTGAGCCGACCCGCCCCAGGGCGTCCGTCTCCCCCGGAAAAGTCTGAGGTCAAGGAGGATATTTCGTGTTGAAGCGTGTTCGAAGGACGACCCGGCGACGGGTCGCCGCCATGGCGGTGGCCGGCGCCCTGCTGGGCGCGGCGGTCGCCGCGACGGCGGGGCCGGTC
The DNA here is from genome assembly GCF_014892245.1 of Microbispora sitophila. Taxonomy (NCBI): domain Bacteria; kingdom Bacillati; phylum Actinomycetota; class Actinomycetes; order Streptosporangiales; family Streptosporangiaceae; genus Microbispora; species Microbispora sitophila. The sequence goes on along the minus strand of NZ_JADBGC010000051.1, from coordinate 2,130 downwards.
CAGGCCGCCGCCGCCAACATCATCGTGAACGGCGGGTTCGAGGACGGCCTCACCAGTTGGTTCGTCAACAACGGGAACGCGACCGACGGCGCGACGCTGTCGCCCACGACGGACGCGTACGCGGGCGCGAGCGCCGTGCTCGTCACCAACCGTAAGACGACCGGATCCGGTCCGATGCAGGACCTGTCCGGCAAGGTGCAGGCAGGCAAGACGTACGCGATCACGGCGCGGGTGAAGTACGAGAACCCCAACAGCCCGGCGACCAAGCAGTTCTTCGCCACCATGCACTACGGCGGCTCGACCTACACCAACGTCGGCACGGTGACGGTGGCGCGCGGGCAGTGGGGGCTCATCCAGGGGACGTTCACGATTCCCGCGGGCCAGAGCGTCGCGACCGCGAGGCTCTTCTTCGAGACGCCGTGGACGTCGAACCCCGCGTCCGCTCCGGACACGCACCTCATGGACTTCAAGGTCGACGACGTGTCCGTCGCGGAGTTCGTCCCGTCGACGACCATCGAGGCGCTCGGCAAGAACCCCGGCGAGGGCAACCCGCTCATCTCGCACAAGTTCGGCGCGGACGGCAACGCCTTCGTGCACAACGGCCGCGTGTACATCTACATGACCAACGACACGCAGGAGTACAAGCCGGGTCCCACCGGAATCTCCCCGACGAACACCTACGGCGGGATCAACACGATCACGGTCATCTCGTCCGACGACCTCATGAACTGGGTCGACCACGGTGAGATCCCCGTCGCGGGCCCGAACGGCATCGCCCGCTACGCGAACAACTCGTGGGCCCCCGCCATGGAGAGCAAGATCGTCGACGGCAAGGAGAAGTTCTTCCTCTACTTCGCCAACAACGGCGGCGGCTCGGGCGTCATCGTCGGCGACTCGCCGGTCGGCCCGTGGCACGACGAGCGCGGCAACCTGCTCATCACCAGTGCCACTCCGGGCGCGTCCGACGGCAAGAACTGGCTCTTCGACCCCGGCGTGTTCATCGACGACGACGGCCAGGGTTACCTCGTCTTCGGTGGCGGCGGCGACGACGGGTCGCGCAGCGCCGAGAACACGAACCACCCGAAGTCCACGCGCGTGATCAAGCTCGGCGACGACATGATCAGCACAAAGGGCTCGGCCGAGGTCATCGACGCGCCGCTCGTGTTCGAGGCGGGCCACCTGTTCAAGCGCGACGGCAAGTACTACTACTCGTACTCGTCGAACTTCGGGTTCGGCGGCCCGATCGACCCGAACGGCCCGCCGACCGGGGCCATCGCCTACCTCATGGCCGACAGCCCGATGGGCCCCTGGACGCCGGAGACGTACAAGGGAATCATCTTCCGCAACCCCGGCACCTACTTCGGCGCCGGCGGCAACAACCACCAGTCGGTGTTCAAGCTCGACGGGCAGTACTACTTCACCTACCACGCCCAGACGCTCAACAGCCGCATCACGGGCGGCGCCACCCAGGGCTTCCGCAGCCCGCACCTCGCCAAGCTCGACTTCAACGCGGACGGCACGATCAAGGAGGTGAAGGGCGACTACAAGGGCGTCGAGCAGATCCGCAACCTCGACCCCTACCGCGTGATCGAGGCCGAGACGATCGCCTGGCAGCAGGGCATCGCGACGAAGAAGGTCGACGGCGGATCGGAGGAGTTCGGCGCGCAGGCGCCCAACCTCGTGGTGTACGACATCGACAACGGCGACTGGACGTCGCTCGCGAAGGTCGACTTCGGCCAGAACGGCGCCGCGGGAGTCACCGCCAAGGTGCGCCCGCTGGTGGCCGGAGGGAAGATCGAGATCCGTCTCGACGGCCGCACCTCGCCCGTGGTGGCGACCATCCCCGTCGACGCGCCGCTCGGCGAGTGGACGAAGCTGACCGCCAAGCTCGACGGCGTCAAGGGGGTGCACGACGTGTACTTCACCTACGCCGGGCCCCAGGGCGCGGACCTCTTCGAGATCGACTCCTGGTCCTTCGGGGCGAGCCCGTCGTCCTCGCCGGAGGTCAAGCTGACCGTCACCGCCGCCCCCCGCTGCATCGGCACCACCGCCTACCTGGCGGTCACCGCCGTCAACAACGGCGACGTGCCGGCCACGATCACGCTGAACACCCCGTTCGGCAACAAGACC
>NZ_JADBGC010000050.1:0-25729 GCF_014892245.1 Microbispora sitophila | reverse complement strand
CGCCGCCCTGGTGAGCCGGCTACCGGGGCTGGCGCTCACCGTCCCACGCGATGGGCTCCGCTACCAGCCGAGCATGGTCTCACGCAGCCTGCAGTCGCTACCCGTCCGGTTCGAGCAGTGAGTGCCGGCTTCCCCGACATGCGGGGCCGGCGCGTGACGTCCCGTACTCGGGAGATCGAACCGTAGGGTCCGGCCTTCTGACGCGGACGGAACGCATCGAAGGAAGGAGAACATCGATGTCTCAGCCCCTTGGGAATCAAGCCGTCGGCAAGCGGGCCATCCGGTTCCCTGTCGTCACGGTCAGCGGCAGCGACTATGAGATGGGGTGCCAGATCGGGGAGGCCCGGCGTGAGGCGATCCGGGCGATGTACGACGAGGTGCTGTTCGCGATGGTCGAGGGGCGTCCGCCATTCGGCACCGGCCTCACCGAGGATCAGCTGATGGACGAGGCGCGGCGATACATCTCCACCGTCGAGGCGTTCGCCCCCACGGTGGCGGATGAGCTGCGGGGCATGAGCGCGGGCTCGGGTCTCACCCTCGAACAGACCTACGTCATGCAGGTTCCCTTCGCGGGCTGCGGCCTTCTCATGAACTCGGCGGGCTGGCGTGAGCCGGCCGAGACCTTGAGCAAGTACCTCGCGGGAACGGCCGGCGGCTGCACGACGTTCAGCGTGACCCCCGAGGTCACGGCCGGCGGGAAGGTGTTCGTCGGCCAGACGTGCGACTACCTTCCGCACTACAAGAAGTACTGGATCATCCTCGAGAAGATCCCCAAGAACGGGCCGTCGATGCTCAACGCGACTCCTGGCGGTGTGCTGGCCTGGGGGAACGGGATGAACTCGGCGGGCATCGGGCTGGAGTACAACCTGCTCGGGTATCCGGACGCCAAGTACGGTCTGACGCCCTTCGTGGTCGGCCGGATGATCTTCAATGCCACGACGTTCGAGGAGGCTGTCGAAGTCGCGCTGCGGACGGAGCGGGCGAGCGCCTGGAACTGGATGATCGCCGATGAGACCGGGCGAACGTGCAACCTCGAGACCACGGCGCTAGAGCACGAGATGATCGAGCCGGAGGACGGGATCCTCACGCACGCGAACTGCTATCTGACCGACCGGTTCACCAAGGAGGACCTCTCGGTACAGCTCCTGCCCGACTCGCCTGTACGGACGACGCGCCTGCGGGAGCTTCTCGCCGAGCGGGCCGGTTCGCTCGGCGTCGACTACGTCAAGTCCTGCTACGAGGACCATCTCGGGTTCCCGGCGTCGATCTGCCGCCACCCCGTGCCGGACGTGCCGACGCACGAGAACCTGGACACGAACGTGCTCGTGATCTCGGATCTACAGGAGCGCAAGCTCTACGTGTGCCCTGGCCCCGTCTGCGAGCACGAGCTGGTCGAATACACCTTCTCCGGCAGCTGATCCTCATGCCGCCGCACCATGAAGTGAAGCGGGGCTAGTCGGCCCCGCGGCAGCCCGGGTCCGCCGGCCAAGGTCTCCACCTTGGCCGGCGGACCCGTTTCGCTGGACCTCACAGGTCTGCGGCGAGGGCTATCCCTGCGGGACAGGGTCGCCGTGCATTCGGAATTCCCCGGTGACGAGCATGTCCGGGTCCAGCCGGTATCGCCCCGAGGTGAGCGGCTCCCCGAGCAGCAGACGTCGCGCCGCGTCCGCGACGATGCCAGCGCCGAGCGAGACGGCCGATGCCAGCTGGGGCCAGCTGCTGATCGTCTTGCCGACCTCGGGGAGCGACGCGAGCATGCGAGGGCTCAGGAGGCGCTCGCCGAAGACAGCCAGCACGAAGGGAAGCTTGTCCTTGGCCGCCAGCCCCTTCAACTCCTCGGCCCGTACATCGCCGACCAGGCCGTGGAAGACGGGGCGATCGGGCTCGAGGTCGAACCGCTCGACGTCGAGCAGACCACGGTCGCTGGTGTTCATGAGCACGGGGATGCCGTGCGCGCGTGCCCGCTCCCGCACCGCGACCTTGACATACAGGTCGTCGCATTCCTCGATGACGACGTCCAGCTTGCCGCCGGCGAGGAGGAAATCGTCGACGTTGCCGGAGTGTATGCCCGCTGAGTACCGCTCGATGTGCAGGTAGGGGTCGACCTCGAACATCTGCCGGGCGGCGAGGACCGTCTTGTCGAGTCCCAGGTCGGGCAGCCCCGCCCGGATCCGGTTGAGGTTCGTCAGGTCGAGGGTGTCGAAGTCGGCGATCTTGTACGAGCCGCCCACGCCCTCGAGGGCCAGCGTGACGGCCGCGGCGTTTCCCACGGACAGTCCGACCACGCCGACACGCTTGCCGGCGAGCCGCCTCTGCTCCTCACTAGTGATCTTGTATCGGTTGCGGTCCGTGCGCAGCTCGCGGTATTCCTCGGCGGGAAGCGCGCGCACCAGCAGGCCGGACCACGGGTACCAGACGAAGACGCCGTATTCCGTACGGTCCCGCCCTGCCAGGTGCTGCCGTACGCGCCGGGCCACCTCGTCCCCGGCGGGGGGCATGCCGGGGTCGCGGGCCGCCATGAGCTGCCGCAGTTGCCTGTCCAGAGTGTCATGAACACGTCGTATGGCACCGGACGCGAGCAGCTCATGCAGAGACCGCCGATCGTCCTCCCGCGACAGGTGGAAGAGGGTCGGTCTCCAGTCGGGCGATCTGGAGGAGGTGTCGAAGAGTATGCCCAGCTCCTGCCGCAGCCGGTCGTTCACAGGTCTCACCTCGAGAATCGTTTCCGGCGCGGGTTCAGCGGCGCTGGGCGGTGTTGTGGAGCAACGAGTCGCGGAGGGTCGCAGCACCCTCCCGTACGGCGTCGAGCACCTGCTCGCGCGTGGCGTAGCTCAGGTACACCTGCTCGTGCCGCTTCTTCGGCGGAAAGAAGCCGTCGACGCACAGTGTGGTGTCCGCTTCCCCGTAAGCCGCCCTGAGAGCCGGATCTCGGGCGATCTTCCCGAAGGAGATCCAGGTGTCCCAGTCGGCGTCGAATCGGTCAAGCGCGACTCCGCGTGTCAGCCGTGCCAGCATCATCGAGAGGCCTGTCCCCCGAAATCGGGGATCGACCCACAGCCCTCCCACGTGCCCGACCCTGCCCGACAGCAGGGGCACGGTGGCCGGAAGGGCTGCCTCGAGCGGTCCCCGCATGCCGTCGGGCAGCGGGTCGAACCACAGCGCCAGCGACCGGATGAGAGCAGCGAAGTCACGGGTCCTGAAGAGACGGCCCGCGGTGCAGGCGACGACTTCGCGTGATTCGTCGCGCACCAGGAGGTGCATCCCTTCCCCGATGGCGAGGTGGCACTGGGGATCGAACGTCGGGTTGAGACCGTCGTGGGCGCCCGCCGCTCTCCTCAGGTGATTCGCCCAACCGGTCAGGTCATCGCTGAGGTGCAGGCGCAATCCACGGTGACCGGACCACTCGGCGCAGACTGCGGCCAGCTCCCTGACCTCGTCGTCGTGAAGCAGGGTGTCGACGGTGGCCGAATCCAGCGAGAACTCCATTGTCTTGCTCCCGTACGGTCGAAAGGCCCGCGTCGGTGCGGCGCATCTCGCGCGATGGAGCCCGGCGGGCCCTTAATGGCTGGATGTTCGAAGCGGTACTACCAGTCTGGGAGCGAGGCCGATCGCGCGCGTCAGGTGAAACCCCAAGCCGCCACCCCGGGAAATGTCCGCCGGGCTTCAAATCCCGCCATGCCTGACAACGCCCGTCACCGTTCTGGGAGAAATCAAGTAACGATTGCTCGACCAGCCAATCAGCGCCAAATGGCAGTATTCGGACGATGTCCGGCAAAAGAGGGCAGGCCATCACCGGAGAGCCGATCGGAGAGCAGCCGTGGCACGCCACCTCACCTCCTTCGCGCGTGATCCTGACGGGGGTCGTCGATGACAAGACTTCACTTCAAGGTTCTGGGCTTCCTGGAGGTCGCCGACGAAACCGGTCGTCCGATCCCCCTGCAGCATCCCGGGACGCGCGCACTCATCGCCACCCTCCTGGTGCGCAGGCACACGACCGCGTCCAGTGGGCTGCTGCACGACGTGGTGTGGCCGTGCGACCCCCCGGACGATCCTCGTAGCGCGCTCAATAGCCGCCTGGCCCGCCTCCGCCGCGCGCTGCCGCCGGACACGCTCGTCCGGCGGCCCGGCGGATACCGCTTGAAGGTGCACGAGGAGATGCTCGACTGCGCGCTGTTCGAGCGCCTTCTGGAGGAGGCGGTGCGGGAAGGCCACCGCGACCCGTCGCGCGCGCTGGCTTCCCTCGACCGGGCACTCGCCCTGTGGCGCGGCGGCGCGTACGAGGAGTTCTCCGACATCGAGCAGGTGCGGCTGGAGGCGGGCCGGCTCGATGAGCTACGCGTCACGGCAGGGGAACGGCGCGTGGAACTGCTGCTGCGGCTGGGGCGATGGGAACAGGCGGCGACCGGAGCACGCGACATCACCGCGCTGCATCCCTTCAGGGAACTGCCCCACGCTCAACTGATGAAGGCCCTCTATCACTGTGGCCGTCACCAGGACGCCCTTGCCGTCTACGACCGCTACCGGCGTGAGCTGGCCGCCTCCCTTGGCCTGGAGCCGTCTGAGCACCTGCGCCGGTTGTCGGAGGCGATTTTGCGCCAGACGATCCCCGCGGCTCGGCGGGACGGCGACGAGGATCCACGCCCTCCACGCCGCGCGGTGGCCACGGCCACCAGACGTGCTCCCATCCCGAGGCAGGAGGAGACACGGCAGCTGACCGAGCTGATCGACGCCCACCCCGTGGCGACGGTGATCGGCCCGATGGGCGTCGGCAAGTCGCACCTGGCCCGCCAGGCGCTGACCGCTCTGTACGGCCCCGGCGCCCTCCGCGCGGCGGTGCTGGATCTGGCCGGGATGCCGGCGGGCGTCGCGGCCGGCCTTGTGCGGCAGCGGCTGTGTCACGGCGACCCGCATGACGCCATCGTGATCGACAACTGTGACGAGGCCGTCGACGCGATCACGCCGATCCTGCGCCAGGCCGCGCTCGATGGGACCGGCCCCAGGGTGATCGCCACCGCACGGCGCAGAATCCTCATCGACGGCTGTCCTACGTTGACGCTCCTCCCTCTCGCCGTGCCGGAAGACCTCGACGAGGAGACGGTGCGGAACTCTCCCGCCACGATGTTCCTGCTCGAACACGCCAACGCCGCAGGCGCGCGGGTCGCGGTCACCGATCGTGACGCCGCCCATCTGGGACGGCTGTGCAGGCGGCTGGACGGGCTGCCGCTCGCGCTGAAGCTCATCGCCCCCCGTCTCGCCACGCTGACGCCCCGGCAGGTCGCCATCCGGATGGAGGATCCCTTTCCCCTGCTGCGGCTCCCCGGCGATCGGCAGGGCCGCCATACCAGCGTGAGCGAGGAACTGCAGGCGTCCTACCGCCTGCTCAGCGAGCAGCAGCGCCTGGTGCTGAGCAGGCTGGCCGCTTACAGGGAACCGGCGACGCTGAATCGTGTCGAGGCGCTCTGCGTTCCGCACAACTTGTCGGTCAGCGAGGTGGCGGCGGCGCTGGACGATCTGGTCGCGTGTTCCATGGTGAGGCTGCTGGACGACGGCTCTGAGCCGCGATTCGCGACGTACAACCTGGTCCGCGACTACCTCGTCCACACCGCCGCGCGCCGTACCGTCCGGCATCACACGCGGGCGGCCGCGAGGCTCGGAAGCACCCGGGAGCCGATCGTGCGCAGGTAACACCACCAGGTCAGCCCGGCACACACGATGTAGAAGGCGCCGAACCCCACGAGTGCGGCGCCGGCGCCGCCGGTCACCTGGATGGAGGCGCCGAAGGTGCGGTTGACGAAGAATCCTCCCAGCGCGCCGACCGCCGAAATGATGCCGATGGCGGCCGCGCCCTCGCGCCTGCCGCGCACCGGCGCCGCCTCGACGGCCACCGGGCTGCCGCTCTTCTCGGCGATTCTCACGGCCCTGGCCACGAAGATCGCCGGAATCATCCGGTACGTCGAGCCGTTGCCGAGCCCGGTCATCCCGAACAGGACCAGGAAGGCCACCAGGAACACCGGGAAGCTCTTCAGGTGCAGGCCGAACCACACGCCCGCCAGCGCGGCGCCCATTCCGAAGAAGGTCCATACCGTGACCCGGGCCCCTCCAAGGCGATCGGCCAGCCGGCCTCCGGCGGGGCGTACGAGCGACCCGAGCAGTGGCCCGGCGAAGGCGAAGCTCGTCACGCCGACCGAGGGAAACTGGGTCTTGGTGAGCACGGGGAACGCCGTGGAGTAGCCGATGAAGGACCCGAAGGTCCCGATGTAGAGAAGGGACATGATCCACGTTTGCCCGGCGCCGGCCACCTTCACCTGCTCGCGGAACGGGGAGGTCGCGCTGGTCAGGTTGTCCATGAAGAGCCAGGCGCCGGCCGCGGACACCAGGATGAACGGGATCCAGAAAAGACCTGCCGCGCCGAGTCCCAGAGCTGAGATGACCAGGGGGACGACGAGCTGGACCGAGCTGACTCCGATGTTGCCTCCGGCCGCGTTCAGCCCCAGTGCCGCGCCCTGCCGGCTCTGCGGATAGAAGTGCGTGATGTTCGCCATGCTGGAGGCGAAGTTGCCGCCGCCCAGGCCGGCGGTGGCCGCGATCACGAGGAAGGCCCAGAACGGTGTGCGCGTATCGCTGACGGCGACGCTCAGCAGGCCGCTCGGGACGAGCAGCAACAGGGCGCTGACCACGGTCCAGTTGCGCCCGCCGAATCGAGCCGGCGCGAAGGTGTAAGGGATGCGCAGCACCGACCCCACCAGGTTGGGCAGTGCCACGATCCAGAAAAGCTGGTCGGTCGAGAACCGGTAGGCGCCGATCTTGACCGCGACGATGCTCCACACGGTCCAGACGGTGAAGCCGAGATGCTCGGCCGCGATCGACCACAGCAGGTTGCGCCGGGCGATTCGCCTTCCCCCGCTCTCCCAGAAGTGCGGATTCTCCGGTTCCCAGTCGCGGATCCATCCGCGCTCGCGCCTGGCCATCGGCTCGCCTTTCTCCTCGGGGCTCGGAATGAGGCGCAGGCTAGGCGAGCGTACGGTCGGCGGACTTTCGTGACGGTGTCGCCGACGCCGACGCCGGCGCGACATCGCGGCGGCATTCCGGCAACAGGGGCGATGCCTAGCGTCCGGGCGTAGCGGCGACCCGCCGGCGAAACGCGGCGGACGGCGCTCTTCTCTGACCGCATTCCCTGGCTGGAGCATCGTGACGAACTTCGAGCCGCCTCGCAGCGAGGCCGTGACGACGATCGAGCACGCGGGGGTCCTGCCGGACCTGACGTGCATGCCCGCCTACCTCGTCCCCGGTCACCGCCGAGGGCAGCGGCTGTCCGCCCAGATCTCCTGTTCCTACTGCGGGGTGGGGGACGGAGCCGTCCTGGCGGACACGACCGCGAGGCCCTTCGTCCTCACCGGAGCGCAGCCGACCCACGGCTGCGTCAAACTGGGGCAGTCCAGAATGGAACAGGCGTCCGCCCACCCCATCCACACCACGCCCAGCGTCCTCGATCGGACCACGGGCCGACGTAGGCCGATCACCTACGGCGAGGCGATCTCCCGTCTGGCCTTCCACGTGCTCGGCCACCGCGGACCCGGCGCGCGCACTCTTGTCTACGCCTGCGGCCAGGTCGACTACTTCACCGTGTTCGCCATGCAGGAGGTCTTCCGGCTGCTCGGCGTCCGCAACTTGACGGGCAACGCCGAGCACTGCCTCAACGCCGGCGCCGTGCACAACGAGGTGCTCACCGGCCAGGAGGGACCTTTCATCACCATCGACCAGGCGTTCAACGGGCCCAACCGCGTGTTCCTGCTCAACGGGTGGAACGGGATGATCAGCCACCCGCCCGCGTACCGCCTGCTCGCCAGGCGAGCGGACCTCGACGCCTACCTCGTCGAGGTGATGGTCACGGAAACGGCCAAGGACCTGGCCAAACGACTGAGTGATGACCGGGTGCTCCTGGTCCGGCCCCGCAGCGACCCACACCTCGCTCTCGCCGTCGCCCACGAGATCCTGACCAGGCACCCCGGAGCCGTCGAGGAGCGTTTCATCACGCGCTTCTCCGACGCCGGCACCTTCGCCGCCTATCGCGAGCTGGCCCTGTCCGAGCCGTACGCGCCGGAGAACGTCGTGGTGCGGATCGCGGCGGAGGAACGGTACCGCCTGCCCCTGCTGAGGGCCATCCGCGAGCTGGCGGCCAAGCTGGCGGACCCCGCCACCGTGCCCATCGCCATTCCGTCGGTCGGCCTGTCGCAGAGCAGCGGCATCGTCGCACACTGCCTCTGGGGCAACCTCCTGGCCATGCTCGGCAAGTACGGCCTGCGCGGAGAGGGAGACCCGGCCGGCGGCGTGCTGCGGCTCCCCGGCCAGATCAACGCCGAGAGCGAGGTCCAGGGGCTGTCACGCAAGTTCTTCATGGGCCGCATCCCGATCGAGCAGGCCGATGAGGCGGCCCGCCGCATGGGCTTGCCGCCCGGCTCCTACGGACGCGTGCTTGAGGACACCCCGCGAGCGGCACTCGACTACTCGGAGCCGACTCCAGGGGAGCGGGAGCTGTTCCTCTGCGTGGGCACGCAGTTCGAGGCCAACATGCCCAACCGGCGGCGCTGGACGGACAAGCTCACCGATCCCTCCTCGACGCTGGTCGTCATCGATCCCATTCCCGACCCGTGGAGCCTCACGCACGCCGACCTGATCATCCCCTCCCCGCCTCATCCGGCCACGACCAAGCTGTACCAGAACGGAGAATGGCGGCTACGGCTCTCGGTGCCGCAGAAGCAGGCCCCCGCGGAGACCCGATCGGACGCGACGATCGTCTACGACCTGATGGCGGAGATCACCGGCCTGCTGGAAGCCGACGCCGGCCTGGCCGCGCGGCACGCCGACCTGGCCGGGCACCTGCGATCGGGATACCTGCGGCGGCGCTTCTGCCAGCCCCCGGGCAAGGGAGGCAGGGGGTTGAGGCGTGTCGACGGTGAAGTCAGCAGGGTCCAGCTGTGGAATCGGGTCCAGGACTACCTGCACGGCGGCAGCGGTCCTCTCTACTGCGGGTTCGACCACGCCGACGGCAGCCCGATCAGGTGGGAGGAACTCCTGCGGAGCCACTCGGTGGTGTACGGGGGTGTCGGGGTCAACCGCTACCTCCTCGGCTACGCCGATCCCGATGCCGCCCCCTTCCGCGACATCTACCGAGCTCCGCGTCTGTTCACCTTCTTCGTCCCCACGGAGGCGGACCTGTTCCTCCCCGAAGGGATCGTTCTCAACAGCGGGCGCTCCTCGCTGTCCGACGACCGCCGCCGCATCCGCTTCGCGACCGGCACCTTCAACTCGGGGAAGGCCACACCTGTCGCCGACATGCCCGACGAGCACCCGTTGCACGTCTCGCCGTCGCTGGCCGAGAGAACGGGGCTGAAGGACGGCGACCTCGCGAAGGTCACAAGCGCCCGGCACGGCGCGAGCGTCGAACTGCCGGTGACGGTGTCCGACCGGGTGAAGGGCGACACGGTCTACGTGAGCTTCCACCGCTCCCGAGCGCAGGAGGGGCGAGGGCTTTACATCAACGACGTCACCGACCACGAGGGGCGTTGCGCCTACTCCTCACAGGTGCAGCTGAAGATCCAGCCCGTCACTCTCGAGCCGGTGGTGGCACGGCGCCCCCAACCCCTCCTGGCGGCGGACCACGAGGCGCCGGTGTGGGAAGGGATCGACACACCCCTCGTGGTAAGCCGGCTGCTGTGGGAGACCGCCGACACGTGCACCCTTCGCCTGCAGAGCGATCCTCCGCGCCGCTTCGCCTACCTGCCCGGCCAGTACTGCACGCTCGTGCTGGACATCGGCGGCCGGCGGGTCACCCGCTCCTACTCGATCTCGTCGTCGCCCAGTCGTCCGTACGCACTGGACCTCACCGTCAAACGGGTTCCCGGCGGACTGGTCTCCAACTGGCTGCTCGACAACCTGCGGACAGGTGAACGGCTGCGGGCGAAGGCCCCCCGTGGCGGTTTCCGCCTCGATCCGGACGACCTTCCGGACAAGGTCCTGTTCATCGGGGCCGGCAGCGGTGTGACGCCGCTCATGTCGATGTCGCGCTGGCTGTGCGACGTTTCGGCCCCCGTCGACGCGGTCTTCCTGCAGTCCGCGCGTCATGGTGACGACGCCGTCTTCGATCGCGAGCTGCGGTTGCTCGCAGAGCGGCACCGTCAGCACTTCTCCTATCGGCTGGTCACAACTCGAACCCCCGGCGGTGGGCGTGTGGATCGGGCCCTGATCGAGGCGGCGGTTCCGGACCTGCGGGACCGCGTGGCCTACCTGTGCGGGCCGGCGGGCTTCATGGACGCCGTCACCGACCTGCTCACCGAGCTCGGCCTGAACCCTTCGAAGGTGCGCAGGGAGAGTTTTGGCGCCGTCGCCGAGGCGCCTGAGCCTGGGGTCGGCACGTGCAGGGTGGACTTCATCCGTTCCGCCAGGAGTGTGACCGCCGTCCAGGGCGGTCCGCTTCTGGACGCCGCCCAGTCCGCCGAGATCGACCTCGAGTACGGCTGCCGCTCGGGCACCTGCGGTGACTGCCGTGTGAAGGTGCTGTCCGGACGGCTGGCCTCGCCGGGGAGCGACGTCCTGACCGCGGAGGAGATCGCGGAGGGGTACGTCCTGGCGTGTGTCTCACGCCTGCGGGAGGACTGCGTGGTCGACGCGTGACATCTCGTCTGCGCTGCGACGCCGGCAGTTGAGATTCGACACCATCGTGCTTACGGGAGGGATATTCGACTGATCATCCAGGGATAAAGTTGGTGAGCATCTTGTTACCTGTCAGCTTGCCCAGAAACTTCCTGTCTGTCATATGGCTACTGTTTTGTAGTTATGTTCGTCTTTGACGAGCGATAGGGACAGGTAAGAATAGCGGGCGTGCTGCGAGACCTGCTGGTGGAACGTGAGGATGAGACCGCGGCGATCTCCGCCGGGATGCTCCCAGCTCGGGACGGGACGGGCACCTGTCTCGTGGTGGTGGGTCCCGCGGGGATCGGCAAGACCAGGTTGCTCGATGAGGCTCGCGCGATGGCGACCGGTGCCGGCATGCGGGTCCTGGCCGCGAGGGGGTCGCACCTTGAGCGCGGATACGCGTTCGGGCTAGTCCGGCAAGTGTTCGAGGGCGCGCTGAGGAGAGCCGACGCGGCCCGGCGTGAGCGATGGCTGTCGGGTGCGGCGTCCGCCGCCGGGCAACTCCTGACGGTGGTCGAGGGCGAGCAGCAGAGCGAGATGAGTCTCCTCCACGGTCTGTTCTGGCTCACCGCCAACATCTGCCAGGAAGGTCCCGTCCTGCTCGTCATCGACGACCTGCACTGGGCGGACGAGCCGTCGTTGCGCTTTCTGGCCTACCTCCAGCAGAGGCTGGAGGACATGCCGCTCGTGGTCGCCGCCGCGACGCGTCCATCCGATCCATCGGCCGCGATGGACCTGCTGGACCTCGTCCTCACGCATCCGGAATGCCGGATCCTGAAACCGAAGCCGCTGAGCCCGCAGGCCGCAGGCGTCGTCCTGACGGACATGCTCGGTGAACGACCCGAGCCGAACCTCCTGTCGGCCTGTCACGCCGCCGCGGCGGGCAACCCCCTTCTTGTGACAGAGATGGCGCGTGCGCTCATCGTGGAGCGTGACAGCGCGACCCCGGTTGACGCTGCCAGGCTGCGTGACATCGGAACCAAGGCGGTCGCCAGGCGCGTCTCCGTCGAGCTCAGGCGATTGTCGCCGGCCGCGAGGCGCGCGGCCGAGGCCGTGGCCGTCCTCGGACGCCGTGCCGACGTGGGCCATGTCGCCGCGGTCGCGGCGCTCGACCGGGTGGAAGCGCACCGGGCATTGAACGAGCTGACGAGCGCGCAGATCCTCCACTCGGGCTCCGGGGAGGAGGCTGCCGCCGAGTTCCTGCACCCGCTGGTCCGCTCGGCGGTCTACGAGCAGATGGACCCGAGCGCACGCGTTCGGTGCCATCTGGCCGCGGCGACACTGCTGATGCGGGAGGGCCACCGGACGGAGGAGTCGGCGAGTCATATCCTCTGCGTCTCGAATCCCACGGGTGAGCACGCGATGATGCTGCGGATCGCGGGGAAGGAGGCTCTGAGGAAAGGGGCGCCCGAGGCCGCTCACGCCTACCTGACACATGCCCTGAACGGAGAGATGAGCCGGAAGGAAAGACTGGAGGCACTCAAGGATGCCATCCAGGCGGCGCTGCTCGTGGATGTGGAAGCGGTTCTTCAGCATCTTGACGTCGCCCTGCGGATGATCGATGACCCGGTCGAAGTGGGGGAGTTCGTCAGCCTGGCGGGAGTCGCGAAACTGTGGGTGGGCCGGGGCGGGGAGGCGACGAAGCAGCTCGTCGCGGCGATATCGGACCTTCCTGAGGAATGCGATGACCTGCGGCGGGGTCTCGAGGCGATGCTGCTGGGTGTCCCCCTGGCGGTTGTCGGTTTCGACAGCATCGTGCAGCGGGTCGCGAATCTGCGCGAGCTGCCTCCTTCCGGCACGGTGAATGCGGCGCTCCTGGAGTGCATGATCGCTGGACTCGAGTGTTACGCCGGGGAGGCTAGAGGGCTGGACCGCGCCCGTAAGGCGCTGGCCCATCCGCAGATGCTGGAAGCCGCGACCAGGGGAGCGTCCGCGAGCATCTCCGGTTATCTCGCCCTGACGGTCGGCGACCTGCGCGAGGGCGTGGACACCAACGGCGACCTGATCGCCGAGGCACGCAGACGAGGGTCGATTGTGGCCCTGAGCGCGCCGCTCACCTTTCGAGGGATGGGCTGGCTGCGGATGGGCGAGCTGGCCGAGGCCGAGAACGACCTCCGCGAGGTGATCGAGCTGCACCGGATCACCTCGATGGGGATCGGGCCCGCGATCGCACAGGGACTGCTCGCCGAGGTCCTGCTCGAGCAGGGACGCGTCGACGAAGCCTCGGCGGTCATGAAGAAGCTCGACGTTCCCCCAGCACTGCTGCGGGCCGGACTGCTCTACCCGAGTCTTCACGTCCAGGCCAGGATCTTGGCCGCTCAGGGCATGTACGAGGCGGCGCTGGAGGCGGCCGTTGAAACAGGAGAACGGTTCGCCGTTCACAATGGGGGCAACCCCGCGCTCGTGGCCTGGCGCTCGGAGGCCGCACTGTGCCTCCACGCGCTGGGCGACACTGCGGCGGCGCAGGCATACGCTCACGAGGAGCTCGAACTGGCCGAGCGCTGGGGTGCGCCGTACGCGATCGGCCACGCGCTGCGGGTGGCCGGCTTGGTCAGCCCGATGCCCGACGCGGTGAAGCTGCTGGAACGAAGCGTCGAGGTGCTCCGCCCGTCCCCCGCACGGCTCGAGCTGGCATACGCCCTGGTCGACCTCGGCACCCGTCGCCGCCGCCAGGGGCAACCAGCGATGGCGCGCTCGCTCCTGCAGGAAGGCATGGACCTTGCTCAGCGGTGCGGTGCGGATCCTGTGGTCAAGGAGGCGCGAAGCGAGTTGCGCGCGCTGGGCGTCCGGCCCCGGCGCTCGTATCTGACCGGCCCCGAGGCGCTCACCCCCAGCGAGGCGCGCGTCGCCGGGCTGGCCGCGACCGGCCTGACCAACCGCCAGATCGCTCAGCGCCTCTACGTCACGGTGAAGACCGTGGAAGTCCATCTCTCAAACGCGTACCAGAAGCTGGGGGTGCGACGCCGGAACGAGCTCGGCGCCCTACTGACCGGCCTTCCCAGCAGTTGAGGCCACGGGCGTCGGCGGCCGAAGCCCCGCGGTGGTCCCGCGCATCGTGTTCTCACCCCCCGGCCCGGCCCCAGGTGACCGCCGGCGCCGTCTCGATGTGAGTCTCCCTGGCGACCAGCGCCGTTAGGAGCTTGTAAGCGATCATCAAGCGCGTGTCCATATACATACGGACGAATCACCTACGCGCATGCAGGCCTCATCCGCGGACGCGATGAACGAGCCTTCGACCTTGGCGACGTGGAATCGTGAGACCACTCAGCGCCTCGTAATGCCGGACCGGTCGGTTCTCCGTCCGCCATCCCCGCCCGCCGGCATTCGGCACTCGAGCGGCAGGCGGGCTCCGGCGATCACGACCACTGTCGCCTGAACAGCTATCGGATCTATCGGGAGCTCTTGGCCATGTCAGATGGAACGCCGAACTTATGGGAACGGGACCACGAGATAACGAGACTCACCTCCGCGATCGAGGCCGCCCGCCACGGTAGGAGTGGGCTCATCCTGGTGGAGGGCCCTGGCGGTATGGGCAAGACCACGCTGCTCTCGTTCGCGGGCCGCACCGCCGTCTCTTCCGGGTTCCGCGTGCTGCGTGCCCGCGGATCCGAGCTGGAGCAGGGGTTCGGCTTCGGCGTCGTCCGGCAGCTGTTCGAGCCGGCGCTCGCGCTTGCCGGTCAGGCGCAGAGGGATCGCTGGCTGCAGGGCGGGGCCCAGCCCGCAGCGTCCGCACTAGGCCCGCTGGGAGGAGAGGATGCGCCGGTCGGGGACTTCGCGGTGCTCCACGGGCTCTACTGGCTGACGGCCAACATGTGCGCGAGCACCTCCATGGTTTTGATCGTCGACGACCTGCATCTGGCGGACGCGGCGTCGTTGCGGTTCCTGACTTATCTGTTGCCGAGGATGGAAGGGCTTCGGCTGGGAATCCTGGCTGGAGCGCGTTCTCGGGACCCCCGCAGGGACCGCGACCTGCTGGCGCACATCCTCACCGACCCGGTGACGACCGTGCTGCGTCCCAGCCCCTTGAGCCCGGGTGCCGCCGCACGGGTGATCCGCGACGTGATCGGTTCCGCGGATCGGGACTTCTGCACAGCGTGTCAGGAACTCACCGGCGGCAACCCGCTGCTGCTGCGGGAGCTGGCCCTCGCCGCGGCGAGCCAGGGGATCCCCACCACAGCCGAGAGCGTGTCGCTGCTTCCGGCCATCGCGGGCGACGCGATCGGACGCCGGGTGCGGTTACAGCTCCGAGGGTTGGAAGCGGAGGCGACCGCATTGGCCCAGGCCGTCGCGGTCATGGACGGGAAGGTGAACCTGGCCGAGGCGGCGAGCGTGGCCGGGCTCGAAACCACCCAGGCGTGGCAGGCCCTCGCATCCCTCACCGCGGCGGACATCCTGCGCGAGGAAGAGCCGCTCACCTTCGTCCATCCCATCGTCCAGGCGGCGATCAACGACATGATGGACGGAGCACAGCGAGTCCGGCTGCACCGGCGGGCCGCGCGGGTGCTCACGAGCGTCGGGGCGCCCCGGGAGCGGGTCGCCGCCCACCTCATGCAGACCGAACCGGCGGCCGACCCTCAGGTCGTGTCCGCCCTCCGGACGGGTGCGGCGGAGGCGCTCGCTCACGCCGCACCCGAGAGTGCTCTGGCGTACCTCGAACGGGCACTCCAGGAGCCACCCGCAGAGGAGGAGCAGCCGGGGCTACTGCGGTCGCTCGGCGAAGTGGCCATGCTCGTGGACGGGCGAAAGGCCGTCGACTACCTGACACGAGCGCTGGCGGCGGCCGAAGAGGCGCAGGCGCGAGGGGAAATCGCGGACATGCTCGGACGGGCGTTGTTCGCCGCCGGACGGACGCCTGAGGCCACGACCGTCCTCACTGAGGCCGCATCCCGGTTGGACGCCCGAGAGGCGGAGCAGGCCGACCTGCGGCGCCGCCTTCAGGCCAACATGATCAACGTCACGCTCGCCAACGTCGAGCTGCACGACATCTCCGAGCGGCTGGTGTCGGAGCTGCGGGAGGCGCCGCCGGAGCCGGGGCTCGGCGGCAGGCTGCTGGATGCGCTCATCGGGTGGTACGACGGCATCGCCGCTGTCGACGCCGAGGCGGCGCTCACCCGGACCCGTCGCGCTTTCACCGACGGCATCCTGGTCGAGAAGGCCGTCGCGACCGAGGCGTTCGCGGACGCCGTCTGGACGCTGATCAGCGCCGACCAGGACGACGTCGTACGGATGCTCGACGGAGCACTGGACCGGTCGCACCGCGTCGGCTCGACGTCCGGGACCGCCGTCGTGCTCGCATTCCGTGGCCTGGCCTGGCTTCGTCAGGGATTCCTCGCCGAGGCCGAGACCGATGCCCGTGAGTCGGCGCGGCTCGCCGAAAGCGTCCATCTCGACGTGCTCCGGCCGCTCGTGGCGAGCTTCCTGGCAGACACGCTGATGGAACGCGGCGAGATCGGGGCGGCGGAGCAGGCGTTGAGCTGGGCGGACCAAGTATCTCTCCCCGCCGCGGCGGCCCAGCTGTACTGGACGCGGATCAGCCATGGCCGGCTGCTCGTTCATCAGGGCAGGGCCGGGGAGGGAACCGAGGCGCTGATCGAATCCGGCCGGCGTTTCGAGGAGTACGGCTGGCGCAATTCCGCCTATCTGGACTGGCGAGCAGACGCCGCGCTCGGCCTGGACGCGTGCGGCCGGCACTCCGAAGCGCGCGCGCTGGCGATGGAGACCCTCGACCTGGCTCGCCGCTGGGGGGCGCCCAGGGCACTCGGCCAGGCGCTGCGTGTCGGCGGAGTCATCACCGGGCGTGAGGAAGGGCTGGCCATGCTGCGCAGTGCGGTCGAGGTCCTGCGACCCTCGCGCGCGCAGCTCGAACACGCCAAGGCTCTGTGCGCCCTCGGCGTCGCGCTACGCCGGGCCAACGAACGCGGCGAAGCACGGGCGTGCCTCGCCAAGGCGCTGGATCTCGCCGACCGCGCGGGCGCCACACCGCTGCTCGAGCAGGCCCGTGCCGAGATTCGCGCGTCTGGCGGGCGCCCTCGTCGTACGGCCATCACCGGGCCGGACGCCCTCACGCCGAGCGAGCACCGGGTGGCGGTTCTCGCGGCCGCCGGCCACACCAACCGGGTCATCGCGCAGAAGTTGTTCGTCACACCCAAGACCGTCGAGGTGCACCTCAGCAGTGTTTACCGGAAGCTCGGCATCACCCGCCGCTACCAGCTCTCCCGCCAGAATCAGTTGACCGGAACGGCCGGTACGGAGTCGCCCTGATCCGCATTCGTCCTGCCCACGGCCGGGGCGGGTGCCTCCCACTGACCGACGAGGTCCGCGTAAAGGGGGGAGGCCGCCAGTAACTCGCCGTGGGAGCCCAGATGCACGCTGCGCCCGTCCAGGAGGAGGATGCGACGGGCCCTTCGGGCCGAGCTGATGCGGTGCGCGATGACCACCAGGGTCCCCTCGCGGCGGGCGAAGGCGGTCTCGACGCGTGCCTCCGCCATCGGGTCGAGATTGGAGGTGGCTTCGTCGAGGATGACCACACGGGCGGGGGAGAGATACACCCGGGTTAGGGCGATGAGCTGCTTCTCGCCCGCGGAGAGCTCGGCGCCGCCCGTGCCGACCCGCGCGTCCAGCCCGCCGAGCCGTTCGGCGACGGCGTGCAGGCCCACGGCCTCGGCGGCCTCGGTGAGTTCGCGTTCCGTGGCGGACGGTGCGAGGTAGGTGAGGTTCTCCCGGAGGCTTCCCGCGAACACGTACGCCTCCTGCGGGATGAGGGCGAGCGTCCGGCGCAGGCCGGCCTCGCCGAGCCGCGTGATATCGCACCCGCCGAGGCGGACCACACCGCTCTGGGGGCTCAGCAGGCCGGTGAGCAGGTACGCGAGGGTGGGCTTGCCGATCCCGCTCGGGCCGACGACGGCGAGGTGCTCCCCTTGGGTGACGGTGAGGTCCAAGTGTCGGCGGATGACCTCGTCGTTGTGCCGTACTGAGACCTTCCGGAAGAACAGCGCTCCCGGGCCGGGCGGCAGGCTCATGCCCGAGCCCGCCCGGGCGTCCTGCCCGGCATGTGGCCGTTCGCCGGCACCTTGCGGATCCGGCCGATATGGGCGCACGCACGGGTCAGAGACGACAGGGTGTCGACCTGGTTGAGAAGGCCGAGCGCGAACGGCAGGTAGAGGGCGGTGGCCAGGAACTCTCCGGAGGAAAGGCGGCCGTTCGTGACTCCCAAGCCGGCGACGACCAGCACGAGGACCCGAACTCCGGACATGACCAGGCCGACCTGCCAGGAGGCCGCCCCCTGCATCTGCCACAGGGCCGGCCCCACCCGGTCGAGGTCGGGAAGAGGACCCCGGACGTGGTCGATCTCGCGCTGCGCGGTGCCCGATGCGCGGATCGTCCTGCTGCCGGTCGGCGCGTCTGTCAGGCGCGCCGCCACGCCCGCCTGCCGTTCGAGGTAGTCGGCGTACGCGCCGATGAATCGTCCCGTGAAGCGCCGGAGCAGGAGCATGGCCGGGATCGCGCCCGCCACGAACGCGGCCCCGGCCCGCCAGTCGACCAGCCAGAGGGCGATCAGCCCGCCGAGTGAAGCGAGGCCTGTCACCACACTGTCGACCAGGTCGGGTACGGCGGCCGCGCTGGTGGTGCTGCCCGTCAGCCGGGCCACCAGATCCCCGGCGGCATGTCGCGGCGCGCCGGGGACTTCGAGCGCGAAAACATGCCGGAGCAGCCGGTAGCGCAGGGCGACCGCGATTCCCGTGGTCGCCGAAACCCCGGCGATCCCACAACACGCGTGGGTCAGCACGCGCACCGTCAGCAGCCCCAGCAGGGCGAGAACGGCGAGCCCGGTTCCCCGGGCCAGCACCTCGTCGACCGCGCGGGCCGCGACGGCCGGGGCCAGGAGCGCCGCGCCGACGGTCGTCGTCGTCAGCGCCGCGTCGCTTGCCGTGCTTACCCATGGGAGGCGTACCAGGGTTGGCAACCCGAGTGCGGCTGGGTTCCGGCCCGCAGGGACGGGGGACATCTGAGCGGCCATCGTCTCTCCTCGCGTTTCACATACGGTCGAGCAGACCGCTGGCGGTGGGCGGGTCACCTGCTCGACGTGGTCGCTTCTTCCGGCCCGGACCGGTCTACCGGGAACCGGGCGCAGCGGTCATGGCCGCCTGCGGATGGGCGAGCCGAGGAGGGGCCAGGAGGAAGGTGACCGCGTCCTCGACGAGCGCGGGCCCCTCGGGGCCGACGAACAGGTCGTGTCCGGCGTGTGGGATTTCCTGATAACGGAAGAGCGCCGAGGCCCGCCGTCCCGCCGCGCCCAGTTGTCGTGCCAGAAGGCGGGAGTGCACGACGGGGATGACCTCGTCGCGTTCACCGTGCATGAGCAGGACGGGCGCCGTGATCCGGGGGGCGAGGCGGAGCAGGTCGCGGGCGCCGAGACCGTCGTCGATCTCGGTCAGCCCGCCGAGCCGGTCGAGCAGGGAGCGGACGCCTGCCGGGCCGTCCGAGTGAAGAGCGTCCCCCGACACGAACGGTGCGATCGCCACGCAGCGGGACCACCGGGAGGGATCGGCGGCGGCGGCGAGCAGCGCGAGAAACGCGCCGTAGCCGACGCCGAACAGCATCGGCATCCGGCGTCCGGGGTGCCCGCGCTCCCGGAGCAGGGTGGCGAGCAGCCGGCGGATGTCGGCGAGATCCGGACCGCCCCAGCACCCCTTGATGGCGTCGCGATGGGCGGCGCCGTATCCGGTGCTGCCCCTTTGGTTGGGGGCGACGATCGTGATGCCGGCATCGGCGAAGCGCTGGAAAATCGGGTCGAACGTCAGCTCCCACGCCGCTTCCGGGCCGCCGTGCAACGCCACGAGCAGGTGGCGGCTACGCCGCCAGTCCTCGCCGTACACGACCGCCTCGATCTTTCCGGCCGGACCCTGGAAGCGCTCCAACCGGGCGTCGTGCCAGTGCCGGCGGGAAGGCGTTCGGCTCTGCGCACGCCAGCTGGAGCCCTCGAAAGGCTCTGTGATTCCGACGACGGCCGCGGGCGTAGTCGGGGACGAGAACAAAACACGGAGTCCTGTCTCGCTCCAGCCGGCGTCCCTGACCACACCGCGGGGGCCGGGAACCTCGGTGAGGGTGTCGGAGGCGATGTCGTGAACCAGGAGCCGGGAAGCTGCGCCGCGGGCGAGCCGCAGTGCGAGGCGGCCTCCCTCGGGATCGAGGGTGAGCGGCAGGACGGTGCCGTTGAGGTTGTGGAGTTCCCGGCAGAAGCGGATTCGGCCGTCGGAAGGCGACAGCCAACCCAGTCCGACGCCATCCGGCTTGTGGGCCGCGACGAGCATCTCGCCTCGGCGTGGGCTGGTGAGCAGGACCCCGCCGGCTCGCTCCGGGAGCGGGGTGACGGTTGCCCGGCGCAGGTCGAGGGTGACGATTCGCCGTCTCCCGTCGAGCACCTGGTTGGCAGCCAGCAGATCGCCGGCTTCGTTCAGCCACCCTTCGCCCATCAGCCTGCCCGGTACCTCCAGTACTGGTTCCACACGCATGTCGTCGGCGCCGACCCGGTGGATCAGCGAGCGGTTTTCGCCGCGGGAGGTGACCAGCCAGACGAGCGTGGCCGGGTCCCGGCTCGGAATGGCATGGAGGACTGAATCGCCGGCCGTGCGCAGGGACCGCTCGCCGGCGAGGGACGCGACTGCGACCTCGTGGGCGCCGCGTCTGTGACGGACCAGCACCACACGCCCGTCCTCGACCGGAACGAGCTGCGTGTGATGGGACTCGCCGGACGCCGTGGGGAGCAGTCGCACCTCGGCGTGCCCCTTTTCGAACGACCACGCCTCGATGTGAAAACCGTCGCGCTGGTTCGCCACGAGACATGCGGCGCGGGTGGCCTGGACGGAGAACCGGAAATTGAGCCTCCTTCCGGAGGTCCTCCTTCCGGAGTCGCCCGCACGCACAGCCTGTCCGGCCGTGGCTGCCACCGCACCTTCCGCGTGCTCCAGGTGGTCGCGTGATCCTCTGGTTGTCGTTGTCACCTCTTCTCCCGGACTCTCCAGATGACGGTCGTCTCTGTTCGGCGTACGTGTCCCGGCCGGGGACCCCGGTGTGGAGCGGGGAAGAAGTGCTCACACACCGGGGCCGGTGTGGTCACGGGCCGCTGAGCCGGTTGACCTGGGTGTCCTTCCGCCCAGATTCGAGGTGAGAGTGTCCTCGGAGAGCCGGCCACATGACCGGCGCTCACTCGGCCCTGAGCTGCCCGATGCGGGAAGACTCCGCTGATCACCAGGCGACACCCGTGTAATCGATGAGGCAGGCTATGTGCAAGCACGTCGGCCTTGCAGAGACGGCTGGGGTCGTCCGGAACCAGGGGCCGCCGGACGTGGCACCAGACGTCACCGGGTTCGATCCGCCAGTCGTGCGACCCAGGTCGGTTCAGCAGTCCCCGGACGCAGCTCACGAGCAAGATGTCGTCGCCGGCGCGGCCGTGATTCTTCGCGGGCGAGCCGCCGGGTTCGCGGGCCTCGTCGTTCATCACTTCCGCTCCTATGGTGTCCGGGGTAGTTCAGACGTGTTCATCGTGTCGCGACACGTACCGTGTCGCCTGAGGAAACTCCCTGACCCGTTTCCCCAAGATTTACGGCGGGGGGCAGCGAATCAGTCCGGAGGTCAGCCTGCATCGCGAGCCCGGAGCCGCCGCGGTGTGCCATGAAACCGGCTGTGGCCATCGCGTGATCTTCGAGTGTCAGCACGACACTCGCTGATCGCGGTGGCCGTACGCATGCTTACCTGGCGACATCCATATCTACGGCCGGAGCATCAGGCGTGATGAGTCTGGACGGATAACTGGGCCGGCAGGTCACGGGGTGGTCGCGACGGTGACGCCGAGGTGTTGTTCGATGTCGGAGATCTGTTCGGCGAAGATCCAGTGCCCGTCGATCGAACCTCCGATCAGCATGCCGCGGATTATTGCTCCCGACTGGCTCGCGGGAGAGTAGACAGGGGCGCCGGAGTCACCCTGGCCGGCCACGGCGGAATCCCCCCGATAACCGAGCATCACGTCGGGAGTGCAGCTGGGACTTCCGCCGGGGCAGAACAGGGCCGAAACGTCCTTGACCTGGATCGAGCACTTCGCGAGATGCAGCCTGCCGCTCACACAGACGTAGGCCGGGGCATCGGGAGTCCCTACAGTGGGGTCTGCCTTGCCGATCACCGTACGTGAGATAGGACTTCCCGGATCGGTGTAGATCGTGTTCGTGTAGGCGCCCCCACCGCTGATCGCGATCATGTCGTAGGAGGGGTAGTCCTTCTTTCCCTCGGTGATGCCGTAGAACGGCCCCAGGCTCAGATAGCCGGCTGACGAGAGCAACGGTTCGTCGTTCTCGTAACAGTGACCCGCGCTTACCGAGCCGCGTCTTCCGTCGGCGAACACCACGGAGAACGCTGAGGTGCACGGATCCAGCCCCTGGGAAATCGAGGCTCCGCCCCAGTGAGGGCTTGCGTCGTTGGTACGACCGCCCGAGAACTGGGCGAGCTCTTGATTCTCGATGAGAATCTCGTCACCGTAGACGCGACTGAGCTCCCGCGCCGCAGCGGCACCATCGGCTCCGAACACAGCATGGAGTTTCGAACCGTTGTCGGTGACGTATGCGGCGTAGGTGATTTTCTTTGCGTCGGGATGCCAGGCGCGGTCTATCAGGCTTCGATACGCCGCCTGGAGCTTGGGGTTCAGTGAGCAAGGGATAGGTGCCTTCTTCGTTACCGCGCATCCCTCATTCGGCGCCGGGGTCGAGACACCGGTGGCCGGTCGGTCGTCAGCGGCTGCGGCAGTGCCCGTGACGAGCGCGGATCCGGGTAGTAGGCAGAACAAGCCCAGGGCGAGAACGGTAAAGCGTCTTAAACGAGTGCTGACCTTCGCGGTTGATTCGGGCATTTGAGATCCCTCTCTGCTGCTGTGCGTCCTCTTGTGGGGGTCGCGCCTGATCATCGCAAGGAACCGTATCCCGCGCTTTCGTCCGAATGGATTGGGATTCTCCCCAATCCCGCCCCCAGTTCCCGCCCCAAGAGTTATGCGGGGGACTGCCGCCCGACTGCGGGCGGCCTTACGTCGATGACCGTCCCCGTCGTTGCGTCACGTCCGGTGCCGTAGTCGGTCGGACGGGACGCGAGGGGACAACCATCCCAGGCGGGCACTGTGACTCGTGGCCTCTATCCCCGCGTCCAGGGAACCGAGGGCATCGCGGCCCCGCGCGCATTCGTACGCACGCGACGCACCGCCGGCGAACTTCCGGAGCTGGGCGCAGGCACCTCGGCCAGGTGCCGAGCCCTAAGTACGTGTTTGAGAAGAGCTATTCCGCTGGATGAGCGAGGGTGATGCGCTGCTGGCGGGTTGCAGCGCTTCCCCGCGCGAGGCGGCGGGCCATACCGCTGATCGCGGCCCATCGGATCATGGCCTCGACCGTGGCCGGTCGGCGCTCATAGTCCCGTGCCAGGCGGCGGTGACTGGTCAGCCAGGCCAGCGACCGCTCGACGACCCACCGCCGCTCGATCACCGCGAACCTGATCTGCCCGGGAGCCTTGCGGACGATATGCAGCACGGTCCGCAGCACGCGCTGAGTCCAGCCCACCAGCATCCCGGCGAAGCCGGCGTCGGCGAACACGTACCGGACCGGCGTGACCAGGTACATGCTGAGCAGAGTGGTCTTGGCTCCGTCGCGGTCCTGGACGGAGGCGGCCATCACGCAGACGACCAGCAGCAGCCCGGGGGTGTCGGTGACGATGAACCGCTTACGCCCGTTGACCTTCTTCCCCGCGTCGTAGCCGCGGGACTCGCGGCCGACGGTGTCGGCACCCTTGACGCTCTGGGAGTCGATGATGCCCGCGGTCGGCTCCTCGGCTCGCCCCTCCGTCGCCCGGACCCGGCGCCGCAGCACGGCGAGCATCTGCTCGGTGACCTTGGCCTCTTCCCAGCGGACGAAGTACCAGTACACCGTCTGCCAGGGCGGAAAGTCGAACGGCAACTGCCGCCAGGCGCACCCAGTACGCACCACGTACAAGATCGCGTCCACGATGTCCCGGCGCGGGTGCTTCTCCGGCCTCCCTCCCGTGTTCGGCGCGGGTAGCAGCTGCTCGACCAGCGCCCATTGGGCATCGGTCAGGTCGGAGGGGTAGCGGCGTTCGCGGGGCACCCAGTCGTGATCGCGACCCGACGGTGGTCACGGCGGCAAGATGCGCAGACCGTTATCGACCCTTCTCAAACACGCTCTGAGTCAGCCCGGATCGAATCGCCGTTCAACGCTGACATCACGAGCCGAATCCGCGACGTCGCGCTGTGAGAGCCGGTCATGGTCCGGCCGCGGATCCCCGCAGGGCTGCGCTGAATCTTGGGGGACCGTCTACGGGGTTACCCTGACGCCTGCCGACGCGCGGCCATGGTGTGTTGGAGCGGATTCGCTGTTCTGCTGAATCCGCGACTGCGGCAGTAAGGAGAGCTCATGCACGGTCCCTCACCGGCGCTTCATAGCCCCGAATACTTCCAGAATCCCTATCCGACCTGGAAATGGCTGCGCGAAAACGACCCGGTCCACCGGTTCCTGTTCCCCGGAACAGACGTCCCCGTATGGCTGGTGACCCGCTATGACGACGTCCGCGCTATCCTTGAGGATCTCCGTTTCAGCAATGATCCAGACAACGCCAGTCGGCAGTTCCAGGACGCGGGTCTGGGCTTTTCCATGCTGAAGACCATCATTCTGTCGGACCCGCCCGATCACACGAGGTTGCGCAAGCTCGCCATGAAGCCGTTCACTCCGCGAAACGCCGAGAAATGGCGGAGTGTCACCGAGGATGTCGTTGATGGCCTCCTCGACGAGGCCGCCGGCCGAGGCGAGATGGACGTCGTCCGGGACTTCGCGGCCATCGTCCCCGCCGAGGTGCTGGGCCGAATCCTTGGCGTGGGAATGGACCTGCGGAAGCAGGTGCTCGCCAACCTGCAAGAGGCGTTCTCTGGCGACCCTGAGCGGATCCGCAAAGCCTCGGAATGGCTGCTGGACAATGCACGGGAACTGGTCGCGTACAAGCGCGCGAACCCCGGTGACGATCTCACGACCCAGCTGATCGAGGCTCGTGAAGGGAGCGATCGCCTTAACGAGACGGAGCTGGTGGCGCTGGTCCAACAGCTCGTCGCCGCCGGCATCGACACCACACAGAACCTCATCGCCAACGCCACGCTGGCCCTACTGGACCATCCTGAGCAGCTCGCAATTCTGCGCGAGGACCCCTCGATCATGCCTCAGGCGGTGGAGGAATTCCTGCGGTACGACGGAGTAGCGGCCGTGAGCTTCATGCGTTTCGCGATGCAAGATCTCGAATTCGCCGGAGTCGAGTTGCCGGCGGGGGCGGCCGTCTGGCCCGCGCTGCAGTCGGCCAACCGTGATCACGAAAGCTTCTCCGAGCCGGACCGGCTTGATCTGTCACGGACGGACATGCGCCATGTGGGCATGGGGCACGGCCTGCACAATTGCATGGGCGCCGCCCTGGCGCGGCTTGAGGTGCAGATCGCCATGTCCGCTCTGCTGAACCGGTTCCCCAGCCTGGCGCTCGCCGTCTCACGAGATGAGGTGCGTTATCAGCCGGACATGTTCGTCCGCAGGCTGGAGTCTCTGCCCGTCCGGTTGAGCTGAGGCAACGGCACGTGGAGCCCGAGTAGCCCGAGTAGGGGGAGTGGCCAGGTCGCCGCGGCGATTGAACTCGATACGGGGGCGGTTCAGCTCGGCGGCCGTCTCGGCGTGTCCCCGGTGGCAGGCGGAGCGGTTGTACAGGATGGAGTGGTCCCGGCGGCCACGGATGGTGCGTGGCCAGCCGGGGTGGCCGAGCGGCTCGCCGAGTGTGTCGAGGCGATCCGCCAGCCGCTGGCGGCGGGCCCGTCCGTCCGTCCGTCACCGCAGTATCTACCTGTCTCATGCGGCCTGGTGCAGAGGTGGCATGTTCGTTCAATGCCCCCATGGCGCGAACTGGACGGGTAGCGACTGCAGGCTGCGTGAGACCATGCTCGGCTGGTAGCGGAGCCCATCGCGTG
>NZ_JADBGC010000005.1:0-435130 GCF_014892245.1 Microbispora sitophila | reverse complement strand
GAAGGGCGAGTTCACCCCGCCCGCAGCCGGCACCACTCCGACGCCGTTCGTGTCCGAGGGCGGTTTCGTCACCTTCGAGACCACGACGGCCTTCACGGACGCCAAGCACGTCACGGTGTGGGCGAACGACGCTCCCGGGGGAAGCTGGCTGCGCGTCCCGATGTCCCGTGAGGGCGACCGGTGGCGGGTGACCCTGGGCCCGCTGGCCCCCTGGTTCTACTACTACCAGCTGATCGTGGACGGAGCCGGGGCCAAGGACACGTCGAACCCGACGAAGGTGACCTCCGAGCCGACCTGGAGCAGCTTCTTCATCCCGGGTGAGAGGTCACGCCTGCTCTCGGACGTTCCGGCCGGCCAGGGCGGAAAGGTCGAGAGCCTGACCTACCGGAGCACCGTGACGAACCAGGACCGGACCGCGTTGGTGTGGACCCCACCCGGATACGACCCGAAGCGCGCGGAGCCGTATCCCGTCTTCTACCTCCAGCACGGCAGCGGTCAGAGCTACACGGACTGGGTCGAGATGGGCCGCGCCAAGCAGATCCTCGACCACCACTTCCTGGACGGGAACCTGGTGCCGATGGTGGTCGTGATGGGCAACGGCAACGTGTCCGACTTCAACAAGGAGCTGCTGGACAACATCGTTCCCGCGGCCCGCGCCCACTACAACGTCTCCGGCGACCCGTCGCAGCAGGCACTCGCCGGCCTCTCCATGGGCGGTGTGCAGACGCTCGGGGTGCTCAAGGCGTACCCGGGCAAGTTCGCCTACGTCGCGGCGTTCTCGTCCTGGTTCGGCGATGGCGCCGGCGTCGACGTGGCGGCGATCAACAGCGGGACCAAGATGTTGCGCCTGTACGTCGGCGACCAGACCGACTTCGTGCAGCCGTTCTTCATGTCGTCCCTGACCACGATGAAGGATCTCGGTATCCGCTACGAGTTCGACGGGGTCACCCCCGGACCGCACGGCTGGGACGTGTGGCAGAAGAACCTCATCGACCTGGCGCCGCGTCTGTTCAAGCGCTGAGCTGTGACTTCCGCGGCGCAGTCGCCCGACACCACGGGCGGCCGCGCCGCGCCGTAGCGCCTCAACGGCCTGCCGGGTCGGGGAACGAGCGGCCGGCGCGGCGTTCACGAGTGGCACCGCGCCGTCGCCGTCATGCCCGAGATCAGCGAGGCGTCAGCTGGGCGCGGTGCGCGCGGTTGACGTCGATGAGCCGGTCGAGGGCGTCACGGGCCTGGGAGAGCTCGGCGATGTGCCGGCTGATCCGGTCCCGCTCCTGGAGCAGCCGCTCGAACGCCTCGTCGGAGTTCCGCTCGCTCGGCGAGTCGACACACGGGAGCACTTCGACGATCGTCCTGCTGGAGAGCCCGGCGGCGTACAGGCACTGGATGAGCCGTACGCGCTCGACCTCGCCGTCGGTGTAGTGGCGCTGGCCGCTGGGGCTGCGCGTGCTGGTGAGCAGGCCCTGCTCCTCGTAGTAGCGCAGAGAGCGGACGCTCACCCCGGCCCGCGTCGCCAGCTCACCGATCCGCATCGCGCCTCCTGTCGGAAAAGTCTCGGCCCGAACGCTTGCATCTGACGTCAATGTCAGGTCTTAGCGTAGTCGCCGTGTCCAGCCGGCGGACGCGACCATCCGCAGGAACGTCTGAAAGGCACTCAGGAATGACGACCCTTTTCGACCGCCACCAGCTCGGCGCGCTGACCCTGCCCAACCGTGTGGTGATGGCCCCCATGACCCGGGTCCGTGCGGCCGCGGGCGGCCTGGCGACACCGTCGATGGCGACCTACTACGCCCAGCGCGCCACCGCCGGGCTCATCGTGACCGAAGGAGTGCAGCCGAGCCTCGTCGGCCAGTCCAACCCGGGCACCCCGGGACTGTACACCGACGAGCAGGTCGAGTCCTGGCGGCCGGTCACCGACGCGGTCCACACCAACGGCGGCCGGATCTTCGCCCAGATCATGCACGGGGGCCGCGTCTCCCACCCCGACACCACGGGCATGTGGCCGGTGGGCCCCTCGGCCGTCGCCGCCCCCGGAGAGGTGTTCACTCCCGCGGGGCCCAAGCCCGCACCCGTGCCGAGGGCGCTGGACACCGCCGAGGTGCCCGAGCACGCCCTGTCCTACGCAAAGGCGGCGCTCCGCGCCGTCGACGCCGGTTTCGACGGCGTGGAACTGCACGGCGCGAACGGATACCTCATCGCGCAGTTCCTGTCCAGCACCGCCAACCTGCGCACCGACGCCTACGGCGGCTCGATCGCCAACCGGATCCGCTTCGCCGTGGAGGCGGTGTCGGCGACCGTCGAGGCGGTGGGCGGCCACCGGACGGGCATCCGGCTCTCGCCCGGCGCGGGCATCTGGGGCGCGGAGGAGACCGACGTCCCCGCCCTGTACGGCGCGCTGCTCGCCGAGCTGGCCTCCATGGACCTGGCGTACGTCCACCTCGAGGCCACCACCGACGAGGAGGTGCTCGTCGAACTGCGCAAGGCCTGGCCCGGCACGCTCATCGTCAACCCGGTCTTCCCGATGGGCCCCCGGCAGACGGACAAGGCGGCCGCCGATCACTGGCTGGGGCTCGGCGCCGATCTCATCAGCTTCGGCCGCGCCTTCATCGCCAATCCCGACCTCGTGGAGCGGCTGCGCCAGGGGCTCCCCATCGCGCCGCACGACCAATCCACCTGGTATCAGGGCGGCGATGACGGCTACCTCACCTATTCCGCATACCGTCACGCGGCCTGACCCTGCCCGGGGGCCGCAGGGGATGAGCCGGGCCGGCACCCGGTCGCGCCGCCGAGCGGGTCCCTTCGTGCCAGGTGAGCCGGGTCTCGGCTCCAAGATCAAGCCCATCCTTTTCGGTGGACCTCGTGCCGTGTCCGTGCGTCCATGCCCGCCGCGTGTCGTGTCGACCCCGGCACGCGGCAGGCGGTCGCGCACCCGCCCACTCCGGCGGACCCGCGCCCTCCTCGCCGTACCGCGCGTCGTGCTCCGCCACCGGATCCGTCAGTGGATCAGCCATGCCGACCGACCCTGGTGATGAGTTGTCGCGCCCGCACCCGTCATACCTACGACGGGACACGACGAGGCGGAAGGATGACGTGATGAGTGCGGACACGCGGCTGGAGGAGCTGGGCGTGAGCGGCCTGGGTGGGAGCGGTCTGGGCGAGGTCGACGAGCCGGCGTTCTCGGCGCTGGCGGAGCGGCACCGGCGGGAGCTGCACGTGCACTGCTACCGGATGCTCGGGTCGTTCGAGGACGCCGAGGACACCGTGCAGGAGACGTTCCTCCGTGCCTGGCGGCGGCGGGAGACCTTCGAGGGGCGGTCGACGTTCCGGGCCTGGCTGTACCGGATCGCCACCAACGCCTGCCTGGACCTGCTCGCCAAGTGCCGCCCGGAGCCCGCGGCCGGCGGCGAGGTGCCGTGGCTGCAGCCCTACCCGGACCGGCTGCTCGACGAGCTGCCCGCGGGCGACGCGGACGAGCCGGAGACCGTCGCCGTCGCGCGGGAGACGATCGAGCTGGCGTACCTGGTCGCGGTCCAGCACCTCGCGCCGCGCCCGCGGGCCGTGCTGATCCTGCGGGACGTGCTCGGCTGGCCGGCCAAGGACGTCGCGGAGCTCCTCGGTGACTCCGTCAACTCCGTGAACAGCGCGCTGCAGCGGGCCCGTGCCGGCATGCGGGAGCACCTGCCCGCCGAGCGGCAGGACTGGACCGGCGGAGAGGAGGACGCCGGGACGCGCGAGCTGGTGCGCCGCTTCACCGACGCCAGCGTGGCCACGGACATCGGCGGGCTCGCCGCACTGCTGCGGGACGACGTCCGCTGCTCGATGCCGCCCACGCCGGGCCTGTTCGTCGGCCGCGACGCGGTGGTGAACGACTGGGTCGAGAGCGGCTTCGAGGGCATGAAGCACCTGCGCGCCGTCCCCACCTCCGTGAACCGGCAGCCCGCCGTCGCCTTCTACCAGTGGCGGAAGCGGGAGGGCGCCTACCTGCCGCTGACGATCGACGTCCTGCGCGTCACCGGCGGGGCGATCACCGAGATCTTCATCTTCCACGACGACCGGTTCCCGCGGCTCGGGCTGCCGGAGCGCCTGCCGGCGGACGGCACGGAGTAGTCCCGGTGCGGACGCTCGCGCTGCGAGGTGGCGCGCGTGTCGCGGTGGTCGCGGCCGAGTGGTGCGACGCGTTCGGCGTCGTCACCCGCGGGCGGGTGCAGCTGGAGCTGCGCGACGGCGAGCCCGGGCCGGTCCTCGGACGCGACGCCGGGTTCTGGCTCCGCGGCACCGGCGTCCGCGCCCTGCGGAACCCCGGCCGTCGCACGGCGAGGGTGCGCATCGTCACCCCCAGGGCCAGGACCGTCTCGTGCCGGTCAGCACACCCCTACGCCAGTTACCGATTGATGGAGGACGACATGAACAGCACGAATGACACCGGGGTCGTCGCAGGCCCGGCATCGGGCCAGACCAGCCACACCCACCGACTCCGCGGGCTCGCCGGCACCGGCCTCGTCGCCACGCTCGCGGCGATGGTGGCCACCACCCTCGCCGCCGCGCTCGCCCAGGCCGTCGGCGTCGACTTCGAGGTCCCCGATGGTGGCGAGACGATCCCGTTGCCCGGATTCGCCGTGGTGACCGGCTTCTTCTCGGTCGTGGGCATCGTCATCGCCGTCGCTCTTCTTCGCTGGAGCGCCCGCCCCGCCGAGCGATTCGTGTGGACGGCGGTGTCGCTGACCGCGATCTCGCTGGTCCCGCCCCTCCTCGTGGGGGCGAACACCGCCACCACCACCGCCCTCCTCGGGCTACACCTCGTCTCTGCGACGGTGATGATCCCCACCCTGGCGCGGAGCCTCCGCACCCGGACCGATTGACGATCCCGCAACGGGACAACGCGCGGCGCAAGGGCGTGTGCGAGCGCACCAACGTGGCCCCCGGTGCTGCCACGACGACCTCAATCACGAGGCGAGCCGCCGCGCCGGGGTGGCGCGGCGGCTCGGCCGGGCGGGCCTGTGGCCGAGAACTCAGGCCGGTACGGAGGCGACGCCGGGCTCCAGGAAGCGGGACCCGGTGACCTCCTCGGAGATGCCCGTCCGGTCGAGGTACGGCGTGATGCCGCCGGTGTGGAACGGCCAGCCCGCGCCGAGGATCATGCACAGGTCGATGTCCTGCGGCGCCGCGACCACGCCCTCGTCGAGCATGAGCCTGATCTCCTGGGCGAGGGCCCGCAGGGCCCGCAGCCGCACATCGTCCGCCGTGGACGGGGACGAGCCGCCCTCGAACAGCGCCCGCACCTCCGGGTCGATCCGGAAGTCCGGGCCGTACAGGCCCGGCTTGCCTGCGGCGACCAGCTTGGCGAGGTTCTGCGAGACGCCGAAGCGGTCCGGGAACGCCGCGTGCATGGTCTCGGCGACGTGCAGAGCGACGGCCGGGCCGACGAGCTGGAGCAGCGCGAACGGCGTCATCGGCAGGCCGAGCGAGTCGAGCGCGTGGTCGGCGGCCTCCAGCGGGGTGCCCTCGTCGGCCGCCGCCGTGACCTCGCCCATGAACCGCGTCAGCAACCGGTTGACGACGAACGCGGGCGCGTCCTTGACCAGCACGCACGACTTCTTCAGCGTCTTGCCGACCGCGAACGCCGTGGCCAGCGTCGCGTCGTCGGTGGCGGCGCCCCGGACGATCTCCAGCAGCGGCAGCACCGCGACCGGGTTGAAGAAGTGGAAGCCCACCACCCGCTCCGGGTGCCGCAGGCCGGCCGCCATGTCGGTGACCGACAGCGACGAGGTGTTGGTGGCGAGCACGCAGGTCTCGGAGACGACCTCCTCCACCTCGGCGAAGACCTTCTGCTTCACGCCGAGGTCCTCGAACACCGCCTCGATCACGAAGTCGGCGTCGGCGAAGGCGTCCTTGGTCAGCGAGCCCGTCACCAGGCCCTTCAGCCGGTTGGCCTGGTCGGCGGAGACGCGGCCCTTGCCCAGCAGCTTGTCGACCTCGGCGTGGACGTAGCCGACGCCCTTGTCCAGCCGGGCCTGGTCGAGGTCGGTCAGCACGACCGGGACCTCCAGGCGGCGGGCGAACAGCAGCGCGAGCTGCGAGGCCATCAGCCCCGCGCCCACCACGCCGACCTTGGTGACCGGCCGGGCCAGCGACCTGTCCGGTGCCCCGGCCGGCCGCTTGGCCCGGCGCTGCACCAGATCGAAGGCGTACAGCCCGGCCCGCAGCTCGTCGCTCATGAGCAGGTCGGCCAGCGCCTCGTCCTCCGCGGCGAAGCCCTCGTCGCGCGACGCCGTACGGGCCAGGGCCATGAGGTCGAGCGCCCGGTACGGCGCGGGGGAGGCCCCCCGCAGCTTGAGATCGACGAGGGTCCTGGCCTGG
This sequence comes from Microbispora sitophila, assembly GCF_014892245.1. NCBI lineage: Bacteria > Bacillati > Actinomycetota > Actinomycetes > Streptosporangiales > Streptosporangiaceae > Microbispora > Microbispora sitophila. The sequence continues at coordinate 428,773 of NZ_JADBGC010000005.1, read as the reverse complement.
TCGATCACCGGGGCCCAGTCCTCCGCGGTGTGGTCGGCCCGCTCGACGGTCACCTCGCCGCGCAGCACCTGCGCGGCCCACCGCAGCGACTCCTCGACGAAGTCGGCGGGCTCGAACATCGCGTCGGCGATCCCCAGGGCGTACGCGTCGCGGCCCTTGATCATGCGGTTCTGCGACAGCGGGTTCTCGGTGATCAGCTTGAGGGCCTTCTCGGGGCCGATCAGGCGGGGGAGAAGCTGGGTGCCGCCCCATCCGGGCACCAGGCCGAGGAAGCACTCCGGCAGCGCGATCGCCGGGACGCCGGACGACACGGTGCGATACGTACAGTGCAGGGCGATCTCCAGCCCGCCGCCCATCGCCGCGCCGTTGACGAACGCGAACGACGGCACATCCAGCTCGCCGAGGCGGCGGAACACGTGGTGACCGAGCTGTCCGATGGCCAGCGCCTCCTCGCGGGAGGACACCGCCGCCGCGCCCTTGAGGTCGGCCCCGACGGCGAAGATGAAGGGCTTGCCGACGACGCCGACGGCCGCGAGGCCGGAGCGCGCGGTGATCGCGTCGAGCGCGTCGTTCAGCGCGAGCAGGCCGTGGGGACCGAAGGTGTTGGGCTTGGTGTGGTCGAGGCCGTTGTCGAGCGTGATCAGGGCCATCGTGCCCGCGCCGTACGGAAGCTCGACGTCGCGCACGAGCGCCTTGGTGACCACCTCGTCGGCGTTCTTGCCCTCCAGAAGGGCCTTCCAGGTCTCGATCGTGCTCATGCCAGGTTCTCCCAGATGACGGTGCCGCCCATGCCCATGCCGACGCACATCGTGGTGATCCCATAGCGGACGTCGGGCCGCTCGGCGAACTCGCGCGAGAGCTGGGTCATCAGCCGCACGCCCGACGAGGCGAGCGGGTGGCCGAACGCGATCGCGCCGCCGTACGGGTTGACGCGCGGGTCGTCGTCGGCGATGCCGAAGTGCTCCAGGAAGGCCAGCACCTGTACGGCGAACGCCTCGTTGATCTCGAACAGACCGATGTCGTCGATGGACAGCCCGGCCAGGCGCAGCGCGCGCTCGGTGGAGGGGATCGGGCCGATGCCCATGACCTCGGGGTCCACACCGGCGAAGGCGTAGGACACCAGCCGCATGCGCGGGGTCAGGCCCAGCTCCCTGGCCACGTCCTCGGCGGCCACGATGCAGCCGGTCGCGCCGTCGTTGATGCCGGAGGCGTTGCCCGCCGTGACCCGCCCGTGCGCGCGGAACGGCGTCTTGAGCGTGCGCAGGCCCTCCAGCGTCGTGCCGGGGCGCGGCGTCTCGTCCACGGTGGCCAGGCCCCAGCCCTCGGCGGCCTTACGGGCCGCGACCGGCACCAGGTCGCGCTGGATCTTGCCGTCGGCGTACGCCTTGGCGACCTTCTCCTGCGAGGCGACGGCGAAGGCGTCGGCGCGCTCCTTGGTGATGGACGGGTAGCGGTCGTGCAGGTTCTCCGCGGTCATGCCCATGACCAGCGCCGAGCCGTCCACGAGCTGCTCGGACAGGAACCGGGGGTTGGGGTCCACCCCCTCGCCCATGGGGTGGCGGCCCATGTGCTCGACGCCGCCGGCGATGGCAACGTCGTACGCGCCGAAGGAGATGCCGCCCGCCACGGTGGTGACGGCGGTCATCGCGCCGGCGCACATGCGGTCGATGGCGTAACCGGGGACCGACTTCGGCAGGCCGGCGAGCACCGCCGCGGACCTGCCGATGGTCAGGCCCTGGTCGCCGATCTGGGTGGTGGCCGCGATGGCCACCTCGTCCACCCGCTCCGGGGGGAGGCCGGGATTGCGCCGCATCAGCTCGCGGATGACGCGGACTACCAGGTCGTCGGCACGCGTCTCGGCGTACAGGCCCTTCGGGCCCGACTTGCCGAAAGGCGTCCGAACGCCGTCGACGAAGACGACTTCACGGGACGCAGGCACGGGTTCGCTCCTACTTGTCGGTAGCTTCCGGCTCCCTATGCTACTGGTCAGTAACCGGTCCGGGGATCGGTGGGGTCGCCGTGTCTGTGAGTGATCCTTAACTGGTCGGAAACCGGGCGGAATCAGCACATGTCGCCGGTGACGATCTCATTCGGGATGCAACCCCTCAAAGCTCAAGAATCCCTCCTCTAACCCTTGTGAGTGGCTTTCTTGGGGCATTGCACTCGAAAAGGAACCAATGCGCTCTCCTGTGCGCGCCTGGACCAAGGCGCTCGCCGCGGCCGTCACGGCCGCGACCCTGTCCACCCCCCTCCTCGCGGGACCCGCACACGCCGCGCCGCCGACGCCGGCCGGCTCGAGCGGCGGGGACGGCACCTGGACCGTCGAACCCGTCGGCGGCGGCCACCGGGTCACGCTCCACCTGAACAAGCCGCTGCCGGTCCGCGACGCCGTCCCCGAACTCGCGGCGGACGGCCGGTCGCTCGGCCCGGCCGAGGAGTCGCCCGACGGCATGACGCTGACCGTCGTCACCCCCGACCCCACCGTCGCCACGGCGTCGTCCGTCGGCGTGGCCTGGAACGGCGAGGTGCCCGAGGCCGCCGCGGCGGTCGCCGGCAAGGCCGCCCCAACGCCCGCCGAGTCGCCCGCCAAGCCGCACGGCAAGCCGGCTCCCGCGCCCGTCGATCCCGCCGCGCCCGGTCCGTACGCCGTGATCCACGACGAGTACGACCTCGGCGACACCGCCATCACCCTGGAGGGGCTCGGCGGCCGCCAGGCCGAGATCCGGGCGAAGGTCTACCTGCCGGAAGGCGCCCCCGGCAGGCGTCCCTTGGTCGTCTTCCTGCACGGCCGCCACTCGGCCTGCTACAACCCCACGGCCTGGACGACGTCCAACACCCAGTGGCCCTGTCCTGCGGGGCAGCAGCCCATCGCCAGCTACCAGGGCTACGACGGCCCCGCCGACGTCCTCGCCAGCCAGGGGTACGTCGTCGTGTCGGTCAGCGCCAACGGCGTCAACGCCGCCGACAACCCCTACAGCGAGGACCGGGGGGCGCTGGCCCGGGGCGAGGTCGTCATGCGGCACCTCGACCTGCTCGCCGACGCCGGTAAGGGCGTGGGCGACGCGAAGCTGGTGAGCCTGTTCAAGGGCCGCCTCGACATGTCCGACGTCGGCCTGATGGGCCACTCGCGCGGCGGCGAGGGCGTCGTCAAGGCCGCGCTGATGAACGCGGGCCGGGCCAGGCCGTACGGGATCAGGGCGGTGCTGCCGCTCGCGCCGACCGACTTCGCGCGGGCGACCCTGCCCGGCACGCCGATGGCCGTCATCCTGCCGTACTGCGACGGGGACGTCTCCAACCAGCAGGGTCAGCACTTCTACGACGACTCCCGGTACGCCGCGGACGGCGACCCGGCCTTCCGCTCCTCCCTGATGGTCATGGGCGCCGACCACAACTTCTTCAACACCGAGTGGACCCCGGGCGTGGCGCACGCGCCCGCGTCCGACGACTGGTCGAACCGCAACGACCCGGTCTGCGGCGGCGCCGCGCCGTCGCGGCTGACCGCCGCCGAGCAGTACGCCGTCGGCACGGCGTACATCGCCGGGTTCTTCCGCCTGGTTCAGGGCGGCGAGCAGGGCCTGCTGCCGCTGTTCGACGGCAGCGGCGGCACCACCGCCTCCGCCGGGCGGGCCGTCGTGCACGCCGTCGCCCAGGCGCCCGCGGGCAAGCGCCTCGACGTGGCCTCCTTCACGTCGCTCGCGCCGTCCACGCGGGTCTCCGGCGCGGCCACCGCGGTCGTCTGCGCCGGGATGCTCGGCCGCTCGCCGCAGAGCGGCCTGCCGTCCTGCGCCTCCACGCTGACCACCTCGCAGGCGCCGTCCTGGACGCCCGCGACGTACGCGAACAACGTCGCCTCGACCCCGGTGCTGCGGTTCTCCTGGAGCGACCCCACGGGCACGGTGACGGTGCCGCTGGACAAGCAGGTCCAGAACGTCTCCCGCTACGACGCGCTCACCTTCCGCGTGGCGAGGGACGAGACGGCGACCGGCGACGTGGACCTCGCGGTCGAGGTCGTCGACAAGCGGGGTGCGTCCCAGACGGTCAGGGTGTCCGAGGCGAGCGACGCGCTCACGGCGTTCCCCGGAACGGCATCGCCGCTGCCCAAGACCTGGCTGCGCACGGTCCGCGTCCCGCTGGGCGCGCTCACCGGCGTCAAGCCGCAGCAGATCAGCGAGATCCGGATCTCGGGCGCGAGTCGGCAGGGCGCGGTCTACCTCGCCGACCTCGCGTTCACCACGACGGCCGCGGGTGAGGCCCGCACCGACAGGCTGCCGCAGGTGTCGGTGGAGGGCGCCACGGTGGACGAGGGCGACGGGCCCGGCACGGCCACGATGACCGTGCGGCTGTCGGACAAGAGCGACACGCCCGTGACGGTCCAGATCCAGACGATCGCGACCGGCGCCGCCCCGGTGGTCGCCTCGGCGGCGCAGGAGGTCGTCATCCCGGCCGGGGCCCTGGAGGCGTCCTTCCGGGTGCCGGTCAACGGCGACACCGCCGTGGCGTCCGCGCCGCAGTCCTACCAGGTGGTCGCCTCGGTGCCGGTCAACGCGACGATCGGCGGCGGCTTCACCCGGCTCGTCGTGAACGACGACGACGCGAGCTGAGTGAACAGGCTCCCGGGGGCCCGCCGGCGACGGCCGCGCCTCCGGGAGCCTCCGCGTGCTCACACCGGTTCGAGGAACTCCAGGCGGTTGCCGACGTTGTCGTGGGCGTAGAAGCGGCGATGGCCGGGGAAGTGCGGATCCCAGGCGACCTCGACGCCGGCGGCCTCCAGGCGCGCGGCAAGGTCGTCGAGGCCGGTCACCAGGATGCCCGGATGTGCCTTGCGCGCGGGGCGGAAGTCCTCCTCCACGCCGAGGTGGATCTCCAGGGCGCCGGCCCGCACCCACAGGCCCCCGCGCGCGGCGAGCGCGGGGGGCTTGCCGATCTCGGTCATCCCGAGCACGCCCACGTAGAAGGCGCGGCAGTCGTCCTCGGCCCCGGGCGGGACGGCGAGCTGGACGTGGTGCAGGCGGTAGCCGAAGGAGGACTCCACGTCCGGGCCGTAGCCCCGCATGTCACACCTCTCCTTTGATCTCCAGCCGTTCGAGCGCCTTGGCCAGCGGGTGGACGGTCAGGCCGATCTGCCACTCCCGCGCGCCCAGTGCGCGCAGCCGCGCCGCCACGGTCTCCTCGCTGATCGGCGCGGGCGGCTCCCAGGTCAGCCTGCGTACGGCGTCGGGCTGGAGCAGGTTCTCCGTCGGCATGCGGTGCTCGTCGGCGAGCGCGGCGACGACGGCCCGCGCCGCCACGAGCCGCTTGGCGGCGGCCGGGTCCCGGTCGGCCCACCGGTTGGCCGGGGGAGGGCCGTCCCCGGGCCCCACGGGCTGCGGCAGCGCCGCCTCCGGCATCGTGCGCGCCCGGTTCACCGCCGCAAGCCAGTCGTTGAGGTGGCGGCGGGCGCTGCGGCCGACGAACGGCGTGATCTCGGTGAGGGACTTGGTCGTGCGCGGCTGGTCGAGGGCGGCCTGCACGATCGCCGAGTCGGGCAGCACACGGCCCGGCGCGAGGTCGGCCTCCCGCGCGATCTCGTCGCGCAGCGTCCACAGCTCCCGCACCACGGCGAGCCCGCGCAGCGTGCGCACCCGGTGGATGCCCGAGGTGCGCCGCCACGGGTCGGTACGCGGGGGATGGGCGGGAGCGGCCAGGATCGACGCGAACTCCTCCAGCGCCCATTCCAGCTTGCCGGTGGCGGCCAGCTCGTCGTGCAGGACGTCGCGCAGCTCGACCAGCACCTCCACGTCGAGCGCCGCGTAGCGCAGCCAGTCCTCCGGCAGCGGGCGGGCCGACCAGTCGGCCGCGGAGTGCCCCTTCTCCAGCCGCAGGCCGAGGACGAGTTCGACCATGGTCCCCAGGCCGACCCGCTCGTAGCCGAGCAGCCGCCCGGCCAGCTCGGTGTCGAACAGCCGCCGCGGGCGGAAGCCCAGCTCGGCCAGGCACGGCAGGTCCTGGTTCGCGGCGTGCAGGACGATCTCGGCGTCGCGTACGGCCTCGTCCAGCGCGGACAGGTCGGGACACTTGATCGGGTCGATCAGCGCGGATCCCGCGCCGGCCCGGCGCAGCTGCACCAGGTAGGCGCGGCCGCTGTAGCGATATCCGGAGGCGCGCTCGGCGTCGACGGCCACCGGCCCGCTCCCACGGGCGAAGGCGTCCACGGCGGCCGCGAGCGCGGCGGAGTCCTCGATGACGGGCGGGATTCCCTCGCGCGGCTCCAACAGTGGCTGGACTACGGGTTCTGTCACGGGCTACGGAACTTTCGGATCATCACGGCGGGCGGGGCGCGGATGCAGCGTGGCGACGTCGGGCGGCAGCGGGGGGATGCCCGCGGCCAGGCACATGAGATCGCACCAGGCGGCCGCGTGCGGCGACAGGTCCTCGTCGAGCGGCGACCACGAGGCCCGCAGCTCGATCTCGGTGGTGACGGGGTCGTCCGCCTTGCCGCCGAACCCCTCCGAGACGGCGCGGGTGACCGTGCCGCCCACCGCGGCGTACCTCGCGCCGTGGGCGTCGAGCGCCTCGGTGAGCCAGCTCCAGGCCACCGGCCCCAGCAGCGGGTCGGTGGTCATCTCCGGCTCCATGTCGGCGCGTACGTAGGCGACGAGGCGGAACGGTCCCTCCCAGCCGCGCTGGCCCTCGGGGTCGAACAGCATGATCAGGCGGCCGACGGCGAGTTCGTCGTCGTCACGGTACACGGACGCCCCGACTGCACCGGAGTACGGCGCGAGCCTCTGGGGCGCAGGGATGTCCTCCAGCTCGATCTCCGGCCGTACCTCGGCGGGGCGCAGCGTCTCCAGCGCGCGCCGGAAGGCGGCGGGAGGCGCAGGCGGTTCACCGAGGGTCATGACGGAAGAGTAGGTCGGATTCGGGAGAGCGCGAAGCAGGGGGGTGGCTGTGGGGGGCATCGGAAGTCGTCAAACCGTCGCCGCCAGTCGAGCCGTCACCCGGTCGGCCGTCCGTGCCGGGGCGCGTCCGCGCATGCGGTCCCGGCGGTCGCCGCGGCCGTCCGCGCGGTCTCGCCGCCCCGTCGCGCGCGCCGCGCTGCTGGGGCGGGCGGGGCGCGCGGCGTCGCTGCCGGCACAGTGCTCAGTGCGGCGTTCGGGGGAACTCCACATCGAAGTCATCGCTCCGGGGCCTCTCGTCGGATCCACGGTCGTGGCGGTCGCTCGGGACTGATCCGACGTTGGCACGTCCCGGCGACATTTCCCCGCATCGCACTCGGCGTGTCTCGAAAGTGGTATTGGAATCGATGCCGGATGGCCGATTGGCGAACACATTGCCGAGCTGTGAGATGACTCACAGGAGGGGATGGGGTTCACCTTACGCGATCATCGGCCTTCCTCGCGTCGTTCTGGAGCCCCAGGTCATGGGTCAGGGCGCGGGGCGGCGCCGGGGCATGGCAGGCTGGTGCCGTGAAACCCCAGCTCGCCGATTCCGTTTTCATTCGCGCGTGCCGGCGCGAGCCCGTTCCGCACACGCCGGTGTGGTACATGCGCCAGGCCGGGCGCTCGCTGCCCGAGTACCGCAGGGTGCGCGCGGGCGTCGAGATGCTCACCGCCTGCGCCACGCCCGACCTCGTGGTCGAGATCACCATGCAGCCGGTCCGCAGGTACGGCACGGACGCGGCGATCTTCTTCAGCGACATCGTGGTCCCGCTCAAGGCCGTCGGCGTCGACCTCGACATCAAGCCCGGCGTCGGCCCGGTCGTCGGGACCCCCATCCGCGACAAGGCGGGCATGGATGTCCTGCGGCCCCTGGAGCCGGACGACGTCCCGTACGTGACGGAGGCGGTCGGCGCGCTCACCGGCGAGCTGGGCGGCACACCGCTGATCGGCTTCGCCGGAGGGCCGTTCACGCTCGCGTCCTACCTGATCGAGGGCGGCCCCTCCAAGAACCACGACCGCACCAAGGCCATGATGTACGGCGAGCCGGAGCTGTGGCACGAGCTGATGGAGCGGCTCGGCGCGATCACACTCGCCTTCCTGCGGGTTCAGGTGGCGGCGGGCGCCTCGGCCGTCCAGCTCTTCGACTCGTGGGTGGGCGCGGTCGCGCCGCAGGACTACCGCACCTACGTGCTGCCGCACACCAGCAAGATCTTCGCGGGCCTGGCGGACCTCGGTGTGCCGCGCATCCACTTCGGCGTCGGCACCGGCGAGCTGCTCGGCCTCATGGGCGAGGCCGGCGCCGACGTGGTGGGCGTCGACTGGCGGGTGCCGCTCGACGAGGCCGCGCTGCGCGTGGGCGCGGGCAAGGCCCTGCAGGGCAACCTGGACCCGGCGATCCTGCTCGCGCCCTGGGAGGTCGTCGAGAGGCGGGCCAGAGACGTGCTCGAACGCGGCCGGGTGGCCGAGGGGCACGTGTTCAACCTCGGACACGGCGTGCTTCCCTCGACCGACCCCGACCAGATCGCCCGGCTCACCGACTTCGTCCACGAGTCGTCGGCCCGCTGAGTGCTAGCTGGGCGTGCGCTCGGACTCCCGGCCCTGATCCTGGTTCTCGTCCCGGTCCTCGCGGGGCGCCGGCTCCGGTGAGCCGAGGTGCGGCTGCCCCGCGGGGCCGCCCGTGGGCGCGGGACCCCCGGGGAAGCCGGGCCCGTGCCCGGGAGGGACTGGAGGAACGGAGCCGGGGGGTACGGGGCCGGCCGGCGGGGCGGCACGGCGGCGCATCCGGCGCATGACGACCCGGACGGCCAGCCACACCACCCCGGCCACGACGATCCAGGGCAGCAGCGCGCCCAGCACGGTCAGTGCCATCACGGTCGACGTGGTCAGGGTGTCCCACCCGGCGCGCAGCCCGGCGAGGAACCCGGACTCGTCCTTCTTCTTCTCGGTGCCGGCCGAGTGCTCCGGCGGGGGCACCAGGGTGAGCGTCACGGTGGCCATGCCGGTCTGCGCCTCCAGGGCCTTCTGCCTGGCCTGCAGCGACTCCAGATCGGCCTCGCGGTTGGAGATCTCCCGCTCGATCTCGAGGATCTCACCGATCTTGTTCGCCTTCGACAGCAGCGTGCGGAACTGCCCGAGCGCGGCCTCGGCCGACTTCACCCGGCTGGCGACGTCGGCGACCTCCTCGGTGACGTCCTGTGCGTTCTGCCGCATCGACGTGCGTTTCCCGAGGTCGCGTCCGAGCTGGGCGAGCACGTCGGTGTAGCGCGCCGGGGGCACCTTGAACGCGATCATCGACTGGACGCCGCGCGAGACGGACTCGCTGCGCTCCTCGGCGACGTACCCGCCCGCGCCCGTCACGATCGCCTTCGCGCGGTCGGCCGCCGCCGTGACGTCCTTGGCCTCGACGGTGAGCTCGGCCTGGTAGATGATCGCGCGGTCGGCCGGTTCGATCCTGGTCTTCTCCTGCCCGCCGCTCCCGCCGCCCGTCGCGGGCGCCCGCTCCTCGCCCTGATCCATGGCCGCGCCCGTGGCGGCCTGCCCGGCCGGGGCCACGGGCGCGGCGGCGCTGCCGGCCGTGTCGCTGCTGGTTTCGCCCGCGCCGCCACACCCCGTCAACAGAAAGGCGACGGCCACCAGGGCCGCCGCGCCGTACCGGATTCGCCTCATGTCCTTTACATCGGCTCACCGATACGGACAGTTCGGCGCCGGCGATCACGATGGCATCACGATGCCGCCGTGGTCGCCGGCGCCTTTTGCAGCGGGTTCGGGGGGTGTGGGGCCCCGCGGGTCCGGCCGGGCCGGGCCGGACCCACGGGACGTCGTGCTAGCCGCGCAGCCGCTCGATCAGCGTCTTCGCGTCGCGGATGAGCGCGTCGCTCGCGGCCTTGTCGGTCACCCGCTTGGCGTCGCCGGCGAAGCCGACGAACCGCTCCAGGGCCTTGATCGCGTCGTCCTTCTTGCCCTTGCCGGCCTCCTTGGCCGCCTGGTCGAGCTGCGCGATCAGGACGTCGCCGTCCTCGGTCACCGTGCCGGCGCCGCGGAAGGAGGTGAGGAGGGCCTTCACGTCCTCGAAGGAGGTCGTGACGGTGAAGGTCGCCGTCTTCTTGGTGGTGTGCCCGGCCTTGTCCTTGGCGGTCACGACCAGCTCGTTCTCGCCGAGCGGCAGCTTCCACAGGGGGAGCGCCTCGCCCGACTTGACCTGCAGGTCGCCGATGACCGCCGTCACGCTCGCCACCCCGGACGTGGCGTCCGTGGCGGAGAAGACGGGCGTGATCGAGGTCGAGTCGCCGTGGTCGCCGGACTCGACGCCGCTCAGGGTCAGCGCGGGCGCGGTCTTGTCGATCTTCACGGTGACGGTGCCCTGCCCGATGTTGCCGCCGCTGTCGGTGGCGCGGTAGCGCACCTCGGTGGTGCCCTCGGTGCTGAACGTCACCGCGTTGTTGGCGCTGAGCCAGGTGGCGCCGCCGTTGATCGAGTACTGCCGGCTCGACACCGTGCCGTTGTCGGTCGCGGTGACCGTCATCGACACGTTGCCGGTGTACCAGCCGTTCTCACCGTTCGGCTGGGCCGGGTTGAGCGTGGCCGTCACGGTCGGCGGGGTCTTGTCGGCGACGCCGTCGCCCACGAAGGTGAACGCGTCCACGTCCACGCCGCCCGTCGAGGTGACGTAGAGCTTGCCGCTGCCCGTGGGGGCGTTCGGCAGCGCGGTGGTCACCGTCTGCCAGCCGGAGCCGGCCGGGATCGCGACGGTCGCGAAGGGGGTCGCGGTCGGCGAGTTCCAGCGCAGCGACAGGGTGCCCGCGCCGGTGGCCGTGGTCTTCACCGAGGTGATGCCGGAGAAGTTCACCGGGTCGTAGCCGATGTAGTCGCCCGCGTCGAACGAGGTGACCTTGTTCAGGCCGGACGCCGTCTCGTCCTGGGTCTTGGTGACGCCCTTGCTGTCGTCCCCGTGCTCGGCCTGCATGAGCTTCGGGTTGAGGATCAGCGTGGCGTCGCTGCTCGCGCCGGGGATGCCGTTGGCGCCGTTGTCGCGGTAGCTGACCACGACGACGCCGAAGATGTTCTCGGTCACGCCGTGCTCGGGCGCGTCGGCCGGGGTCGCCCAGGTGACGGTGCAGCCGGTGCCCGTGGTGATCGGGTGGGCGTGCGTGTCGTGACCGAGGCCGAAGGTCCACTGGACGCGGCTGCAGGTCGGGTTGTCGCCGTCCTCCTGGTCGCTCACCGCGACCTTGAACGGAACCGCGTTGCCCCAGTCGATGAAGCCGCCGTCGCCGGGGGTCTCGATGCTGACCTTGGGCGCGGTGTTGCCGACGGTGATCTCGATGGTGGCGAGGCCGAACCTGCCGCCCGCGTCGGTGACGCGGAGCCGGGCGGTGTACTGCCCGAGCTTGTCGTAGGTGTGGGTCGCCGTCACGCCCTTGGCGTCGAAGGAGCCGTTGCCGTCGAAGTCCCACTCGTAGGTGAGGGCGCCCGCCTCGGAGTCGGAGGACTTGGCGCCGCTGAACTCGACGGTGAGCGGCGCGTTGCTGCCCGACGTCTTGTCAACGGTGATCTTCGCCTGCGGGGCCTTGTTGCCGGGCGAGTAGTCGATGCGGTACAGGCCCGCGTCGGGGTTGGCCCGGAAGAAGCCGTCGCCGTACTCGAGCACGTACAGCGCCCCGTCGGGGCCGAACTCGAGGTCCATCGGGTTGTCCGTGATGGGCATCGCCATCTTGGTCAGCTCGGCGTTCGGCAGGAAGTGCTCGATCTTGGTCACCGGGCCGTCGGAGCCGGACACGGTGAACGCCGCCAGGTAGTCCTGGGAGAACTCGCCGAAGAAGAACTTGTTGTCCCAGTATGCGGGGAACTTCGTCGTCGAGGGGTTGTCCGCGTCGTAGTGGTAGACCGGGCCGCCCATCGGGGCCTGGCCGTTCTGCACCGGGTCGAACTCGGTCAGCCCGGACCACTCCGCCGGCTGGTCGCTCGCGCGGTCGCCGTAGTACAGATCGGCCGGGGTCGCGGGCGGCACCGTGTCGAGGCCGGTGTTCCACCGCGAGGTGTTCTTCGCCCCCGCCGCGCAGTCGAAGAACTCACGCGGCTTGGAGTTCGCGTAGTCCCAGTTGTTGTAGTTGAAGTTGTTGCCCGTGCAGTACGGCCAGCCGCCGTTCATCGGCTTGTTCAGCGGCGTCACGTTCCACTCGACGAGACCCATCGGGCCGCGGTTGGGGTCGGCGGCGCCGGCGTCCGGTCCGTAGTCGCCCCACGACAGCGTGCCGGTCTTGCCGTCGACGTCCATGCGGAACGGGTTCCGCACGCCCATCACGAAGATCTCGGGCCGGGTCTTGGCGGTGCCCTTGGGGAAGAGGTTGCCGTCGGGGACCGTGTAGGAGCCGTCCTCCGCCACCTTGATCCGCAGGATCTTGCCGCGCAGGTCGTTGGTGTTGCCCGCGCCGCGGCGGTCGTCGAAGCCCGGGTTCATGCCGGGGGCGTCGTTGTTGGGCGCCATGCCGTTTGCGCCGGGGGTGCTGGCCGGGGTGTTGTCACCGGTGGCCAGGTAGAGGTTGCCCTCGTCGTCCCAGTCGAAGTCGCCCGCGACGTGGCAGCACTGCCCGCGGTTGGTCTCGATCTTGATGATGACCTGCTCGGTGGACAGGTCGAGCTTGTCGCCGTCCCACTTGAACCGGGAGAGCTGGTTGTAGCCCTTCCACTGGTTCCAGTACGACTCGTCCGCGCCCGCGGGCAGGGAGTTGGGCGCCGACCCGGTCGGGGTCTCCGCCGGGTACGGCCCGGTCATCTTCCTGGGCGCGTAGTAGACGTAGACCCACTTGTTGTTCGCGAAGTCGGGGTCCAGTCCGATGGTCTGGAGGCCGTCCTCGGAGTTGTTGTAGACGTCGATCTTGTTGATGATCTTGGTGACGCCGGTGGCGGGGTCGGTCATCCGGATGTCGCCGTTGCGGGCGGTGTGCAGCACCCGGCTGTCCGGCAGGATCGCCATGTCGATCGGCTCGCCGACGTCCTTGGTGAGGGTGACCTTCTCGTAGTTCTCCCAGTGCAGCGCGTCTTCGTGCGCCTGGGCCGGTGCGGCGGTGAGCGTCGCCGTGAACGGGAGCGTCAACGCGGCGGCGAGACCGCCGACCAGAATGCGAGTACGCTTCAAATCTGCTGCGCCTCTTCTTTTCAGGGGGGTGGCAGGGAAAGGCGGGCCGCCGCGTGCCGGTGGAACGGGTCGAACGCGTGGCGGTCCGCCATAGTGAGATGACTGGCCGAGATGCTCGGGCGGGCCTCAGCCTCAGCCGCGGAGCTTGGCGATGTTGTTGTAGCTCAGCTCCGCGTACTGCAGCGACTGCGCCGGGTTGGCCGTGCCGCCGGGGGCGTTGTCCTGCTCGTACATCGGGTTGTGGTAGCCCTTGGCGCCCATCTGGGAGAAGAAGCTCTTGTAGTCGATGTCGCCGGTGCCGAACGGAACCATGTCGTAGCCGTTGGACGTGCCGGTGTTGATCTTGCCGTCCTTGGCGTGGAACAGCGGGAACCGCGTCGTCTGGGCCTGCACGACGCCGAGCGGGTTGAAGACCTGGGTCTGGGTGGAGCCGTCGGGCGCGGTGTAGGTCTTGTACTTGTACTGGGCCACGTGCGCCCAGAAGATGTCCATCTCCAGCCAGACGTTGTTCGGGTCGGTCTTCTGGAGGAAGTACTCCAGGCGGCGGATGCCGGAGGAGCGGGTGGGCCGGCCCTGCGCGTCGAGCGGGCCGCTGTCGAGCAGGAAGCTGTAGGCCACGTCGTGGTTGTGCGTGTACAGCTTGAGGCCGGCGGCGGTGGCGAGCTCGCCGAGCGCGTTCCACTTGTCGGCGGCCACGTCCCAGTCGGCCTTGTAGGCGCTGCCGGTCGGGTCGCTGCCGGTGCCGACGTGGCCCATGCCGAGGATGTTGGCGATCTCCAGGTGGAGCTTGAAGCGGTCCAGGTCGGCCTGGCTCAGCGGCCACGAGCCGGGGATGAAGCCGTGGTTGCCCTCGGCCTCCAGGCCGTTGTCGTCCAGCCAGGTGCGCAGCAGGCGGGCGCCCTCGACGCTCTCCAGGCTGGCGCCGCCCTCGGCGTTGCGGTGCTGGCCGTAGCCGGCGAACTCCACCTGCTTGTAGCCGATCCGGCTGAGCTCCTGCAGCACGGCGCGGAAGCCGGACGGGAGGTTGCTCGACAGCGGGTCGCGCGAGATGGCGTCGCGGACCGTGTACAGGATGATGCCCCGCTTGCCGGGCGGCACGAGCACGCCGTTGCCGCCGGCGGTCGCCGCACGCGCGGCCGACTTCATCGGGCCGGCCGCGGCCACGGCGGCGGCCGCCGCCATGCCGGTCGTGGCCGCGAGGAACTGGCGGCGGTTGAGCCCCAGCCTGCGTCCGAGGTTGCCGGCCGTCTCCATCTCTTCTTCGTACGCACTCATCGTCTTGCCAACTCCATCTGCGTGAAGAACCTTGATCCCCCCGATGACGCGGCCGAGCCGCTGGTGACTCCTCAGGAGCGGACGGGACGGTCAGGTGTGACGGCCGTCGCCGCGGCGGAGAACCACTGGATGTCCTGCCATGGGCACCGCCGTTCGTCTCACTCCGACCCCTCATGACCTGTGCGGAGCACTTGGCGAGCAAGTTACGCCACTTTTGCCTAACGGGGAAGAAGTTTTTTCATGATCTTTTGAACTTTCTCCTTCGAGAGGACAAAGTCCGAGGATTAGCGATGGGCTCGCAGGGGTGGCGGCGACTGCGACTGCCGGTGCCGTCGGGCTGGCCGAGCCGGCAGCCGAGAGCCATTGCATCGTTCCCATGCAGGTGGGTGAACTTTCTGTAGCTCACAGGAAACTTTTGCTTGTCAGTGACGAAAGATCCCTCTTACTATCCGAATGTTCCGGGGTCATCCTTCATACCCGAGTTGACGGGAGAGTTACAGTGCCCATCGGTGTCTGGCTGGTCGGCGCCCGGGGGTCCGTCGCGACCACGGCGGTGGTCGGAGCGGCGGCGGTCCGCGCGGGAGCAGCCCCGCCCACCGGCTGCGTCATCGAGGCGGCGGGCTTCCCGGGGGACTTCACCCCCCTGGGCGATCTGGTGTTCGGCGGTCACGACGTGGTCGCGATCCCGCTGCGCAAGAGAGCCGAGCTGCTCGCCCAGGCGGGCGTGCTCCCTCCCGTCCTCACGACCCTGCTCGCCGCGGATCTCGACGCCGCCGAGGCCGAGATCAGGCACGGCTACGTCCCCGGCGAGGAGAGCCAGGCGGAGGCCGCGAGGCGGCTCGCCGGCGACATCGCGGACTTCCGGGAGCGGCGCGGCCTGTCCCGCGTCGTCGTGGTGGACGTGTCGTCGACCGAGCCCCCCGCCGAGGTGCCGTACGCCACGCTCGCCGACCTCGAGGAGGCGCTGGCGTCCGGGCAGGACGTGCTGCCCGCGAGCTCCCTGTACGCCTACGCGGCCTTCACGGCCGGCTGCGGCTACGTCGCCTTCACCCCCTCCGCCGGCCCGACGCCGCCCGCGCTGGACGAGCTGGCGCGGCGTGACGGCCTGCCGTACGCGGGACGCGACGGCAAGACCGGGGAGACCCTGGTCAAGAGCGCGCTCGCGCCGATGTTCGCCGGCCGCGCGCTGCGGGTCCGCTCGTGGTCGGGGCTCAACCTCCTCGGCGGCGGCGACGGCGCCACGCTGGCCGACCCCGCCGCCCGGGAGAGCAAGTCGGCGAGCAAGGCGCGGGCCGTGCCCGCGATCGTGGGCGAGGACGTCGAGGGCCTGACGCACATCGACTACGTGGCCGACCTCGGCGAGTGGAAGACCGCCTGGGACCACATCACGTTCGAGGGGTTCCTCGGCGTCCGGATGACCATGCAGTTCACCTGGCAGGGCTGCGACTCGGCGCTGGCCGCCCCGCTCGTCCTCGACCTCGTGCGGCTCGTCGCGCGGGCTCACGAGGCCGGGCACAGCGGCGTGCTCCCCGAGCTCGGCTACTTCTTCAAGGACCCGCTGGGCGGCGCCGGGCACGACCTGCCCACCCAGTACGCCCGGCTGGTGGCGTTCGCACAGGCCCTGTCGGAGGAGCGGCCGTGAGGGCCTGGCTGGAGCTGGTCCGCGCGCCCGCCGCGCTGTCGGTTCCCGGGGACACGCTCGCCGGCGCGGCAGCGGCCGGACGATCGGCCCGGCCCGGCCTCGCCGCCGCGTCCGTGCTGCTCTACTGGGCCGGAATGGCGCTCAACGACTGGTCCGACCGCAAGATCGACGCGAAGGAGCGGCCGGAACGGCCCATCCCCTCCGGCCGGATCAGCCCGGGAGGTGCCCTCGGCCTCGCCGCCGCGCTGACCGGCGCCGGGGTGGCCACCGCCGCGGTCTTCGGCGGACGGCGCGGGCTCGCGCTCGCGGGCCTGCTCGCCGGCGCCGCCTGGGCCTACGACCTGCGTCTCAAGCACACGGCGGCGGGCCCGGCCGCGATGGCGGCCTGCCGCGTGCTCGACGTCCTGCTCGGCGCGGGCCCGCACACGCGGGCGGCCGCCCCCATGGCGCTGGCCGTCGGCGCCCACACCTACGGGATCACCCTGCTCGGCCGCGCCGAGGTGGACGGCGCCACCCCCGCGACCGTCACCCAGGCGCTGGCCGCGACCGGCGTGTCCGCGGCTCTGGCCGCCGTCGCCTGCCGGAGCGGCGAGACCACCGGGCGGCTGGGCGCCGCTGCGATGATCGCCGGCTACCTCGCCACCGCCGGAAGGGCCCAGGCGGCGCTGCGCGCCGACCCCGACCCCGAGCAGGTGCGGCAGGCGGTGCGGATGAGCATCCTCGGCCTGATCCCGCTGCAGGCGGCCGCGGTCGCGGGGCGGGGCAGGCTCGCCCAGGCGGCGGCGCTGCTGGCCGCGCTGCCGGCCGGCCGCTGGCTGTCGGCGAAGGTGGCCACGTCGTGATCTGGGCCTACTGCACCAACGGCTTCCGCGACCACCCGCTCGACCAGACGCTGGAGGTGCTCGCCGACCTCGGCTACACCGGCGCGGCGGTCACCCTCGACCACGGGCACCTCATGCCCGGAGCCTCCCCGGCGGAGGTCGGGCGGATCGCGGCGCTGGCGGGTCGGCTCGGCCTGGCCCTCGCCGTGGAGACGGGCGGCCGTTACACGCTCGACCCCCGGCGCAAGCACTTCCCGACCCTGCTGCACGACGAGGCCGAGGCGCGCGTGCGCTTCCTGTGCCGGGCCATGCGGGTCGCGGCCGACCTCGGCGCCCCCGTGGTGCACCTGTGGAGCGGCATCCGGCCGCCCGAGGTGCCCGAGGGCGAGGCGTGGGACCGGCTCGTACGGCAGTGCGAGCGCCTGCTCGAAGAGGCAGGCAGAGTGGGCGTCACGCTCGGGTTCGAGCCCGAGCCGGGCATGCTCGTGGCGGACCTCGCCGGATACGAACGGCTGCGCGGCCTGCTCGGGGGGCACCCGAGGTTCGGCCTCACCCTCGACATCGGGCACTGCCGCTGCCTGGAGCCGTACGACGTGCCCGAGTGCGTCGAGCGGGCGCTGCCGCACCTGGTGCACGTGCAGATCGAGGACATGCGGCGGGGCGTCCACGAGCATCTCGAGTTCGGCGAGGGCGAGATCGACTTCCCGCCCGTGCTCGCCGCGCTCGACGGCTTCGGCGGCCTGGTCGCCGTCGAACTGGCCAGGCACAGCCACGCGGCGCCCGACGTGGCCAGAAGGTCGATCGAATTCCTGAGGAGGGCACATGACCTGGCTGGCGCAGGCCGTAGCCGACGTTGAGCGCGACCCCGAGACCGTCTACGCGCTGTTCCCGCGGGCCGCGCGGGAGGGTGGCCCCGGCGCCCGCGCCGAGCTGCTGAGGGCGCTGGCGAAGGCGCTGCCGGAGCCGGCGGGGGCCGTCATGAAGCTCTACTGGCAGGGCGACGCGGGGGAGCGGCTGGAGATCCTGGAGTCGCTTCCGCAGCTCGACCTCGGTCCGGCCGCTCTCCCGCTCGTCCACGACGCCCTGCGGACCAACGACACCCGGCTCGTCGCCGCCGCGCTCGGCCCGTACGGCTCGGCCTGGCTGGACGACCACGCCTTCCGGCAGGGCGTGCTCAAGTGCGTCTTCATGTCCGTCCCGCTCGCGTCGGTCGAGGGCCTCGGCCGGCGGTCCGACGAGGAGCTGCGGCGCATGCTCGCCGACTTCGCCGCCGAGCGCCGCGCGGCCGGGCGTCCCGTTCCCCCCGACGTTCTCGAGAGGCTCTGATTCCGATGAGGATCTTCGACCCGCACGTCCACATGACGTCCCGCACGACGGACGACTACGAGCGCATGTACGCCGCCGGGGTCCGCGCCGTCGTGGAGCCCGCCTTCTGGCTCGGCCAGCCGCGCACGAACGTCGGCAGCTTCCTCGACTACTTCGACGCGCTGCTGGGCTGGGAGCCCTACCGCGCCGCGCAGTACGGCATCCGCCACCACTGCACGCTCGCGCTCAACCCGAAGGAGGCCAACGACCCGCGCTGCGCGGGCGTGCTCGACGAGCTGCCTCGCTACCTGCTGAAGGACTCGGTGGTCGCGGTCGGCGAGGTGGGCTACGACTCGATGACCCCGGAGGAGGACCGCGTCTTCGAGGCCCAGCTCGCGCTCGCCGAGGAGCACGGCCTGCCGGTGCTCGTGCACACGCCGCACCGCGACAAGGCGGCGGGCACGCGGCGCACGCTCGACGTGGTCAAGGGCATGGACCCCGGAACGGTGCTGGTCGACCACCTCAACGAGCTGACCGTCGGCATGGTCCACGAGGCCGGGTGCTGGATGGGCTTTTCGATCTACCCCGACACCAAGATGGACCCCCAGCGGATGGTGGCGATCCTCAAGGAGTACGGCACCGAGCGGATGATCGTGAACTCCGCCGCCGACTGGGGGCGCAGCGACGTGCTCAAGACCCGCGAGGTCGGCGAGGCCATGCTGGCCGCCGGGTTCACCGACGAGGACGTGGACCGGGTGCTGTGGCAGAACCCGGTGGCGTTCTACGGGCAGAGCGGGCGCCTGGCGCTGGACGACGTCGAGGCGGGCGGCGACTACGAGGGCAACACGATCCTGCGCGGGACGCGCTGACCATGCGCCTGCTTCATCCCTCCGGTTCCGTCGTCCACCTGGCCTACTGCACCAACGTCCACCCCGCCGAGGACCTCGCCGGGATCCACGGGCAGCTGTCCGGCGTCGCCGCCCGGGTGCGGGCGCTGACCGGCGCGCCGGTGCTCGGCCTCGGGCTGTGGCTGTCGTCGGGCGCGGCGCGGGCGCTGCGGGCCGACCCCGGCGAACTGGCGCGGCTGCGCGCCCGTCTCGACGAGCTGGGGCTGGAGGTCGTCACCCTCAACGGCTTCCCCTACCAGGGCTTCCACGACCAGGTCGTGAAGCTCCGGGTGTACCGGCCCGACTGGGCGGAGCCGCAGCGCCTCGCCTACACCCTGGACCTGGCCGAGATCCTCACCGTGCTGCTGCCCGACGACGTGACCGAGGGCTCGATCTCGACCCTGCCGCTCGCCTGGCGCACCGGCTGGACGCCGGACAAGGCCGGGGCCGTCGCCGCCAACCTCGACGCGCTCACCCGGGGCCTGCGGGCGCTGGCGGAGCGCACCGGCAAGACGATCCGCGTCGGCTTCGAGCCCGAGCCGGGCTGCATCGTGGAGACCACCCCGCAGGCGGTCGAACTGCTGGGCGGCACCGACCCCGCGCACCTCGGCGTCTGCCTGGACGCCTGCCACCTGGCCGTCGGCCTCGAGGAGGCCGCCGACGCGGCCGGCCTGGGGCTGCCGATCGTGAAACTCCAGGTCTCGTCGGCCGTCGAGGCGCCGCCGGGCGGCCAGCGGGCGCTGGCGGCGTACGAGGAGGAGCGGTATCTCCACCAGACACGCTGCGCGGCCGGGTACGCCGACGACCTGCCGGAGGCGCTGGCCGGCGGACTCCCGGCGGACCTGCCGTGGCGCACGCACTTCCACATGCCGCTGCACGCCGCGCCCCCGCCGCCGCTCACCACGACCACTCCGTACCTGGAGGACCTGCTCGGGCGGCTCATGACCCCGGACGGGGACGTCACCGCGCCCCTCACTCGGCACCTCGAGGTCGAGACCTACACCTGGAGCGTGCTGCCCGGCCCTGTGGACGTCGCCGAGGGCATCGCCGCCGAGCTGGACTGGACCCGGCGGCGGCTCGCCGCCCTCGGACTTAAGGAGATCTGATGGCGCCCGTCGTCGTCGTGAACGTCGTCGGCCTGACCCCGCGCCTGCTGGCGCACATGCCGAACGTGTCCAAGGTCGGTGCCGCCGCGTCGCTGCGGCCCGTGCTGCCCGCCGTGACCTGCTCGGTGCAGGCGACGCTGCTGACCGGCACGATGCCGCGTGACCACGGCATCGTCGGCAACGGCTGGTACTTCCGCGACCTGGGCGAGATCTTCCTGTGGCGGCAGCACAACCGGCTGATCCAGGGCGAGCAGCTGTGGGACGCGGTGCCCGGGATCCGCACGGCCAACGTCTGCTGGTGGTACGCCATGGGCGGCTCCAGCGACTTCATCGTCACCCCGCGCCCGATCTACTACGCCGACGGGCGCAAGGAGCCCGACTGCTACACCAGGCCGCCGTCGCTGCACGACGACCTGGTGGCCGAGCTGGGCGAGTTCCCGCTGTTCACCTACTGGGGGCCTACGGCGAGCATCACCTCGTCCAAGTGGATCATCGCGGCCGCCCGCCGGATCCTCGCGAAGGAACGGCCCGACCTGCTCATGGTCTACATCCCGCACCTCGACTACGACCTGCAGCGCTTCGGGCCCGACGCGCCGCAGGCCGTCGCGGCGGCCCGGGAGGTCGACGCCGCGCTCGCGCCACTGCTGCGGGAGGACGCCACCGTCGTGGTGCTGTCGGAATACGGCATCACCAACGCGTCCCGCCCGGTCGATGTCAACCGCGCGCTGCGCCGGGCCGGGCTGCTGGAGGTCTACACCCAGGACGGCATGGAGTATCTCGACCCCTGGGCCTCGCGGGCCTTCGCGGTCGCCGACCACCAGGTCGCCCACGTCTACGTGCGCGACCCCGCCGACCTGCCCCGCGTACGGGACATCGTGGCCGAACTGCCGGGCGTGGACGAGGTCCTGAACCAGGAGGGCAAGGCGAAGTACGGCCTCGACCACGAGCGGGCCGGTGACCTCGTCGCCGTGGCCGAGCCGGACGCCTGGTTCACCTACTACTACTGGCTGTCCGACGACCGGGCGCCCGACTTCGCGAAGCTCGTGGAGATCCACCGCAAGCCCGGATACGACCCGGCGGAGCTGTTCATGGATCCCAACGACCCCCTCGTGAAGCTGCGCGCCGGCACGGCGCTGGCCCGTAAGAAGCTGGGCATGCGCTACATGATGTCGGTGGTGCCGCTCGACCCGGAGCCGGTGCGCGGCAGCCACGGCCGCCTGCCCGACGCGGCGGCGGACGGGCCGGTGCTGCTCGGCCCCTTCGACCGGGACGCCTACGCCGCGACCGAGGTCAAGGGTCTGCTCACGCAGCTACTGAAAGGCTGAGCGTGTGAAGATGGCCGCCGTCCCCCTCGGGGGCGGCGGCCATCCGGCGTTCGGAGGCCGGGTGCTCACTCGACCGAGAAGACGTGGTCGCTGATCAGGCGGGTCGCCCCGATGATCCCGGCGGTGTCGCCGAGCTCGGACAAGACGATGGGCAGGTTGCCGGTCGCCAGCGGCAGCGAGCGCTGGTAGACGACGCTGCGGATCTCCGCGAGCAGCGCGTGGCCCAGACCGGCCACCCCGCCTCCGATGATCACCAGGCCGGGGTTGAAGAAGCTCACGAGCGAGGCCAGCACGATGCCCACGTGCCGGCCGCCCTCGCGGATCATCCGTACGGCGGAGGCGTCACCCGAGGCCGCCGCCGCGGCGACGTCCTCGGCGGTCAGCGTGCCCTCGTGCGCGAGCCGTTCCGCGAGGAAGGGGGAGTCGCCCGACTCCGCGGCGGCGCGGGCGTCGCGGGCCAGCGCCGCGCCGCCGAAGTACGCCTCGAGGCAGCCGGTGTTGCCGCACGTGCACAGCGGACCGTCGTCGGACACCCGGATGTGGCCGATGTCGCCGGCGCTGCCGGTCACCCCGCGGTAGATCTCGCCGTCGACCACGATGCCGCAGCCGACGCCGGTGCCGATCTTCACGAGCAGGAAGTCGCCGACCGCCCTGGCGAGGCCCGCGTGCAGCTCGCCGAGTGCCATGATGTTCACGTCGTTGTCCACGAGCACCGGGCAGCCGAACTCGCGGCTCAGTGTCTCCCGCACGGGGAAGCGGTCCCAGCCCGGCATGATCGGGGGCGAGACCGGCGTCCTGTCGAGGAAGCTCACCGGGCCGGGGACTCCGATCCCGACGCCGTGGATCTCGGTCGTCTCGCCGGTCCGCAGCTTGCCGACGAGCTCGAGGGCCTGCTCCAGGACCGCCTCGGGGCCCTCCCGCACGTCCGCGGGCTTCGACAGGTGGCCGAGCACCTCCAGCTCACCGTTGGTGACCCCCACGTCGATGGACGTGGCGCCGATGTCGATGCCGACGAAACGCAGGTGTGAGGCGATCCGTACGATGCCCGACCGCCGGCCGCCCCGCGAGGCCGCGAGCCCGCCGGATTCGAGGAGGTTCAGCTTGGTGAGCCGGTCGAGCTCGAGCGCGAGCTTCGACGGTGACAGACGGGCCACCTCGCCGAGTTCGGCGCGCGAACGCGCGCCGTCCTGACGCAGGAGGCGCAGGATCCGCGCCTGGTGCGGGTTCTCGGGGCGAGCCGTCATTCGCTTCACGCCGCTCTTCGGGTCGGGGAATCGGGTGCGTGCCAGAAGTGACTGTACTTCTGCTCTGACTACAACAACTTTATTACAGCGAACCCTGACTTTTTGCCCTACAGGTGAAAAGTTTCTGAGAATCTTGCGTTCCTGTCGGCTTTGTTGGGCAGTGTTCCGATGCGTGACTATCCGTGCTCCCACGGTGGCGGCGAGGTTCTCCGCTTCCCGGCGGACACGCCCTGCGCCGGTGCGGAACCCGGGCGTACGGGCCGGTAGCTTTTCCCCATGGACGGGATTGCGGGTCGTCATGTGGTCGTCGTCGGCGGGGGCATCGCGGGTCTGGCCGCGGCGCTGCACCTGAACCGGGCCGACGCCGGCCTGCGGATCACGGTGCTGGAGGCGGCGCCGAGAGTCGGCGGCAAGCTGTACGCCTCGCAGGTGGCGGGAATCGAGGTCGACGCGGGCGCAGAGTCGATGCTGGCGCGGCGGCCCGAGGGCAAGGAACTGGCCCGGCTGGCCGGCCTCGGAGACGACCTGGTGGACCCCGGCACGACCCGGGCCGCCGTCCTGTCGCGCGGGTCGCTGCGCCCGCTGCCCCGGCAGCAGGTGATGGGCGTCCCCTCGGACGTGGTCGCCCTCGCGCGCTCGGGCATCCTGTCGCCGGGCGGCCTCGCCCGGGTGCCGCTCGACCAGTTCCTGCCGCCCACGCTCGTGACCGGCGACGTCTCGGTGGCGGCGTACATCCGGGCCCGGATGGGGAGCGAGGTCGTCGACCGGCTGGTCGAGCCACTGCTCGGCGGCGTGTACGCGGGCCGGGCCGACATGCTGTCGCTGGACGCCACCATGCCGCGGATCGCCGCCGTCGCCCGCACCGAGCGGTCGCTGCTGCAGGCGGCCAGGAGCATCACCGCGGAGGCCCCCGCGGACGCCGGGCCCGTCTTCACCACGCTCAGGACCGGCCTGGGCGCGCTGCCCGACGCGGTGGCGAAGGAATCCGGCGCGCAGATCCGCACCGGTGTCACGGTGCGCGACCTGATCCGCACGCCGGACGGCTGGCGGCTGGTCACCGGTCCCACCAGGGACGAGGAGGTGATCGACGCCGACGCCGTCGTCCTGGCGGTCCCCGCGCGGCCCGCCTCCCGCCTGCTCGGGCGCGAGGTGCCCAAGGCGGCGGCCGAACTGGCCGGGATCGAGTACGCCAGCATGGCGATCGTCACCCTCGCCTACCCCAGGACGGCCTTCCCCGAGCCGCCGGAGGGCAGCGGCTACCTCGTGCCGCCGGTCGAGGGCAGGCCGGTCAAGGCCGCGACGTTCAGCAGCGTCAAGTGGCCCCACCTGGCCGAGGCCGACCGCAACGTCATGATCGTACGGTGCTCGCTCGGCCGCCTGGGAGAGGAACTCGTGCTCCAGCGCGACGACGCCGAGCTGACGGCCCTGGCCATGAACGAGATGGCCGAGATCATGGGTGTGCGGGGCCTGCCGCTGGACACCCGGGTGACGCGGTGGGGCGGTGCGCTCCCGCAGTACGACGTGGGCCACCTCGACCGGATCGCCCGCGTGCGCGCCGCGATCGCCGGGCAGCCCGGCCTCGCCGTCTGCGGCGCCGCGTACGAGGGAGTCGGCATCCCGGCCTGCGTCGCGACCGCCCGGACCGCCGCCACGCTCGTCCTGGAGCACCTGCGGGACGCCCACGGCGCACCGGCCTCGGAAGCCTGACCGGTCTGCGCGGGCGCCGGCCTCGGAAGCCTGACCGGCGGCGTGGGCGCCGGCCGCCGGTGCGCCTGATCGGCGGCACCCGGCGGCCGGACCACCGCCCCCTACCGGCAGAATGGAGGCATGACGGAGCCTGCCCCGCGGCCCAAGGCACGCGATCTCAACCTGGTCATCCGATACACCATGTGGTCGGTCTTCCGGCTGCGTGACCAGCTTCCCGCCGCCCGTGAGGGCGTCGCCGACGAGGTCGAGGAACTGCTCGCGCAGGCGGCGGGCAAGGACGTGACGACCCGGGGCTGCTATGACGTGGCCGGGTTCCGCGCCGACGCCGACTTCATGTTCTGGTGGCACGCCCCCTCGCCGGAGGACCTGCAGGAGACCTACTCCCGCTTCCGCCGCACGGCCCTCGGGCGCGCGAGCGAGCCGGTCTGGTCGGCCATGGCCCTGCACCGCCCGGCCGAGTTCAACAAGTCCCACATCCCGGCCTTCCTCGCCGAGGAGGAGCCCAGGGGCTTCGTCTGCGTCTACCCCTTCGTACGGTCCCTGGAGTGGTACCTGCTGGAGGACTCCGAGCGGCGCAGGATGCTCGCCGAGCACGGCAAGATGGCCCGCGATTACCCCGACGTGCGGTCGAACACCGTCGCCTGCTTCGCGCTCAACGACTACGAGTGGATGCTGGCCTTCGAAGCCGACGAGCTGCACCGCATCGTCGACCTGATGCGCCACCTGCGCGGAGCCGAGGCGCGGCGGCACACCAGGATCGAGATCCCCTTCTACACCGGCACCCGCAAGCCGGTCAGCGAGCTTGTCGCCGCGCTGCCCTAGCGATCGACCACCCCAGGACGGCCCAGGTCAGGGCCTCGACCAGGGGGCCCGCTGAGCACCGATCCGGGCATCCGCCCCCGTCAGAAGCCCGGGAAGAGGGAGCGCAGGTCGTCCAGCACGGCCGCGCCCGTGGCCGTGACGCCGTCGGCACCGGGACGGTTGCGGCCGTAGACGAGGCGCAGGACGGCGTCGGCGGTTCCGGTGACCGTGGCCACGGCGTCCGCCGGCTCCTCGGGGCGGATGCGCGGTACCTCCCCCAGGTCGAGACAGACCGTACGCCGCAGGTCGGTCAGCTCCACGGCCACTCGGGCAGGAGCGAGGCGGCGGAGCGTGCCGCCGTCGTGGAACCGGCTCATGACCAGGTCGAGGCGTTCCCACAGCAGGCGCGCCTCCTCGTCGGGGACGGTCGCGCCGGGGTTGAGGGCAACGGCGACGTCCCAGCCGTGCACCGACTGCTCCGACAGGCGGTAGCCCATAGAGGCGGAAACGCCGATCTGTCCCGCGAAGTACGGGATCGTCATGGTGATGCGCTCGGCCGCGTCGAGGGAGTCCAGCAGGCCCAGGTGCCGGGCGTCGGCCTCCCGCCACGCCGCCCTCTGCGCGAGTGGAGGCAGGGCGTCCCAGCGTGCCCAGACCGGCAGCATCTCCTCCCGGGTGGGACCGGTCATGTCCCCGGCCCTGCCCCGCTCCACCAGCCTCGCGCTGATCTCCGCGGCGCTGCCCAGGTGAGACAGCACCTGGGCGATGCTCCAGCCGTCCCCGTAGGACGGTTGCTTCAGCTCCTCCTCCGAGAGCCCGTCCACCAGCGCGGTCAACGACCGCGAGGCGGCGTGCAGCGCCGCGAGCCAACGGCCGGCGTCGTGCGTGGTCTCCGTCATGATCACTCCTTCTGGATCGTGGCTCAGCGGCCGGCGGCGGGGCCGGCCGCTGAGCGGTGCCGGGCGGGAAAGGGCTCAGACGGCCCAGCGGCCGCCGTCGACGTGCAGGGTCGTCCCGTGGACGAAGCTCGCCCGAGGCGAGGCCAGGAACGTGATCGCGTCGGCGATCTCCTCCGGGGAGGCGGGACGGCCGGCGGGCAGGGTCCGCGCGAGGACCTCCAGGTCCTCGCCCATGGGAGCGGCGCCTTCGGTGCGGGTCGGACCGGGGCTCACCGCGTTGACCCGCACGCCCCGGGGGCCGAACTCGGCGGCCCACGACTTGGTGAGGAGCACGATCGCGGCCTTGCTGGAGCCGTACAGGCTGTAGCCGGAGTGGCCGTACTCCGCCACCATCGTGGTGACGTCGACGATCGCGCCCCGGCCGCGCTCGGCCATGCCGGCGCCAGCTCGGCGACCAGGAAGAACGGAGCCTTGACGTTGACGCCGTAGACCCCGTCGAAGTCCCGCTCGGTCATGTGCGTCGTGGGGGCGAAGGGGTAGACGCCGGCGTTGTTCACCAGCACGTCCACGTGGCCGAGCAACTCGGTCGCGCGCCGCGCGAGCGACCGCGCGGACGCCTCGTCGCGCAGGTCGGCCGTGACGAAGTGCGCGCGGCCGCCGCCCGCGAGGATCTCCTCGACCGCCTGCTTGCCCTGCTGCTCGTCGCGGCCCGACAGCACCACCTCGGCGCCGAGCCGGGCCAGCGCCAGCGCGGTCACCCGTCCGATGCCCTTGGTGGCCCCCGTGACCAGAGCGCCCTGTCCCGACAGCTCTCCGGTCGTCACTTCTATGCTCGTCACGTTCATCCTTGGTTGTTCGGTTCGTTGCCGGCCGCCCGATGCGGCGGCTCGGCGCTTCGAGGGGTTAAAAGCCCAGATCGGTAAGGAACTTCCAGTTCGCCCAAAGCCGTCACCTATGCCGGCCATCAGCGATTTCTTGGGCAGTGCTCAGACCCGCGGGCCGCGCAGGGCGTCCTCGAGTTCACGGGCGAGTCCTCCCGCGACGTCCTTGGCGTCGCCGAAGAGCATGAGGGTCTTGCCGAGGTGGTAGAGCTCGTTCTCGACCCCGGCGAAGCCGGCGCTCATTGCCCGCTTCACGACCATGACCGTCCGGGCGGAGGCCACGTCGAGGATCGGCATCCCGTAGGTGGGACTGTCCGGACGGGTGCGGGCGGCGGGGTTGGTGACGTCGTCGGCCCCGACCACCAGCGCGACGTGCCGGAGCCCGACGACCACGGCGGCGGCGAACAACAGCAGATTCAGCGCCTGCTGGCCGGGGAAGACCGTGGGGCGGCCGGGCAGGATGCGCCGAACGCCATGAGGCTGCCGGTGAAGGTGACGAACCCGAGGACTAGCATGAGCGCGGCCGCGACGAAGACCCGCAGCGATCCGGCGCGTTCGTGGTATTCGGCCGTGCCGACCAGACCCGCCGCGAGCGGGCCGAACGCGTGGGACAGCGCGATCCGCTCGGGCATGGCCGTCATCGGCATGTACCGGGCCATGGCGCCGCCGACGAGGGACCCGGCGATGGCGGCGACGAGGATCCGCCGGTAGTCGACGACGTCCTTCTGCACCAGAGTGCCGGCGATCGCCCCCGCCATGCCGAGCACGGCGCCCCAGAGGTCCCCTGCGGGCCGTACGGGGCGGCGTCGGGATGGCTCGCCCGTTCCCCGGCGCCGTGCTCGACGACGATCTCATGGCCCTGCCCGGCCAGTGTCCGTGCCTCGTTCGGCGTTGGAGCCACCCGGGTTTCCCCCGCGGTTTTCTCCTGTGGGACGCCGATTAGCATTAATGCCGTCCTTTCCTCGCACCTTATCGGGACGGCATTTTCAGCGGTCGCCCAGGGCGAGGAATCCGCCGCGGCGGTCAGGAAGTAGGTGCCGCGGACATTGGTGTCCATCAGGGTCGCGAACGTGTCGAGGCCCTGCTCGAGGGTCGGGGCGAACGGGAAGGCGCCCGCGTTGTCGACCAGGACGTCGACCTCTCCGGCCGCCTCCGCGAGACGGCGCACCGAGCCGAGGTCCGCGAGGTCGGCGGCGACGAACGCGGCGCGCCCGCCGGCGGCCTCGATGGCGGCCACGGTGTCCGCGCCCTTGGCCGCGTCGCGGCCCGAGACGACGACGGACGCGCCTTCGGCGGCGAGCAGCAGCGCGGTCTCGCGGCCGATGCCGGACGTGCTGCCGGTGACGAGCGCGGTCTTATTCGTGAACTGCATGGGGAACACCTTTTCTTCGGGATCTTCTCAATGGTCCTGCGACCGGTTTTCGCGGGCGCTGACAGAGACAAGTTCCCGTGGAATCGAAGGATTCCGGAACGGCGATGTGCGTGCCTTATCGCCCCTATAAGAAAAGGCGTGAGATTCGATGTCTTCTTTCTTCGGAGGGGTCGTCGACGGCGCCCCGGCTCCCGCGGGGCCGGGCGGAGGGCGAGCGGGCTGCGGCGGCCCGCGCCTGGGGGTGAGCGCCCAAGGGGGACATTTCGGCGTATCTTGCGCGAAGCGTCGGAAACGGTCTTGGCGGCTCGAAGTCTTTGCCATACTGTGACGAAGGATCGACGTCCATGTGAGGCAGAGTGGCAAGCGGGCTGGCACGTTCCAGGGGGCGCCGCCGCAAGAGGCGGGCCCGTTCGCACGTCGTCGAGGTGTCCATCGGGGTGGCCGCCTTCGCCGTCGGTGCCGTCGCGATCGCCTGGCCGCTGTCGCGTTCCGACGCGGCCCCCGGCCACGTGGTCGCCGCGCCCACGCCGCAGGCCTCCCCGGCCGGGGAGTTGACCGTCGCCAGCGTCGACACCGACAAGAAGGCGACCAAGAAGCGGGACAAGAAGGCGGCCGAGAAGAAGGCGTCGGGACCGTCGAAGTACACCGACACCACGGCGGAGGCCTACTTCCGCAGCAGGTGGAACGACAAGACCGCCAAGCGGGTCAAGGACATTCGCACCACCGGCCGCTACCTGCGCATCTACACGAACCTCCCGGAGAACGCCGACAACTCCAAGGCCGCGATCACGCTGTGCAAGCGCGGCCTGGAGTACCTGGCCGAGCGGGGGGAGGCCAACCCCGTGGTGTTCGTCCAGTCCAGGTTCGGCGAGAACGGCAACCCCGTCCTCGCCAACATCCTCGGCCCGGACGACGACGACTGCCGGGTCACCTACCCCAAGCCGAAGTAGGCGTCACCCGGCCGGCTGCAGGGTCAGGCAGACGGAGTTGATGCAGTACCGGTCGTCGGTCGGCGTGGGGTAGCCCTCGCCGTGGAACACGTGCCCGAGGTGCGAGTCGCAGCGGGCGCAGCGGACCTCCACCCGGCGCATGCCGAGCGAGTCGTCCTCGTGCAGGGTCACGGCGTCCGACTCCGACGGCTCGTAGAACGACGGCCAGCCGCAGTGCGACTCGAACTTGGCCTCCGACCGGAACAGCTCCGCCCCGCAGGCGCGACAGGAGTAGACGCCGACGGTCTTGGTGTCGACGTACTCGCCGCTGAACGGGCGCTCGGTCCCCGCCTGCCGGAGGACCCGGTACTCCTCGGGGGAAAGCTGCCCGCGCCACTCGGCGTCGCTCTTGATGACCTTCTCCATAGCTCACCACCCTGCCTTCGGCGGCCCCTCGCGGGGATTGCGAACTGAGGAACTCCGTGGACGCTCGGAATCTTCCCCGCACGTGTTCGCGGGTCGAGGCATCCTTTCCCGGGTCTGCCGGCGTCTTCACTGACGAGGGGTTGATCGCCGTCACCCGCGCGGGGGCGGTCACCCGCACCGCCGTCAGGGCGGCGAAGCACCCGACCCGTGCTGGCCGCCGCCGGACGGTGAGAGGAGGCCGCCCGCGGGCGGCCGTCGTGGTCCGTCCCGTCGCGTGCGGCGCCGTCCGAACGCGAGAGCGCCGTACGCGACCACGAGCCTGCGCCGGAAGAGCGCGGCCGTGGGAGCGCCCGGTCCGGCCGCCGTCGGCAGCCCGGGACGGACCCCCTCCTCCCTGGGTAGGGTCACGTGCATGGCTTCGCCGTACATCGAGATAGAGGTGGGTGGCCGCACCGTCAAGGTCACCAATCCGGACAAGGTCTACTTCCCGGAGATCGGCGCCACCAAGCGCGACCTGGTGGAGTACTACGTGAGCGTGGGGGACGGCGTGCTGCGCGCTCTGCGGGAGCGGCCGACCTACCTCAAGCGGCACCCCGACGGTGTCGGCACCGAGGCGATCTACCAGAAGCGGATGCCCCGGCATCCCGACTGGATCGAGACCGTCACCGTGCGTTTCCCCAGCGGGCGCACCGCCGACGCGTTCTGCCCGACCGAGGTGGCGGCGATCGCGTGGTGCGCCAACCTCGGCACGATCGACTTCCATCCGTGGCACGCCCGCCGTGCCGACCTCGACCACCCCGACGAGCTGCGCGTCGACATCGACCCGCAGCCCGGCACCTCGTTCGAGCAGGCCCGTACGGTGGCCTTCACCGCCAAGGAGATCCTCGACGAGCTGGGCATGACGGGCTTCCCCAAGACCTCGGGCAGCCGCGGCATCCACGTGAACGTGCGCATCGAGCCTCGCTGGACCTTCACCGAGGTGCGCTACGCCGCGATCGCCCTCGCCCG
This sequence comes from Microbispora sitophila, assembly GCF_014892245.1. NCBI lineage: Bacteria > Bacillati > Actinomycetota > Actinomycetes > Streptosporangiales > Streptosporangiaceae > Microbispora > Microbispora sitophila. Next base: position 398,092 of record NZ_JADBGC010000005.1, on the reverse strand, counting down.
AGAGGTCGAGCGCCGCTCGGACCTCGCGACGAGCGCCTGGTGGAAGGAGGAGCGGGGGGAGAAGGTCTTCATCGACTACAACCAGAACGCCCGCGACCGCACGGTGGTGGCCGCCTACTCGGTCCGGGCGCGGCCCGACGCCCGGGTCTCGGCCCCCGTGACGTGGGAGGAGCTGGCCGACTGCGACCCGCGCGACTTCGACATCAGGACGATGCCGGAGCGGTTCGCCAAGCTGGGCGACGTGCAGCGGGCGATCGACGACCGGGCCCACGACATCGGCACGCTGCTGGAGTGGTACGACGCCGACGACCGGGGCGACATGCCGTACCCGCCGAACTACCCGAAGATGCCCGGCGAGCCGAGGCGCGTGCAGCCCAGCAAGGCGAGGCCGTCCAGCTGATCGTGACCCGCCGGGTGACGTTTTTGTCCGCCTGTCTCTGCTCTTGATCGGCTCTTGCATTCCCGCCCGGTGTCCCTGGAGACGGGTGCGGGGATGGTCCTGGCGAGCGCTCGCCGACGGGGGAGCGGGCGCTCGTCCCCGGGCAAGACCGCACACGGACGAACCTGGAACACCCGAAAAGCCTCGCCCTCGCACCGCTGCCGAGGGCGGGGCCGTTGTGCACAAGACCGAGCGGGGGGAGACACCCGGATGTGCCTGAGCTGCGGCTGCGGCGAGCCTGACGACGACCACGGGAATCCCGACCACATCACCTGGACGGATCTGCGGAAGGCCTCCAGGGCCGCGGACATCAGCCCGGCGCAGGCCGCCGACAACATCAGGTCCGGGATGGAAGCCCTCGGCACGCCACCTTCCTGACGCCGGGCCGTTTTCCCCCGACTGGAACAGGTGGAAGCCGCCGCCAGACCGATATGTATGGAGAGTGACCAAGTGACAACACCGGTCAAGAGGATCACGATGTCCAAGCCGTTCTGCGCCCTCGCGGGCGTCGGCCCGTACGCCCTGGCCAAGGCCAACGAGGTGTACGAGGACATGGCCGTCCGCGGCCGCAGGCTCGTGAGCAGGATGAGCCGGGAGGCCGCGCAGGAGTTCGAGGAGACCGCGCACGAGCTGGAGGACATCTCCAGGACCGCTCGCCAGCAGGAGAGGCAGGAGCGGGAGAGGGAGACCGTCGGCCAGACGACCGGCAGGGCCCGCGCCACGACGTCCCGGGCCTGACGCGCGTCGCGTCCGTCTCGCCACGAGCGAGGAGGCACGCGCCTCCGGTCACGCCGCCGGACATCCCGGAAACCGATCGGAACGCGGAGCGGCCCCGCCTGTCTCGATTTAGGGAGAGGCGGGGCCGCTCCTGGCGTGGGCGGTGCGTCAGTGGTGGAAGCTCGTGGCGCCGTCCGGGCCGAACATGGGCGGGGACGGCATGAGCAGCCAGGCCAGCGGGCCGCGTAGGTCGTCCGCCAGGCGGTCGGCCAGATCGAGCGAGAACCCGTTGCGGCACACCACCCTCAGCACATGCAGGTCCTCCCGGTTGGGCGGGAAGGGGTACACCGGCACCAGCCGGCCTCACTCCCGCAGCCGCGCGGGATGTGGCGAGGTTGAGCCGCGGATACCCGTCCGGCATCAGCTCGTCGCGGGTGCCGCAGGGCCGAAGGGATGCATCTCGAAGACGCCGGGTTCGACGACCGTGTACGTCGACTCCGGAACCTCCAGCCACAGGCCGGGCAGGTCGCGCAGGGGTTCTGACACGACGACCCGAGCGTCGTCGGAGAGCTCCACGGACTCGAAGACCTCCGGATGCAGATGCCGGAGACTCTGAGTGTTCCCGCTGTGGAAGAGCGACCGCGAACGACGGTCGCTGGAGTAGCGGAAGGACCACAGCCGTTCGCCGTTCGACATGGCCAGCGACATCTGGAGCGGGTGCTCCACGTCGTGTCTCCGCCCTGTCCGCTCCACGAGGCCGGCCATCCGTTCCACCGCCCCCGGGGGGTCCTCCGGCAACCCCAGCGTGAGCGCCAGGAAGAACATGACCTCCGAGTCCGTGGACCCCTCGACCGCCGGGAACAGATCCGGGGCGATGGCCATGACGAGGTCCCGTTTGACGCGGCCGAACTCGGAGATCGCGCCGTTGTGCATCCACAGCCATGGGCCGTACCTGAACGGATGGCAGTTCGTCTGCTGTATCGCCGTTCCGGAAGACGCGCGCACGTGCGCCATGAAAAGCGGCGACCGGACATGGCGGGCGAGTTCGCGGAGGTTGCGGTCGCCCCACGCGGGCTTGGTGTCCTTGAACACCGCGGGCGGCACGTCGCGGTCACCGTAGTAGCCGACGCCGAACCCGTCGCCGTTCACCGTCTCCTTGCCGTACCTGGCGTGGAGACTCTGGTCGATCAGTGAGTGCTCCGGCTCGTAGAGCAGTTTCTCCAGAGCGATCGGCGAGCCACAGTAGGCCAGCCAGCGGCACATGTGTCCTGTCCCCCGTCACACAAGCTCGTCCGGCATCCGGTGCGGGTGGGCCGCGACGGCCTCGACGGGTGTACACGACCCGCTTCCGCTCGATCGGGCTCTCGGCGCGGTCGAACGCCCGCTGATCCGGCTGCACGCCATGGCGCCCCCTGATCTGCCGTTCCCCCGCGGGCAGGTCCGTACGCCCGGTGAGGCGCATTCCGGTGGTGTACTCGGCGTCAGCGCGACCGGGGCCACACGTCGTCGTAGCGGTAGCCCAGCTTCTCGATGTCGAGGACGCCCGCGACTGTGTCGCCGTACCGGGGCAGGCGGCTCTCCTCGGTGACGTTCCCGTACGCCGACCGGACCGGGGCCTTCGGATGGCGGGAGCGCCACATGTGCCACAGCAGGTCGCCGAAGCAGGCGACGACCCAGTACAGGGGGTCGTTCGGGGCGACGGGCTGGGCCAGGTCGCCCCCGATGCCCATCTGCACTGCGCCGATGTGGATCTCCACCTGCATGTTGAACACCTGGAAATCCGGATTTTTCAGCATGTTCGCAATGAGATCGGGCGAGGCCCATGGGGGAATCTTCCCGCCGTCGGCATAGGAACGCCGGAGCGGATGAACCCGCGGGACTTTGGCGGTCCACCCGGCGAACGCGCCGTCGAGCACGGCCTGATCGCGCTTCGCACTGCCGTTTCCCCCGAAGTACGCCTTGGACAGCACCGTCGAGCGCTCCGGCGCCCGGCCGTCGAGGGGCCAGTCCCAGTACGGCACGGACACGGCAGGATCGAGACGCTGGAGCGCGCGCTCGAAGTCCAGAAGGTATCTGCGCTGCCAGGGCAGGAAGAAGCCGTTGGCGTGGGTGGCCGTGAAGTCGTCCGCGTAGGTCTTGACCAGCGCGTCGTAGGTCCCCCGCGCCTTCAGTGCGCGCACCGCCCCGACGAACGCCTGCCACTGCTCCGTGGTCATGTCGCCGGTCCGCCGGCGTGTGGTCATGTCGCCGGCCCGCCGGCGGGCCGGCGGCGGGGCCGGGTCCGCGTGCGCCGCCGTCCCGCGCACCCCGAATGCGATCGCCGCCGTGCCCCACACCGCCGATGCCAGCATCTCCCGCCTGCTCGGCCCACGCATTTCCGCCCCCCGAATATCACCGGATTCCGTGGCCTGTTCCGATCGGCGGAAAGATTAGAACGACGAAGCCGCCGGGACGCTGCATTTGGCGCCGTGTCGGCTCGTCGGGAGCGGTGGAACGGCCATCGGCGACAGCGGGCCGCCGTTCCATCCGCGGTCACTCGGTGGAGAGCGCGCGGACGAGCCGGGCGACCAGGGGACGCGTCTGCTCGAACGAGGCCTCGCTGAGCGCGGGTGCGCCCACGATCGAGCGCATCACTCCCATGCCGAGCAGGAGCGCGCCGATCAGCTCGGCGCGCAGCGCGGCGTCCTGGCCTTCGAGGCGGTCGGCGAAGCGCGACGGAGGAGATGAGCTGGGGCCTGCCCGCCGTCGTCGTGCCCTCGCCGTCGGTCAGAGGGGGAGCGCGGCGGCCAGCTGACGGATCACCTCGGCTTCGCCGGCGTCGCTGGCGCCGTCGGGTGGCGCGTGTTCCGTGATGGCCGCGCCGACCACGTCGTCCAGGCATGAGACCAGCCTGGCGAGCCGTTGCGGGTCCACTCCGTCCGGTTCGGGATAGCAGACGGAGCGAAACGACCCGGGGTCGAGCACGTCGAGGTCGATGTGCACGTAGACGGGACCGGTCAGACCGTCGAGCACGCTTTCGAGGTCGTCGACGCCGTAGACCCGAAGGGGGGCCTTCTCGATGTAGTCGCGTTCGACGACGTCGCCCGCCCGGAGCCCCGCGATGATCACCTGCTCGGGCGCCAGCGGCTGCTCCGGGACAAGCGGCGCCGGGCCTTCGCCGAGCAGCGTGCGCAGCACCATCGCGTGAAAGGCGCCCGAGCGCAGGGAATGCGGAAGATACAGGTCCGGGTGTGCGTCGAACCACAGGAGCGTCAGGCGGTCGCCGTAGCGGGCGCGGGCGGCGGCGATCGGCGCCAGGTCCACCCCGCAGTCTCCACCTGCCGTGATCACGGCATCGTCGATGCCCTCCAGGGCCTGCTGAGTCCGCCGCAGGTTTTCGGTGAGCACGTCGAGCGCGCGTACGCCGGCCTGGAGATCCCCGTCCTCCTCGAGCACGGGCACGGTCACCAGGGAATCCGCCGAAACCAGCTCCGCGGTCCGACGGGCGCCCGTCACGAGCCGCGGCGCGTCGCCGGAGCCCGATCCCTGCCACTGAGGTACGCACAGCACTGTGGTCACGTCTCGACGATACAAACGGGAGAGCTCGTTCGCTGATCTCTGATACGAAACGTCCCGGACGAGCCGGGCCGCGAACGCCGTGCGGTCCGACCGCAGGCCCGGCCAGCCATGACGGCCCGGCACCTCGCCGCCCGCCCCGTCGACCCCGACCGATCCGCAGCCGACGGCCCCGCCACCGCAAGGCAGATCAAGGCTCGCACCCCGCACTGCCGCGTCATCCTCACCGTGTACGAGATGAAACGGCTCGCGACCAGGATGACGAACACACCGTCGCTGATGCGCCCGACGATCCGCTTACCGGCCCAGGCCCCGGCCAGGGTGGCGGGGGTCAACGCGGCGCCGTACAGCAGCACCCGGCTCGTGAGCTGGGTGCGGGTGGGCGGATGCCCAGCAGGCCGAACTCATCGAAGGCGAAGGTCCGCTCCGGCCGCTGGTTGGCGCGTACTCGATGCGCTCCAGCTTGGCCTCAAAGTCGGGGTCGGGGGAGTCCTTCCAGGTAGATGCGGTGGAAGGTGATTCCGCGCCGGGCCAGCAGTCATGCCAGAGGTTCGTGGTTCGCCCAGGCGACCTTGTACGGGTGCCGGGACTGCCAGCGGTCGATGACCTCGTGCATGCCCGGCGCGGTGAACGCTTTCGCGAGGGCGTCGTTGTCGGCGACGGCCACCTGCACGATCGCGGTCGCGATCAGGGCCGGGATGGCCTCCTCGCCGGGGACGGGAATGTGGCGCCGGGTCGCGACCGACTGCACGAAACCGGAGTCGAGCATGACCTGTTCGATATCCGCGAGGTACTGGTCGAGCTCCGCGTCGGGCAGCGGCTGGTCGAAGGAGACAATCATCGTGTGGTTGATCATGCAGCCATTCTTGACCCCGCACGGCGCCTGCGTCCAAGACCGGTTCGCCATTCGGCGATAACCTGAAGGCATGATCGAACTGCAGACCCGCGAGCTCGAGTACTTCATCGCACTCGCCGACGAGCTGCACTTCGGCCGGGCCGCCGTCCGGCTCTCGATCGCTCAGCCGGCGCTGTCGAAGGCCATCCGACGGATCGAGACCCGGCTCGGTGTCCCACTCTTCATCCGCTCCAGCCGGCACGTCGAGCTCACCCCGGCCGGGAAGGCGTTACAGGAACACGGCCGGCACGCGCTCAACGCGGTCAGCGCCGCCGTCCGGCACGCCCAGCGTGCCGGCGATACCCGGGCCCACCTGCGGCTCGTGCTCAAACCCGGCGGCGACGCGGGCCTGCTCTCCGGGCTCCTGGCCGAATACGCACACCAGCCCGACGCCCGCCAGGTGGACATTCTGTTCAGCGGCCCAGCCGATCGCGCCGACTTCCTGCGCGACGGCCGGGCCGACGTCGGCCTGCTCTACGCGCCGTTCGACGACCTCGACGGCCTGGCCCACGAGACGCTGCACACCGAGGACCGCGTGGTCATCGTCCCGGCCGGACACCGGCTGGCCAGGCACACTTCGGTGCGCATGTCCGATCTGGAGGGTGAGACCCTGCCACGCTGGAAAGGAATACCCGGGGGGGATGGCACCGGTCCCGAGGTCGCCGACGTGGTCCAGATGCTCCAGATGATCACGGTGGGCCGGATGATCGGGGTGCTGCCCCGCTCGCTGGTCGAACCGGTCCCGGCCGGCCTGGTGTGCGTCGCGGTGGCCGACGCGCCGCCCAGCCGCCTGGTGCTCGCCTGGATCGCGGAGGATCGCCGGCCGCTGGTCGCCTCGTTCGTGGCCGCTGCGATCAGGCCGCGCCGGGACAAGACCCGATCAGACATCGATGAACCTGACGCGCCGCTCGCTGCCGACAACGAGCGGCTCGTACCGGAGGACGTTCGGTGACTGGGACGAGCGTGCTGGCTCGAGGAGGATGCCCACGACGGACGTGTTCCGCGTCGCCTGCCCCAATTGACAAGAGCTCGGCCCGGCACCGGCTGTCTGATGCCGACCGCAACTAAAAACCGAAATGAACGTAGCGGCAGTGATCATCAGCCCGCCGCAGGAGGCCAACTCCTCCGTTACCGCAGGTCAGGTGCTACTTCGTAGAGAATTTCTTCATTGCTACCGGGACTCCCGTCGCGTCGGGCCTTCGCCGTGGTGGCGGGTCGGTGGTGTCGGGGGTACTGGAACGCTATCCGGCACCAATGAGGTTCCCGCTGATCAGCGAGCCGCCGCGGAGAACAGGCTGCCCATCGCACCGTGCCACTCGCGGCCGCCGTGCGCGATCAGGTTCGGGTCGTGGAATGCGGACGAGACCGCCGCCGCGGCATGGGGAGATTGCATCTCGGAAGTGCCTGGCGGATCGTGCCTGATGTGGCCCCAGAGAAACCCCATCATCAGGTCACAAGGCACTCTCCATTCCCCGAGAAACTGTCCCCAGACATCAAGCCCGGTGGATCAGGGATCAAACAACCTCGCCGGGACAAGATGGTCTTCAAGCGCGAAGGGCGTCGATCAGGGCATCGACGGCAGCGAGCGCGGCGGCCGTGTCGAGTCCTGCGCGGGAGACCAGGGAAAGGCCCTGGACGGTGAACAGCAGTAGCTGCGCCTGGGCCTCGGGGGTGGCGGCCTGGGTGACCTCGCCGCTGGCCTGCGCGCGCCGCAGGGCGTCGGCGACGATCTGGGTGAAGCGGGCGTGCGAGCGGGCGACGATTTCGCGGGCCTCGGCATCCTGCGGAACAAGTTCGGCGGTGGTGTTGCCGATCATGCACCCTTGCGGAACGCCGACGTCGGAGGCGTACTCCTGCGCCCGGGCCGGGTTGGCGAGCACCTCGCGCAGCGCCGGCAGCACCGGCCCGGCCTCCAGCGCGGTGACCAGCCGGCGCTCGTAGGTGTCCCAGTACAACTGGACCGCGGCCAGGTAGAACTGCCGCTTGTCGCCGAAAGCGCCGTACAGGCTGCCCCGTTCCAGGGTCAGTGCGTCGACGAGGTCCTGAACGGAGGTCGCTCCGTAGCCCCGGGACCAGAACAGCAGGAGCGCGCGCTCCAGGGCCTGGCCTTTGTCGAATGCGCGAGGGCGTCCCGTCCGTGCCACATCCCCAGGTTACGACTTTTTGACTGTGTGCACAAAAGCCCGTACGGTGATGGCTGAGCGACTTCTTGAACGATTACACAGAAGTCGGCGGGACGAGAGGCAGGACCACATGGACTTCGAGGGAAAGACGGCGCTGATCACCGGATCGGGCGCCATCGGCGGGCTCGGGCACGCGACAGCGAGAATCCTCGCCGCCGGCGGAGCTGACGTGATCATCACCGGCACCGATCCGGACCGCGGCGCCCAGGTCGTGGACGACGTGCGGGGGAGCGCGGCTGGGTCCGGCGGCGCCGTACGCTTCATTCCCGCCGACCTGGCCGACCCGCAGGCCGTGCAGCGGCTGGCCGAGGACGCTGGGGCGGTGGACATCCTCGTCAACAACGCGGGCGTCGTCCCGTTCAGCGCGACCGCCGACCAGGACATCGCCGCCTACGACGCCGCCTTCGCGGTCAACGTGCGCGCGCCGTTCGTCCTGGTCGCCCAGCTCGCACCGAAGATGGCCGCCGGCGGGGGCGGCAGCATCGTCAACGTCAGCTCCACCGCGGCCGGCCTGGGCATGCCGCCGATGGCGGTCTACGGGGCCACCAAGGCGGCGCTTGAGTCCCTGACCCGCACCTGGGCGGCCGAGTTCGCCGGGTCGAACGTGCGCGTCAACGCCGTGTCGCCCGGCCCGATGACCACCTCCAAGGTGGTGGCGGCCATGGGACCGGACCTCGGCGGCATGGGACTGACGACCGCGCTGAAGCGCGCCGCCGACCCAGCCGAGGTCGCCCGGGTAATCGCCTTCATCGCCAGCGACCAGGCAAGCTACGTCACCGGTGCCGTCGTGGCCGCCGACGGAGGCCGGACCGCCATCTAACCCGAACGCACCGGCTACCGGCACGGCGCAGGCGGGCCAGGTCCGCAGTGAGGAAGCCGGTCTCTGGCGGGTGTCCCGCGATGGCGGGGATGGCCCGTCATCGCTGCCAGAACCACCGTTACCAGAACCACGCGCCTTGGCGTGAGTGAGGAGAATGTTCAATGGGTCGTCTTGAGGGAAAGCACGCACTGATCACGGGCGGGACGGGCGGCATCGGGCTTGAGACCGCCCGTGAGTTCCTCGCCGAGGGAGCGACTGTCGCGATAACCGGCCGCTCGCGGGAACGGCTGGATGAGGCCGCCCGGCAGCTGGACGGCCCGCTGCTGCCCATCCTCAGCGACGCCGGCGACGTGCCCGGCCAGGCGGCACTCGCGGCGCGGCTGCAGCAGGAGTGGCCGAAGCTCGACATCCTGATGAGCAACGCCGCCGACGTCACCCATCTCCCGATCGAGGAATGGACCGAGGAGGCATTCGACAGGCTCGTCGCCACCAATCTCAAGGGACCGTTTTTCCTGATCAAGGCCTTGCTGCCGCTCTTCTCGCGGCAAGCTTCGGTCATCCTCGTCGGCTCTGTCTCCGCTTTCATCGGGCACGAGAACGCGGCGGTCTACGGTGCCGCCAAGGCAGGCCTGCTGTCCTTTTCCCGCGGGCTGACCTATGAGCTGAAGGACCGAGGCGTCCGGGTCAACGGGCTGAGCCCGGGGCCGACTCTCACGGACACGTTCAAGTCGCTTGGCCCCGAGCGGCAGGCCGCCATCTACGACGACCTCCGTCAGACCGTGCCCCTGCATCGCATCGGCACGGCCACCGAGCTGGCGAAGGCGGCTGTCTACCTGGCCTCTGACGAGTCCGCCTACACCGCCGGCACCGTCTTGCGCGTCGATGGCGGCATCGGAGAACTCGCCTACTGATCTCGATTCGTCAAGGATCGGATGCACGTCCCGTCGGCGGCCACTTGCCCCGGCCGGGCAGCTTTCCACAAGGAGGAGGGTGCGCGGGCGGGAGGCCGCTCCGGCATCCTGCAGGCCAATGCCCGCCGACCGAACACACGCCAGGCGGACATCCTGTCTGGCGGGGCCATCGACCGCGCCGACCACGTCCGCAACGGCACGATCTGGGCCCTGCTGTACGCGCCCTTCGACGACATGACCGCCGCGAGGGCCTGGCCGGACTGGATCAGGCGAGCAACCGGTCGACCAGCCCGTCGAGGTAGTCAGGGGTGAGCGGGACCGCGCCGAACAGGACGCGCATGTAGATCGGCGCCAGGAGATGGTCCAGCACCTCCAGCGCGTCGGGCGGGTCCTCGCCGCGGTCGCGGGCGCGGTCGAGCATGGCCTGCAACTGCCTGGTGCGGTCGGCCAGGAGCTCGTCGCGCGCCTGAAGGCCCTGCTGGCCCTCGCCTGACAGCGCGATGGTCAGCCGCACCAACGCCAGGCCGTCGGGTCCGGTGACCTCGCGGGCCACGATGGCGGCGTAGGTGCGCAGGTCGCCGGCCAGGCTGCCAGTGTCGGGCATCGGCGCCTGCGCGTTGAGCCGGGTCAGCAGCACATCGCCGAGCAGGGCTTGGAGGTTGCCCCACCGGCGGTAGAGGCTGGTGTCGGCCACGCCCGCGCGGGCCGCGATGTCGCCGACGGTGAAGTTTCCGTAGCCACGCTCGCTGACCAGGTCGGTAACGGCCTGGTGCACTGCCGCGCGGACCCGGGCGCTGCGCCCGCCGGGCCGCCTGGCTCGCCCCTGCTCATCCATACCCTCACCTTAACGCAGTCGAGACTTGCGTTAGAGTCTCCCTAAACGCAGTCATCGACTGCTTTTAGGAAGGATGTACGTGAAAGCGTTGCTCACCCTGACCTGCGCAGGTCAGTTCATGGTGCTGCTCGACAACACGATCGTCGGTGCCGCCCTGCCCGACATGCAGCAGCGGCTCCACACCGGGCTGACCGGCCTGCAGTGGATCGTCGACGCCTACGTGCTGCTGGTGGCCATGCTGCTGCTGTCGGGCGGCGTCTTCGCCGACCGGTTCGGCCGCAGGCGGGTGTTCCTGGCCGGGGTGGTGGTGTTCACGGCCGCGTCGGTGGTGTGTTCGCTCGCGCCCTCGATCGCTTGGCTGATCGCCGGGCGGGTGCTGCAGGGCGTCGGGGCCGCGGCGCTGAGCCCCGCCTCACTAGCGCTGCTCGCCGCCGCGTATCCCGCCCCGAGGGAGCGCGTCAGAGCGATCGGGTTGTGGGCCGGGTTCAGCGGCATCGGCCTGGCCGCCGGACCGCTGGCGGGCGGGATCCTGGTGGAGTCCTTCGGCTGGCCCGCCATCTTCCTGGTCAACGTGCCCATAGGGGCGGTCCTGCTCCTGGCCGGGCTGCGCGTGCTGGGGGAGTCCCGCAACCCGAGCGCGCCGCCGATCGACGTCCCCGGCACGGTCCTGTCCGTCGCGGGCGTGGGCACTGTGACCTACGGCCTGATCGAGGGCGGTTCCCGAGGCTGGACCTCGCCGGTGATCCTGGGCAGCTTCGCCGCCGGACTGGTGCTCCTGGCCGCGTTCGTCGTGGTCGAGGGTGGTGTGTCGACGCCGATGCTGCCGCTACGGCTGTTTCGTCAGCGGCTGTTCACGGTGTCCAACACGGCGATGGTCGTGGTCGGGTTCGCGCTGATGGGGTCGTCGTTCTTCTTCTCCCAGTTCTTCGTCTACGTCCAGGACACTTCGATCCTGGTCGCCGGGCTGCGGACCCTGCCCGCCTCGCTGGCCATGGTGATCGTCAGCCCGTACGCGGGCCGGTTCGCGGCCAGGTGCGGCTTCCGCGTCGTCGTCAGCATCGGCCTGGTCCTGGCCGGGCTGGGGCTGCTGGCGCTGGGCTTCGTCCACGCCGATACCGGCTACGGGAACGTGTGGTGGCGGCTGGCGGTCGTCGGCATCGGGTTCGCTCTCACCATGTCGCCGCTGACCGGGGCCGCCATCCAGGCGGTCAGCCCGCAGGAGGGCGGCCTCGCCTCGGGCGTCAGCAGCACCACCCGGCAGATCGGCGCGGTGCTCGGAGTGGCGGTGCTCGGGGCGATCGTCCACACGCGGGAGTCCGGCGGCGCCTCCTTCGAATCCGGCCTCAACAGCGCCTTCCTCGCGGCGGGTGCTGTAACGCTGGCCTGCGCCGTATTCACCGGCCTGTGGCTGACCGCGGCCCGGACGCCGAGGGGCGTCAGGGTCGAACAGTCAGGAGGCCGAGCAGTCAGTGAGCCGCCGCTGACAGCTCCTCCCGGCCGGCCCACGTCTTGAGCCGCTCGACGTAGGCCTGCTTGGTCATCCGCGGCCCTTCGGTGCCGAAGAGCACCCGCAGCGGCGAGCGAGCCGCCGGTTATGGGGCGAAGAGGACTTGGGACTCGAGGTCGAGTCGGGTGGTGGGGTTGGCGGTCGGCGGGGTCAGGTTGAGGATCCAGTCGCCGAACCGGCGGATGACGTGGGTGATGTAGGGCGAGATGGTGGCCATGTCATCGAGGTCGACGGGGTGGCCGTCGGCGGCGATGGCGTTGGCCGCGAGATAGTGCAGTGCCGCGGCGAGCTCCCGGTATCTGGTCGGTGTTGGCGTCGGAGCGGGCTGCGTTGAGGACATGGCCCAGCGGGATCTCGACGGCGCGGTGAATCGGGGCCGGCGCGTACTCAACCGCGAAGTGAAGCATCTGCCGGTCGTCTTCAGGGAGTGTCATAGGCGGGCCTCTGCCGGGGGAGTCGTTCGGGGCTCCCCGTTGTCATCCGGCGGCGAGATCCATTGCGGGCGATACCTGCAGCCGTACCGCATGAATCTACGTTGGAAGGGCGAGGCCATCGCACAACACCCTCATGAGAGGCCCGGACGAGCGACCAGGCCGAGCTGGTGGCCGCCCGGCGCCGGATCGCCGGCACGCCATGGGGCGAGCCGCAGTCTCAATGGTCTGTCTACGCACCAGACCTTCCTCGACTGCGGCAGGTGAAGCTCGGTGATCACTGGTTCTCCTGATGGGGCGATTGCTCAGGCGGTCGGGGCTGGCGCGCCGTGCCGAGGCGCTGGGCTTCGACCCGGTATGGGCGCCCGGGCGCAGGAGCTGTGGCGGAAGATCCTCACCCGGGCGTCGCGGCGGCGTTGTCGGTGCGGTGTGCCACTGTAGGAAGCGTGCGCCGCATCCACCCCTTCACCGAGGACGAGCCGGACATCCCCGCCGCCTACGCCTATCCGCGCGACCACTGGCTGCGCCTCAACATGGTGGCCAGCGCCGACGGCGCGGCCTGGATCGAGGGCCATTCGGAGGGCCTGTCCGGCCGGGCCGACAAGCGGATCTTCGGACTGCTGCGCGGCCTGGCCGACGTGGTGCTGGCCGGGGCCGCCACCGTCCGCACGGAGGGATACCGCCCGGCCCGCCCGCGCGAGTCGTGGCGGGCGCTGCGGGAGGGCAGGCCACCGGCGCCGCCCGTCGCCGTCGTCACCCGCGGCCTCGACCTCGACCTCGACAGCCCGCTGTTCACCGAGGCGGAGCCGTACGCCCGGACGATCGTGATCACCACGGAGTCGGCGCCGAAGGACCGCCGCGAGGAGGCGGCCGGGAGGGCCGACCTGATCGTCGCGGGCGACGAGCGGGTCGATCTCGCGGCCGCCGTGAGCGAGCTGCGCGACCGGGGGCTCGGCCGCGTCCTGTGCGAGGGCGGCCCCCGGGTGAACGCGCAGCTGGCCGCCGCCGGCCTGGTCGACGAGCTGGCGCTGACCGTGAGCCCGCTGCTGGTCGGCGGCGACGCGGCGCGCATACTGGACGGCGTCGCCTCGCACACGCCGCTGACCCTCGCTCAGGTGCTAGAAGAGGATGGCTTCCTCTTCTGCCGATACATCAGGGAGGCGCAGGATGAAGCTTCCGGTTGAGCCGCAGATCCCCGACCTGGACCTGCCGGTCGTGCCGCCGGTCGCGCCGATGCTCGCCAAGGCCGTCAAGGGGCTGCCGAGACAGGACGGCACGCTCTACTACGAGCCGAAGTGGGACGGCTTCCGCTGCATCGTCTTCCGTGACGGCGACGAGGTCTTCCTGGGCAGCAGGAACGAGCGGCCCTTCACGCGCTACTTCCCCGAGCTGGTCGAGGCCGTCAGGCGGGAGTTGCCGCCCAAGTGCGTCGTGGACGGCGAGATCGTGCTGATCAGGGGACAGTCGCTCGACTTCGACGCGCTGCAGCAGCGCATCCACCCCGCGCAGTCCCGGGTGCGGCTGCTGGCCGAGAACACGCCCGCGTCCTTCGTCGCCTTCGACCTGCTCGCCACCGCGACGGAGGACCTCATGGAGGCGCCGTTCTCGGAGCGGAGGGCCCGTCTGGAGGAGATGCTGGTGGGTGCGGGCCGGTCCGTACGGCTCACGCCGGTCACGCAGGACGAGGGCCGGGCCGCCGAGTGGTTCGACGCGTTCGAGGGCGCCGGTCTGGACGGCATCGTCGTCAAGCCGGGCGACCAGCCGTACGTGCCGGACAAGCGCGTGATGTTCAAGGTCAAGCACGAGCGCACGGCCGACTGCGTGGTGGCGGGCTACCGCGAGCACAAGTCGGGGCCGGTCGTCGGCTCGCTGCTGCTCGGGCTCTACTCGCCGGACGGCCGCCTGCACCACGTCGGCGTCGCGGCGTCGTTCCCGATGAAGCGGCGGGAGGAACTCGTCGAGGAGCTCGCGCCCTACCGGGTGGAGGACCTGAGCGAGCACCCGTGGGGACACTGGGCCGAGGTCGCGGCGGGCGGCGCCGAGGGCCAGCGCCTGCCCGGCGCCGTGTCACGGTGGAACGCCAAGAAGGACCTGTCGTTCATCCCGCTGCGGCCCGAACGGGTCGTCGAGGTGGCCTACGACCACATGGAGGGCGACCGGTTCCGTCACACCGCCCAGTTCCGCCGCTGGCGCCCCGACCGCACCCCCGCGTCCTGCACCTATGAACAGCTCGAACGCCCGGTGAGCTACGACCTCGACAAGATCCTCGCCCGCTGACCTGCCGGCGTCACCGGTCAGCGCCGGGCGCACCACTCGGGCGGCGTACGGCCCGCACTGGGGTACGCGCACGCGGCGTACTCGTCCGCCGCGGCGTCCGCCTGCCGGATCCGGATGAGCGAGACGGCGACCAGCACCACGCACAGCACCAGCGCCATCCTGGAGCGTCGCATGAGCAGCGCGGCGAGTACGGCGAACAGGACGGCCAGACCGGAGACCAGCATGACGGCCAGGGGCGTGTCCCCGTCCACGGCGGCGGGTTCTCCGGGGCCGAGCGGGGGGCGGTACAAGTCCACGACCCAGCCGCAGGAGGTCAGCAGGACCGCCATGGAGAAGAGGATGCCGAAGAGCGCGAACCGTAACGCTCTCGTCTCCGCCTCCTCCGCGTCCCCCTCGGCGGCACTGTTCACCGGCACCTCCTCACATGGCGGAGCACGCATGATCACCGCTGTGTGGCCCCGCCGTCAAGCCGCGGCGTCCGCCCGTGAGGGGCGCGCTGGTCAGCCGGTCAGGGCGCGGACGGCGGCGGTGACGACGACGGCGACCGCGACGATCACCAGGAACGGCGCGCGCAGCAGCAGCGCGACGGCCGCCGCGGCGAGCCCGGCGGCCCGGGCGTCGACGACGATCGTGCGGCCGTCGGCGAAGGTCTGCAGGGCGATCAGCGCCGCCAGTGCCGCGATCGGCACCAGCGCGGCCAGTCTGCGGACGAGCGGCCGCTCCAGCACCGCCGCCGGCACCGACAGACCGAGCAGCTTCACGGCGTAGCACCCGGCCGCCGTGACGACGATCGCGACCCAGACCATCAACGTCCTCCTCCGGGCGAGCGGCGGGCGAGGAGCCGGGATACGGCCAGCACGGCGGGCGCGGCGAGCACGGCCACCAGCACCGGCACGCCCGCGGGCACGAACGGCACGCAGGCGAGGGCGAGCACGACGGCCAGCGCCGCCACCGCCGCCTCCTCACGCCGGACGAACGCCCGGATGAACGCGCGGACGAACGCCCGGACGAGCGGGGCCCGGCCCGGCGGTGTGCCGGGCGGCGCGGCGTGCGGGCGGGCCGCGTCACCGGCCGTCTCGTGAGAAGCAGCGGGAGAAGCAGCGGGAAAAGCAGTGGAGCCGGCCGGGGGAGCGGCGGCGGGCGTGGAGGCGGAGCGGGCCCGGAGCATGGGCAGGAGCAGGGCGAGGAAGACGGCCGGGCCGGCGGCGTCGAGCCCCCAGACCGCCGGATCGCCGAGCGCGGAGGCGCCCAGCGCGCCCAGGAACGTGGTGATGTTCCATCCTGCGTACAGGCTGACCCCGGTGACCGTGAACCCGAGCCGGGCGAGGCGCCGGTCGGGCTGGGCCAGGGCCACGGCGGAGGTCTCGTCGATCAGCCACTGCGCGGCGAACGGGCGGACCGCCGCGGGGAGCCCGAGCAACTGCGACAGCCGCAGCCCGTAGAAGGCGTTCCGTACGCCGAGCAGCAGCGCCCCGGCCGCGGCGGCGAGCGGGTTCCCGCCGCTGCCGAGCGCGCCCACCAGAGCGAACTGGGACGCCCCGGTGAACACGAACAGCGACAGCACGCAGGTCTGGACGACGGTCATCCCCGCGCCCGCCGAGGTGACGCCGAACGCGAAGCCCGACAGACCGACGGCCGTGCCGACCCCGAGGGCGTCCCGCACGACCGCCGCCCGGGGCTTCGGCGGCAGGCCGGCCTGCACTGGTGTCGTGGTCACCCGCCCGAGGGTAACGAAGTGTGCAGGAATGTCCCCTATGGGGGTAAGCGGCCGAGTTGCGCCATCGACCCGCACGGCACGCGGGTCCGCCGGGGTCGTGCCCGGCCGCGTCCCGGCCTTCCGGCGGCCCGGGGCGGCAGCGTGGACGGCTCAGCCGCCGGCGCAGACCAGGACCCGCATGGACCGGTCGGCGAGGCAGACCTTGGCCCCGGCGGGCAGGATCTCCTCGGCGTACGGGTCGTCGCGGACGTCCTCGTCGGCGGTGTCGAGGACGGGACGCCAGGCGGCCCCCAGCTCCGGCCCGGGGAGTGCGAACGTCAGGTTCTCGTGGTGGGCGTTGATCAGCAGCAGGAACGTCTCGTCCCTGATCCGCTCGCCGCGCGGGCCGGGCTCGCTGATCGCGTCGCCGTTGACGTACACCGCCAGCGACTTCGCGTAGCCCGTGTGCCAGTCGCCGTCGGTCATCTCGGTGCCGGACGGCGTGAGCCAGATGACGTCCCTGCTGCCGTCCCCGACCGTGCGGCCCTGGAAGAACCGGCGCCGCCGGAAGACGGGATGCGCCCGCCGTAAGGCGGCCAGGCGGCGGACGAACTCGAGCAGGTCGCCCTCCTGCCGGATCAGCGACCAGTCGATCCAGGAGATCTCGTTGTCCTGGCAGTAGGCGTTGTTGTTGCCGTGCTGGGTGCGGCCGAACTCGTCGCCCGCCAGCAGCATCGGCACGCCCTGGGACACGAACAGCGTGGTGAGGAGGTTGCGTCGTTGCCGGCGGCGCAGCCGTACGATGCCGGGATCCTCCACCGGGCCCTCGGCGCCGCAGTTCCAGGAGCGGTTGTCGTCCGTGCCGTCGCGGTTGCCCTCGCCGTTGGCCTCGTTGTGCTTGTGGTCGTACGACACGAGATCGGTGAGGGTGAACCCGTCGTGGGCGGTCACGAAGTTGATCGAGGCGACCGGACGGCGGCCGCTGCTGGCGTACAGGTCGCTCGACCCGGCCAGGCGCGAGGCGAACTCGGGCAGCGTCTGGGAGGCCCCGCGCCAGAAGTCCCGCACGGAGTCGCGGTATTTGCCGTTCCACTCGGTCCACAACGGCGGGAAGTTCCCGACCTGGTAGCCGCCCGGGCCGACGTCCCACGGCTCGGCGATCAGCTTGACCTGCGAGATCACCGGATCCTGCTGGATGAGGTCGAAGAACGCGCTCAGCCGGTCGACGTCGTGCAGTTCCCGCGCCAGCGCGGCGGCGAGGTCGAAGCGGAAGCCGTCCACGTGCATGTCGAGCACCCAGTAGCGCAGCGAATCCATGATCAGCTGAAGCGCGTGGGGCGAGCGGACGTTGAGCGAGTTGCCGCACCCGGTGTAGTCGAGGTAGTAGCGGCGGTCCTCCTCGCGCAGGCGATAGTAGGCGACGTTGTCGATGCCCCGGAAGCCCAGCGTGGGGCCCATGTGGTCGCCCTCGGCGGTGTGGTTGTAGACGACGTCGAGGATCACCTCGATGCCCGCCTCGTGCAGGGCGCGCACCATCGCCTTGAACTCCTGGACCTGCTCGCCGCGCTGCCCGGAACTGGCGTACGCGTTGTGCGGCGCCATGTAGGCGATCGTGTTGTAGCCCCAGTAGTTGGTCAGCCCCCGGGCGACCAGGAAGTGCTCCGGCACGAACTGGTGGACGGGCATGAGCTCGACCGCGGTCACGCCGATCGACTGGAGGTGGTCGATCACGGCCGGGTGGGCGAGCCCCGCGTAGGTGCCCCGCTGCTCCGCGGGGATGGCGGGATGGCGCATGGTCAGGCCGCGCACGTGTGCCTCGTAGATCACCGTCTCGTGGTACGGCGTGCGGGGCGGCCGGTCGTTGCCCCACTCGAAGAACGGGTTCACGACCACGTTCTTTGGCATGTACGGCGCGGAGTTCTCCGTGTTGAGCCGGGCGGGGTCGGCGAAGTGGTAGGAGAACAGCGACTCGTTCCACCGCACCGAGCCCTCGATCGCCTTGGCGTACGGATCGAGCAGCAGCTTGGACGGATTGCACCGGTGCCCGTGGTCGGGACGATAGGGCCCGTGCACGCGGAAGCCGTACCGCTGGCCGGGCATGATCCCCGGCACGTAGCCGTGCCAGACGAACCCGTCGACCTCGGGCAGATCGACGCGGGTCTCCCCGCCTCTGTCGTCGTACAGGCACAGCTCGACCCGCTCGGCCACCTCCGAGAACACCGAGAAGTTGGTGCCCACACCATCCCAGGTGGCGCCGAGCGGGTAGGGCTCTCCAGGCCAAACCTCGCGCATGTAACCTCATTCTCCACTGCCGGGGCGAATCGTGCACCCGCGACGACCCCTGCTCTCGCACGGGAACGCGGGAGCCCCCGCCGGATCGGGTCCGGCGGGGGCTCCCGCTGGTGCTCAGCCGACGAGTTCGGCGTTCAGGGTGATCGTCGTGCCGGTGAGCGCCTTGCTCACCGGGCAGTTCGCCTTGGCCGTCTCGGCGGCCTGCTGGAAGTCCTCGGCCGAGATGCCGGGCACCTGCCCGCGGACGGAGATCACGATGCCGGTGATGCCCTCACCCGGCTGGAAGGTCACGTCCGCCCGGGTCTCCAGCGACTGCGGCGGCGTGCCGGCCTTGGCCAGGCCGTTGGACAGGGCCATCGAGAAGCACGAGGAGTGGGCGGCGGCGATCAGCTCCTCCGGGCTCGTCTTGCCGTTGGCCTCCTCCGCCCGGGAGGGCCAGGAGACGTCGAAGGTGCCGACCCCGGAGGAGTCGAGCGAAACGGTGCCCGAACCGTCGAGCAGCGCGCCCTTCCACTGCGTCGTCGCGGTACGAGTGGTCGCCATGGCGACTTCCCTTCACTAGCGAGTCTTAATCCGTCAGCAGCGACCTTAACGCCGTCGCCGACGCGATGGGCTCACCGGCATGGCCGGTCGGCTCACGCCGGCGCCGCGCGGTCCAGGATCGCCTCCAGGTCGAGGCCGGAGGGCAGCGTCCCGAAGGCGCGCCCCCAGTCGCCGGACAGGCGCGACGCGCAGAACGCGTCGGCGACCGCGGCGGGGGCGTGCCGTACGAGCAGGGACGCCTGGAGGACCAGCGTCATCTCCTCGGCCACCCGGCGCGCGTCGGCCTCTCCCGCCGAGGCGAGCCTCTTCAGCACCCGCTCGGCCGCGTCGGCGACCCTCCTGTCCTGGGCCAGCGCCACCTCGGAGAAGAACGCTTCGACCGCCTCCGGCTCCCTGGCCATCACCCGCATCAGGTCGAGGGCGGCCACGTTGCCCGAGCCCTCCCAGATGCCGTTCAGCGGCGACTCCCGGAACAGCCGGGGCATCTGCGACTCCTCGACGTACCCGTTGCCGCCGAGGCACTCCAGCGCCTCGGCCGCGTGCACCGGGGCCCGCTTGCACACCCAGTATTTGCCGGCGGCGAGGGCGGCCCGGCGGAACAGGCCCTCGGCCGCGTCGCCCCCGATGGCCCGGTCGGTCGCCCCGGCCAGGCGCATCATGAGCGTGGTCGCCGCCTCGGACTCCAGCGCCAGGTCGGCGAGCACCGAGCGCATCAGCGGCTGCTCGGCCAGCGTCCGGCCGAACGCCTTGCGGTGGCGGGCGTGGTGGAGCGCCTGCGTCAGCCCGTACCGCATGCCGGCGGCCGAGCCGATCACGCAGTCGAGCCTGGTCATGTTCACCATCTCGATGATCGTCCGGACGCCCCTGCCCTCCTCGCCGACGAGGTAGGCGACCGCGCCCTCGTACTCGACCTCGGCCGAGGCGTTCGACCGGTTGCCGAGCTTGTCCTTGAGCCGCATCAGGCGCACCGCGTTGCGGGTGCCGTCGGGCAGCACGCGGGGGAGCAGGAAGCACGACAGCCCGCCCGGGGCCTGGGCCAGCACCAGGAACACGTCGCACATCGGGGCGGAGTTGAACCACTTGTGGCCGGTCAGGGCGAAGCTCCCATCGCCCAGCGGCTCGGCCCTGGTGGTGTTGGCCCGCACGTCGGAGCCGCCCTGCTTCTCGGTCATGGCCATCCCGGCCAGCACGCCGCGCTTGTCCTGCGGCGGGCGCAGCCCGAAGTCGTACGTGCGGGAGGCCAGCAGCGGCTCCCACTCCGCCCGCAGCGACGGCGAGTGCCGCAGCGCGGCCACGGCGGCGTACGTCATGGAGATCGGGCAGCCGTGCCCGGCCTCGACCTGCGACCAGGTGAAGAACTTGGCGGCCCTGGCGACGTGCGCGCCCGGCCGGGCCGACGTCCAGGGCGCGGCGTGCGCGCCGCTCTCGACCGCGACCGTCATGAGCTCGTGCCAGGCCGGGTGGAACTCGACCTCGTCGATCCTGTTGCCGTACCGGTCGTGGGTGCGCAGGACGGGCGGGTGCTCGTTGGCCAGCCGCCCCCACTCCTGCGCCTTCGCCGAACCGGCCAGCAGTCCGAGCTGGTGCAGTTCCCCGGTCGCCCAGTCCGCCCCCTCCCTGGCGAGCCCCTCCAGCAGCGCCGGGTCGGCCGAGACGTCGTGGCCGGTCAGCGGGGGCACCTGGTTGGTCACGTCGTGGGTCACTGGGTCCTCCTGTGGTCGATGCCGGGACTCGTCCATACCGGGACGTCCACGATGCCGGGACTCCATCTCAACATTTCCGGCGGCCGGGACAAACACCGGGCGGGAGATCCGGTCAGGCGCCCGAGATCTCCAGGCCGAGCTCCTGGGCCGCCTCCAGGGCGAGGTCGCGGGCGTAGTCCTGGTCGGCGCGCGCCTCGCACAGCACCCGGTGGACGCCCTCGATCGCCCGCCGGTCCCCGCGCCCGGCCAGGCCCCGCGCGGCCTCGGCCACCGTCGTCAGATCGCGGTCCGTCAGCCGGGTGACCAGCGCGTCTCTGATGGCGGCGGTGTCGGCGGGCAGCCCCGCGATGCCCATCGTCGCCCAGTCGCGCACCTCGTCGTCGGCGCACTGGCTCAGCCGGATCAGCGTGGTCAGTCCGTCCTCGTCGTCCGGGGGCAGGACCGCGGCGAGCGCGATGGGGTCGTGGACCGTCGGCTCCCGGCCCGGGCTGTTGACGATCTTCAGCACCTCGGGGAGCGCCCGTTCGTCGGCCTGGTGGCCGAAGGCGTGCAGGAGCGCCTCGACGACCGCGGGCTCGGTCTCGTGCCGGGCCATGTCGCGCAGGATCTCCAGGATGCGGTCCCGGTAGGGGTCGTGCCCCGCACCCAGGGACACGGCCCCCTGGCCGATCCCCGCCTCCTTTCCGAGCCCCGCCTCCTGGCCGAATTCCGCGAGCACGTCGACGCCGAACTCCCGCTCCACCGGGTCGTCGCTCTCGCACAGCCGGGCCAGAGCCAGGAACGTCTCCTCGTCGTGGCGGGACTGGAGCGCGTGCACGGCCGCCCACCACGTCTCGTCGTCCTCGTCCAGGTCGCGGTAGGGCAGCACGCGCCTGAGCAGCACGTCCGCGGACGGCCGCAGGCCGAGAGCCGCCTCCAGGACCGTCGCGATGGCGGCGTGCCCGTGCTGGCGGATGATCGAGTAGCCGCCGCCGGCGCCGCGCGCCTCGACCGTGACGCTCCGGGTGCCGTCCGGAGCGGAGCCGTGGGCGACCAGCACCGTGTGCTCGCCCTCCACCCTCGCGGAGACCTCCTCGCGCAACACGGCTTCGAGATCCACCGTCGCCAGCCGCGCGGCGATCTCCAGCGGGGTCGCGCCGTCCCAGCCCGGCGCGGACGGGTCGGCGCCGTGCTCCAGCAGGGACCAGACGATCCCGTACGCCCCGAAGATCGTGGCCAGTGTCAGCGGGGTGTCGCCGTCGTCGTCGGCCCGGCCGGGATCGGCCCCGGCGTCGAGCAGGATGTCGGCCGACTCAAGGTTGCCGTTGGCCGCGGCCCACAGCAGGGCCGTCCAGCCGCCCTCCTCCGCCGCGTCGGGGTCGGCGCCGCCGTCGAGCAGCGCCTGCACGGTCTCGGCGTGGTCCCAGCACGCCGCCGCGCAGAGCGGAAGGCCCTCCTCGTGCCCCCCGCTCGGCTGGTCCGGGTCGGCGCCGTACTCCAGGAGCAGCCTGACGATGTCATGGTGACCGCCGACGGCCGCCCGATAAAGCGGCGTCGTCCCCTGAGCGGGGTTCACGGCGGTGTCCGGGTGCAGCATCGCCGCCACCCGCGCGACGTCCCCTCCCGCTATCGCCTCCAGCAACCTGCTGCGGGTCACGATTCCATGCTCACACAGCCCCTTTCCGGCCTCGTCCGCAGGGATCGTCTCGCAGGATCGTTCCCAGGATCGTTCCCAGGGAGGAGGGAGAGCGGGGCCGGCCGGGATACGGTGAAGGGCGTGAATGATCCGGGTGGTATGCGGGCATCCGACGCCGAACGCGAGTCCGTGGTGGAACGGCTGCGCGTGGCGTCCGCGGAGGGGCGGCTGACCCTCGGGGAACTGACCGAGCGGACCGAGGCCGCCTATCTGGCGCAGACCCACGGCGAGCTCGCCCAGATCACCGCCGACCTGCCGGGTGCCGCCCCCGCCCCGGCACCCGCCCCTGCGGCGCCGGCCGCCCCGCAGGGCAGGATGCGCAAGTGGATCGTGGCGGTGATGGGCGACGCCAAGAGGACCGGCACGTGGCGGATCGACGACGGCATCGGCGCGGTCTGCGTCATGGGCGACGTGGTCCTCGACCTGCGCCAGGCGGAGGTGCGCGGGCGTGAGGTGGACATCGTCGCCACGTGCGTGATGGGCGACGTGAAGATCATCGTGCCGGACGGCGTCGACGTCGAGCTCTCCGGCGTCACGATCATGGGGGACAAGAAGGTCCAGGTGGTCGAGGCCCCCCGCGGCCAGTCCGCCCCCGTCGTCAAGGTCACGGCGTACGTGCTGATGGGCGACGTGAAGATCATCGGCGACTCCCGGGCCGAGCCGATCAAGCGCGGCTGGTTCGCCTGGAGCGAGTGGTGGCAGGAGCGCCGCCGGCGGCCGGGCTACGGCGGATACGAGGTCCCCGACCGCCGCCACCACGGCCTGCACTGAGCCCCCTGCACTGAGCCCCCCTGCACTGAGCCCCCCTGCACTGAGCCCCCCTGCACTGAGCCGGTCCGCACCGCCCCGCCGCGAAACCGGATGGCCGTACGAGGCAACGGCGGGACGCTCCCAGGGCGTAGTCATCGGTGACCGTTCACCGAGGGATCACCGAGAACCTGGGGGCCGCACATGCGCGACCGGGCCGACTTCGAGCGCTACGTCCAACAGCGCTCGGACCGACTGCTGCGGACGGCCTACCTGCTCTGCCGCGACTGGGCCACCGCCGAGGACCTGCTCCAGACGGCGCTGGCCAAGGCGTGGCTGGCCTGGCGCAGGGTCGGCGAGAACCCCGACCCGTACGTCTACCGCATCCTGGCCAACACCCACGCCTCCTGGTGGCGCAGGCGCTGGCGGGGCGAGCGGCCGACCGACGTGCTGCCGGAACCGGCCGTCGGCGACTCCGCCGACCTGCTCGGCTCCCGCGAGGCCGTACGGCAGGCCCTCACCTGCCTGCCGCCGAAACAGCGCGCGGTGATCGTGCTGCGTTACTTCGCCGACCTGGGTGACGTGCAGATCGCGGAGATCCTCGGCTGCTCGGTCGCCACCGTGCGGAGCCAGGCGAGCAGGGCGCTGGCCAGGCTGCGCGTCCATTCCGCCGCCCGCTCCGCGATGAGCCTGGAGGGCTGACATGACGATGACCGACAGCGATCTGCGTGACCTGCTCGCCCGGCACGCCGCCGAGGTGAGGGGCGCGGGCGTCACCCTGGCCGACGTCGACCGGCGGGTGCGGCGCATCCGGCGCCGTCGCGGCGCCGCGGGGGCGGTGCTGGCCGCCGGCCTGGCCGCCGCGGTGCTGGTGGCGACCGCGCCGCGTACGGTCACGATCGCACCCGGCGACGGCCCGGACACCGCGGCCATGGCCGGCCCTTCGCTGACTCCGGGGGTGTCGTACCTCGCGGGGCAGCGGGTGTTCCTCGAAAAGGAGATCGATACGGGCGGGCGCGTCCTGCGGTTCCCCTACACGGGCATCAGCGAGTCGGTGAACGTGCAGGTCGACTGCCGCGAGCCGTCGTACGCGTTCGTCTGGCTCAACGGCCGACTGGAGACGCAGGGCGTCTGCGGCGTCCAGAGCGACCAGGTCGATCACCTGATCTCGTGGATCGACGAGTCCGGCAGGGATCTGAAGGGATACAACGAGGTGGACGTCGCGCTGGTGCCGGTCCAGCGGGTGGCGGCGGACCGTGACCCGGGCGCGCCGATTCCCACGCTCGGCGAGCGGGAGGTCGAGCGGCTCGTCGGCGAGACCGGCGAGTATCGCACCAGCGCCAGGGTGACGATCCGGGAGGCGTGGCTGGTGGGCGTGGCGCCGACGCCCATCAACTGTGACAGGGACATCGTGATCCGCAAGCCGAACGGGCAGGAGATCCTGTCGTCGGCGTGCGAGCAGCCCACCGAGAAGCCGCCATTCCCGAAGGGCTAGGTCGTCATGCGCCAATCCTGGCGCCGCGTGCCCCGGGGGCCGCCCTCGCTGTATCGACTCCGACATAGCCGCCAATTGCCGCCATTCATTCAAACTCTCAGTAATTGATTGAACACATTCAGTAACGTCGCAGCCATGCCTGGTATCGATCACGAAATACCGATCGAGCTCATCCGCAACCGGCCGGAGACCGCGATCGAGCTTCTGCGCTGCGTGACCGGGATGCAGATCCCGCCCTTCGTCGCCGTTCGCGTCGAGGCTGCCGACTGCACCCAGCCGGGACCG
Organism: Microbispora sitophila; assembly: GCF_014892245.1. NCBI lineage: Bacteria > Bacillati > Actinomycetota > Actinomycetes > Streptosporangiales > Streptosporangiaceae > Microbispora > Microbispora sitophila. The sequence goes on along the minus strand of NZ_JADBGC010000005.1, from coordinate 373,086 downwards.
ATCGAACACCGCGCCGACTCGGTGGTGGTCGTGCGGGACGAGACCGGAACGGCGCTCCTGGCCGTGATCGTGGAGGTGCAGCTCGGACGGGATGTCGCCAAGAGGTTCAGCTGGCCGGTCTACGTCACGACGTTGCGATCGCAGCACAAGTGCGACACGGCGCTGCTAGTCATCTGTCCGGACCGGTCGATGGCCCGCTGGCGCGAGCAGGCGATCCGACTGGGCCCGAACGGCGTCATCGCTCCACTGGCGATCCATCCTGGCCGCATGCCCCTGATCACCGACCCTGAGCAGGCCCGCGCCTGCCCCGAACTCGCGGTGCTGTCGGCCGTGGCACACCCCGACGAGGCCGAGAGCGAGCATGTGCTGGAGGCGATGCTGGCGGGGCTGACCACCCTGGATGAGGATCGGGCCAGAGTATATTTGAACTACGTGTTCGGCTCGCTACCTGCTGTGACCGTCAAGCGTCTGGAGGAGTTGGTGACCACCATTCAGGACTTCGCCTAGCCTCGGCCGCACCGTCAGGCGGCCGCGGAGGCGGCGCGTACGGCCTGGGCGTGGCGTTCGAGCAGGAGAGCGACCAGTTCGGGGGCGGGGCCGAGGACGTCTGCCACGGCGTGCGCCCCGGCCTCCAGGGTGTCGCGCTCCACGGCGTCGGCGAAGTAGCCGGGGGCCAGCAGGTAAGGCGCCACCACGACCTTCGGGGCGCCCGCGCGCGTCAGCCGTACGACCTCGTCCCGGGGCCTGGGCGCGGCGGCCGAGGCGTAGGCGGCGGTGACCGACCACCAGGGGCGGGTGCGTGCCCACTCGCGGGCGACGGCGGCGATCGTCGCGTTCGCCCGGCGGTCGCTGGAGCCGGCCGAGACGAGCACCACGGCGGTGTCCGGGTCGCCGATCTCCACACCGGCCTCGGCGAGGCGGCGTTCGAGGGCCTGGACGAGCAGCGGGTGCGGGCCGAGCGTGGGGCCGCAGACGGCCCGCAGCAGCGGCGTGCGTCCGGCCGCCTCCCGCAGCGCCGCCGGGATGTCCACCCGGCTGTGGTAGGCGGCGGTGAGCAGCAGGGGAAGCACGACGGCCTCGTCCAGCCCCGACAGCGCCTGCGGCAGCGACGGCGTGGCGTGGTCGAGATAGGCGGCGCGGACGTCCAGGCCGGGCCGCGCCCGCCGTACGCCGTCGAGCAGCGCCTCCACGGTCGCGGCGGCGCGCGGGTCGCGGGACCCGTGCGCCACCGCGATCAGCGGCGCGCCTGCGTGCGGGACGGTCGTCACAGGTGGATGCCGCACTCGATCTTGCCGAGGCCGGCCCAGCGGCCGCTGCGCGGGTCCTCGCCCGGCGCCACCCGGCGGGTGCAGGGTGCGCAGCCGATCGAGGGGTAGTCGTCGTAGTGCAGCGGGTTGATCAGGACGCCGTTGTCGGCGATGTAGTTGTCCACGTCCTCCTGGGTCCACCGGGCGATGGGGTTGATCTTCACCATCTGCCGCTTGGCGTCCCACTCCACGACCTTGGTGTTCGCCCTGGTGGGCGACTCATCGCGGCGGATGCCCGACACCCAGGCGAGGTACGGCTCGAGCGCCCGGTTCAGCGGCTCGACCTTGCGCAGGTAGCAGCACAGGTCGGGGTTGCGCCCGTACAGGCGCGGCCCCAGGTCGCGGTCCTGCTCCTCGACGGTCCTGGACGGCTTCACGTTGATCACGTTGACCTGGTAGACCGCCTCGACCGCGTCCCGCGTGCCGATGGTCTCGGCGAAGTGGTAGCCGGTGTCGATGAACAGCACGTCGACACCGGGCTTGACCCTGCTGACCAGGTCGATCAGCAGGGCGTCGCTCATCGACGAGGTGAGACAGAGGCGGTCGCCGAAGGTGGCCGCGGCCCAACGGATGATCTCCCGGGCGGGCGCGTCCTCAAGGAAGCGCGCCGCGGACTCCACGATTCCCTGGAGGTCCAGCGTCACCCGCTGCCGCTCCAGCCCTGCCTCTATCTCCGCCACCGACATCGCTACTCCTCACACGTCGTTCATTGGTTCATCGGATCATTGGATGAAAAGCCTTCGGGGATCACGAACGCACGCCGAGGCCGAGGAATTTCACCCGGAAGGCGCGGGCGCAGGATCTGCAGTACCATCCGTGGCTCTCCTCCTCGGTCACGTAGGGCTCCAGGTCCTCCTCGCCGCAGTACGGGCAGTAGAACGGCGCCGCCCTCTCGGTGCTCATTTGCTCGCTCCGCTCGCTGGCCTCGGGCGCTTTCCAGGTGGCGTCTTCCGTCGTCGCTCACGAGCGCTCGTTCCTCGCACTCGCTCGCTCCTCAGTCCAGACGCCACCGCGCCCTCGGTGGTCACTTGAGGTCGGTTTCGTCGGCGCGCTGGACCCATTCGGCGAAGGTCTCGCCGTCGTTCTTCTGCTTCTCGAAGTTGCGCACGACCCGCTCCACGTAGTCGGGCAGCTCCTCGGCCGTGGCCTTGAGCCCGCGGACCTTCCGGCCGAAGCTCGGGTTGAGCCCGACCGAGCCGCCCAGGTGGACCTGGTAGCCCTCGACCTGCTCGCCCTTGTCGTTGACCACGAGCTGGCCCTTCAGGCCGATGTCGGCGACCTGGATGCGGGCGCAGGAGTTGGGGCAGCCGTTGACGTTGATGGTCAGCGGCTCGGCGAAGTCCGGCAGTCGCCGCTCCAGCTCGTCGATCAGTGCTGACGCGGTCGCCTTGGTCTCGACGATCGCGAGCTTGCAGTACTCGATGCCGGTGCAGGCCATCGTCTGACGGCGGAAGGTGGACGGGTTGACCCGCAGGTCGACCGCCTCAAGCTCCGACACGATCGACTCCACCTTGTCCGGGGCGACGTCGAGGATGACCATCTTCTGCTCGACCGTCGTGTGGACCCGGGCGGACCCGTGCCGCTCGGCGATGTCGGCGATGCGGTGCAGGGTGTCGCCGTCCAGCCGGCCCACCCGGGGGGCGAAGCCGACGTAGAAGTTGCCGTCCCGCTGCGGGTGGACGCCCACGTGGTCGCGTCGGCCGCTGCGCGGCGTCTGCGGGGCCGGGCCGTCCGGCAGGGCGTACTTGAGGTACTCGGTCTCAAGGACCTGGCGGAACTTCTCCGCGCCCCAGTCGTTGACAAGGAACTTGATCCGCGCCCGGTGCCGCAGGCGGCGGTAGCCGTAGTCGCGGAAGATCCCCGCCACCCCGGCCCACACCTCGTGGACCTGCTCGGGCCGGACGAACGCGCCGAGCCGCTTGGCGAACATCGGATTGGTCGACAGGCCGCCGCCCACCCAGACGTCGAAGCCGCGCTCGCCCTGCTCGTTCACCACGCCGACGAACGCGACGTCGTTGATCTCATGGACCGTGCAGTGGGCCGGGCAGCCGCTGACCGCGGTCTTGAACTTGCGCGGCAGGTTCGAGAACGCCTTGTCCCCGATGTACCGGTCGTAGATCTCGCGGATCTGTTCCGTGCCGTCGATCACCTCGTCGGCGTCGATCCCGGCCAGAGGGCAGCCCAGAATGACACGAGGGGTGTCGCCGCACGCCTCGGTGGTCGACAGGCCGACCGCCTCCAGCCGCCGCCAGATGTCCGGGACGGACTCGATCGCGATCCAGTGGAGCTGGATATTCTGGCGGTCGGTGACGTCGGCGGTGCCCCTGGCGTACTCGTTGGAGATGTCGGCGATCACCCGGAGCTGCTCCAGGCTGAGCCGGCCGCCGTCGATGCGGACGCGCAGCATGAAGTAGCGGTCGTCCAGCTCCTCGGGCTCCAGGATCGCGGTCTTGCCGCCGTCGATGCCGGGCTTGCGCTGGGTGTACAGGCCGAACCAGCGGAAGCGGCCGCGCAGGTCGGCGGGGTCGATGGAGTCGAAGCCGCGCTTGGAGTAGATGTCGATGATCCGCTGGCGGACGTTCAGCCCGTCGTCGGCCTTCTTGTTCTCCTCGTTCTTGTTCAGCGGCTCACGGTAACCGAGAGCCCACTGACCTTCGCCGCGCGGGCGCTTGTGGTGGCGATTCGCCGGGCGGGCCGGGGTGCTCATGGGCACACGTCCTTCTCCGAGGCTCGGTCTGAGATCGGGTTTCGGCGGACGCCGGCGCAGGCGGCCTCTCACCTCGCCGTCGAGTGTGAGGGCATACGAAAAAGACGCCTGGCCGAGCGCCCGGATGGATCAGCGGAGGGCGACGGTCAGCCGGCGTCGATACAGATCGCGCTACGGACACGCAGGAGATCGACGTGGCGTCGCACGACGAGCAACGGGTCCGCTGGCATGTCCCAAACGATACCTCTGAGATCCTGGATGTCCAAGTTCGTGTCCAGGATGCGGGATTGTGACGGCAATGTGACGCGGGGTCGTCAGCCCTTGCGGACCCAGTTCTCCGGCGGCTCGGCCTCGTGCTCCCTCTCGGACGGATCCTGATGCTGGCAGTCGCACCAGGATCCGCCGCGGCAGTCCTCGTGCCGGTGCTCCCTGCACGCTGGGCAGATCATGTCTCCATTGTTCACCGCCCGTCACGGACAGATGACACGGGTACGCGTACAACGGTTCGTGAGGGGTTCTCGCGAGCAGCACGCCGGGGCCCCTATTCTGGGCGGCGACAATCCGCCCGCAGGCCACGTACTAACCGCCGCGGCAGCGGGTAGAGCGCAGTTCTCATGACCGGTTGGGTGCCATGACCTCCACGGACGCGCCGTCGCGCAGGCCGCGGCGCCTCACGCGCAAGGGTATGGCGCTGGCCCGCGCGCGTGTCACGTGGCTGCGCGAGACGAACGTCTGGGCCCTGGTCAAGGCGACCACGATGGCGGGCGTCAACTACCGGGTGACCGGCCTCGCGGGTGAGGCGGCGTTCTTCGCGCTGCTGTCGCTGCCGCCGTTCGTGCTCGGGCTGCTCGGCGTCATGGGCCACCTGAGCGGGCTGCTCGGCCCGGCCGCCATCGGCGAGATCAGGCGCTGGGTCGTGGACCAGTCCGAGCTGCTGTTCACCGACAACACCGTCCAGCGGGTCGTCAAGCCGCTGCTCGCCGACGTGCTGAGCGGCGGCCAGGTCTCGCTGATCTCCGTCGGCTTCCTGCTGTCGCTGTGGTCGGGCTCGCGGGCCCTGTTCGTCTACGTGGACCTGATATCCATCGCGTACGGCCTTGGGGAGACCCGGGGGATCATCCGCACCCGGGTCCTGTCGTTCGGCCTGTATCTCGCCGCGCTGCTGATCGGGCTGGTCGTCATGCCGATCCTGGTCATCGGGCCCACCCTGATGTCCACCGCCCTGCCCAGGTACGCCGTGCTCGTGACGATCCTCTACTGGCCCGTGCTCGTGATCGGCTCGGTGCTGATGCTCACGCTGCTCTACCACGTGAGCGTGCCGCACCGCACGCGCTGGTGGCGCGAGGTTCCGGGGGCCGTGCTGGCGCTGGTGATCTGGATCGTGTGCGCCGCGTTCCTGCGCGAGGTGCTGGCGGCCTGGTTCACCCCGCTGTCGATCTACGGCTCGCTCGCGGCGCCGATCGCCGTGCTGCTGTGGCTCTACATCACCGCGCTGGCCGTGCTCATCGGGGCGACGCTGAACGCGGAGGTGGACCGGCTGTGGCCGCTGGGCGGCGCCACCCGGCACGAGCACCATCACCGCAAGTCCGGTAAGGACTGATCCATCCCGGTAGCGGGGGAAGGCTGCGCGCCGGGTCCAGGCTCTTCGCCGACCTGCCCGTTTCGCCGGAGTGAGGGGGCGTCCCGCTCCGATAAAGTGGGGACGTCGCGACTGGCGCTGACGTGCTCCTGTGGCGCGTCACTAGGTGGGGCACCACCGGGGAGCGAATTCGCGGAGGCCGTGCGCCTGGGTCGCCGCCGCCGTCGACGTGGAGAAGGAAGGCGCCATGGCTGAGAACTCGCTGAACGCCGTCGATCCCGAGATCGCCGAACTGATCAGGGCGGAGGAGCGGCGGCAGGCCGACACCGTCAAGCTGATCGCGTCCGAGAACTACGTGTCCAGAGCCGTCCTGGAGGCGACCGGGACCGTTCTCACCAACAAGTACTCCGAGGGCTACCCGGGCAAGCGCTACTACGAGGGCCAGCAGGTCATCGACAAGATCGAGACGCTGGCGATCGAGCGGGCCAAGTCGGTCTTCGGCGTGGGCCACGCCAACGTCCAGCCCTACTCGGGCTCGCCCGCCAACCTCGCCGTCTACCTGGCGTTCCTGAACCCGGGCGACACCGTGCTCGGCATGGGCCTGCCGTTCGGCGGCCACCTCACCCACGGCTGGTCGGTGTCCGCCACCGGCAAGTGGTTCAACTCGGTCCGGTACGGCGTGCGCCGCGACACCGGCCGCATCGACATGGACGAGGTGCGCGCGCTGGCGCTCGAGCACCGGCCCAAGCTGATCTTCTGCGGCGGCACCGCGATCCCGCGCACGATCGACTTCCCGGCCTTCGCCGAGGTCGCCAAGGAGGTCGGCGCGGTGCTGGCGGCCGACATCGCCCACATCGCGGGCCTCGTCGCCGGCGGCGCCCACCCCTCGCCGGTCGGGCACGCGGACGTGATCTCCACGACCACCCACAAGACCCTGCGCGGCCCGCGCGGCGCGATGCTCATGGCGAACTCCGACGAGGTCGCCAAGGCGCTCGACAAGGCCGTCTTCCCCGGCCTGCAGGGCGGCCCGCACAACCACACCACCGCCGCCATCGCCGTCGCTCTGCACGAGGCCGCCCAGCCGGAGTTCAAGGCGTACGCCGCGCAGATCGTGAAGAACGCCCAGGCGCTCGCCGACGAGTTGCTCGCCCGCGGGTTCGACCTGGTCTCCGGTGGCACCGACAACCACCTGATCCTGATGGACCTCACGTCCAAGGGTGTCGGCGGCAAGCCGGCCGCGCAGGCCCTCGACCGGGCGGGCCTGGAGACCAACTACAACACCGTGCCCTTCGATCCGCGCAAGCCGTTCGACCCGTCGGGCATCCGCATCGGCACGCCGTCGGTCACCTCGCGCGGGATGGGCGAGGCCGAGATGCGCCAGATCGCCGCGTGGATGGACGAGGTCGTCACCGCCGTGGCCAAGGGCGACGCGGAGGACGTGATCGCCCGGGTGCACGGCGAGGTCACCGAGCTGACGAGCCGGTTCCCCGCGCCCGGCCTGTCCTGATCTCCGGAAGCGAGCGACGGCTCCCAGCGGCCTCACGAGGTCGCGGGGAGCCGTTTTCGTTCCGCCCGTGATTCCGTACGGCCGGTCGCGCGGATGAGATTTGAATTTATTCGGTTGCGCGGGGCCGCGGGGGTGCTGCTAACGTTCTCCCGTCGCCGCCACCGGGCGGCCAGGACCAGGGAGGTGAGGACTATGCGGGTCTTTCTGACGACCATGCCGTCCGTCAACTCCCGGGTGCCCGCCTAGTCTCTTCTCGCTGGGACACCCGGTTTCCGAAGGGTGTTCACCAGCAGTGTTCAACGATCTTTCTCTTCTCGGCTGGCACGACGGGCTCGCGGAGCAGCTCCCCGACCTGCCCGGCGGCGCCGTTCCCGCGCGCGTGGCGCGGGTCGACCGGGGCGCCGCCGAGGTCATCGCCGCCGACGGAACCCACCAGGCGCGGTTCGGCGCCCGCGTACGCAGGGCCGCGGCGGCAGACCCGCTCGCGCTTCCGTGCGTGGGCGACTGGGTCGCGCTCACCCGGCTCAGTGAGGGCCGCTACGAGCTGGCCGAGGTGCTGCCCCGCCGTACGGCCTTCGTCCGGGGTGGCGTGAGCCGCGACTCGCGCGGAGGGCTGTCGGGCGACGGCCAGGGCCAGGTCCTGGCCGCCAACGTCGACGTGGTCTTCGTGGCCGAGCCGTCCATGCACGCCACGGACTTCGCGGATCTCGGCAGGATCGAGCGCCTCGTGGCGCTCGCCTGGGAGAGCGGCGCCCGGCCGGTCGTGCTCGTCACCAAGGCCGACCTCTTCGATCAGGGACTGGACGATCTCCTCGCCGACGTCGCGGCGGCGGCGCCCGGCGTCGACGTCCACCCGGTCTGCTCGCTCACCGGCGACGGGGTGGACCTGGTGCGCGCCCACCTCGGCCCCTGCGGGACCGCGGTGGTCCTCGGCCCGTCGGGCGCGGGCAAATCCACGCTCGTCAACGCCCTCGCCGGCGCGGAGGTCATGGAGACCCAGCAGGTCAGGGCCGCCGACGGGCGGGGCAGGCACACCACCGTCCACCGGCAGCTCATCCCGCTGCCCGGCGGGGGGCTCGTCATCGACACCCCCGGCATCCGCCGGGTCGGTCTGTACGAGATGAGCGAGGGCGTCGACCTGGTCTTCTCGGACATCGAGGAGCTGGCCGGGAACTGCCGGTTCTCCGACTGCCGGCACCGCGAGGAGCCGGGCTGCGCGGTGCTGGCGGCGGTCGAGTCGGGCGAACTGCCCGAGCGGCGGCTGGAGAGCTGGAACAGGCTCCAGCGCGAGGCCGCCTGGATGGCCCGCCGCACCGACGCCAGGCTGCGCGCCGAGGAGACCCGCAAGTGGAAGACGATCCACAAGCAGATGAGGGGCATGAGCCGCCCGTAGGGTCGGGTGTCTCCCGTCCCGGACGGGTATGACCGGGGCGTGAAGACGATGCGGGTGCGGCTGCCGTACGCCGACCGCGCCGAGGCGGGGGCGCTGCTCGCCGAGATCCTGTGGGACATGAGCCCGCGGAATCCGGTGGTGCTCGCCCTGCCGCGCGGCGGCGTGGCGGTGGCCGCGCCGATCGCGGAGCGGCTTCGCGCCCCCCTCGACGTGCTGGTGACCCGGAAGATCGGGCATCCGGCCCGGCCCGAGCTCGGGGTCGGCGCGATCGCGGAGGGCGGGCGGCCCGTGTTCGACTCCGAGATGCTCGACCGGCTCGGCCTGGAGCCGGAGGACGTGGCGGAGGTGACCGGCAGCGAGCGGCGTGAGCTGGCCAGGCGGGTGCGGGTCTACCGGGGAGATCGGCCGCTACCGGAGCTCCACGGCCGCGACGTGATCGTGGTGGACGACGGCCTGGCGACCGGAGGGACGGCGCGCGCGGCGCTGCGGGCCGTACGGACGATCCAGGCGGGGCGGGGCCGGGTGACGCTGGCGGTGCCGGTCGCCGATCCGGAGACGGCGGAGGCGATGCGGGGCGAGGCGGACGAGGTCGTCGTGCCGGCCACGCCGGAGAACTTCCGCGCGGTGGGCCAGTGGTATCGGCGGTTCGACCAGCTCACCGATGACGACGTGCTGGGCCTGCTGGCCGGGGCGGGGTGTGGAGGGGCGGATGAGACCTGAAGGGCGCTCCGCGTGCTCCGTCGCCCGGATCGGGGGACGGGACGCGAAGCGCCCAGCGGTGACGCGTGTCGGGGAAAGGGGGAAACGCTCAGGCGACGGCGCTGATGCCGGCGCTGGCGGCGCGGCGCATACGACGGCGACGCTCGGACGCGCGCTCGTCCTCGTTGAGGCCGCCCCACGTGCCGTACTTCTCCGGACGGGAGAGCGCGTAGTCGAGGCACTCCGCTCGCACAGGACACTGAGCGCAGATGGCCTTGGCCTTGCGCTCCCGGATGTCGCGCTCGGGCTGACGCTCGCCGTCAGGACCGAAGAACAGCACCAGGTCCTCTCCCCGGCACGCGGCATCATCCTGCCAACCCCAGCTGGGGCGCGGGCGGGCGAGCTGCCGACGTACCTGAGACATGAGAAACCACCTTTGGTGAGAGGTATTTCAGTGTTTGTGCCGCATTGGACGCTTGTGGCGTCCCTTGTGCCAACGCCGGGATAGGCCGTGGTGTTCCCGGCTCCGGGGAGGAGCCCTCAGGTCAATACCGGCGTGAGCTCGCTCAGCTCGGCCAACCTGTAGGTCGGGATTCCGTCGGCGCAGGTCATCCCGCACGGTGCCGTGAACACCGTGGGTTCGACCACGACCCGAAATCGCGACGTCCCACGCTCCGTCGTGCGCCGCACGACGCAGATCGTGGTGTCGTCAACCGACCGGGAGGATTCCACGGCCACCCCGCCGACCGAGAGCTCGCCGGTATGCGCCCGGACGAAGTGCTCGGCGGCCTGCAGTGGCTCAGGGATACCCGCGCGTCCCCGGAAACGGTCGAGGACGACCTCGCCGTGCCGGTACGCGTTTGCCGCCGCGATCGCAGCAGCCTGAGACATGCTGCCGTAGTAAAGCCCGTGTGGCAAGCATACGAGGTTGGCGGCGTATCGATCGCCGCCGACATGTGTGGTTTCCCACACTTCGCCGGGCAGGTTCTCGTCGAGGGACCGCGCCAGCGGGAGCCCCAGACGCGCACAGCACGCGTTGTGCCTGCCGTGCGTGCAGACCAGGTACATCGGCTCGCTCACCAGTATGCAGGACTTCGGAACCACTCCGTGCACGAGAGCGCCCAGGTCAAGATCGTCGGGGCGCTCCACGAAGCCCTCGGCCAGCCATGGATCGTCCACCGCCGACGCGGCGACGTAGACGTGCAGGGGGCCCGTGAGGGCCCCGCGGCGGCCGGGCCGGCGGATCAGCTGCGGCCGGATGTCAAGAGCCCTGGCACGGGAGATCAGCCGGTGGACGTCGTCGGGCAGCCGGCACTCCTCCAGCTCGGCGGCCCAGGGCCCCGCGTGCTCGATGAGCAGCCAGAACCGGCCCTTCTTGGTCGCGCTCGCCAGGATCGGCGCCCCACCCGTGTGGCAGGCGGCGGGGTGCTCGCACCCGTTGGCCATCCGGTCCCCGTCCTTCACTCGCGTTTCTTAGGTAAGACTAACCTTAACCAATCGAGTCGGAGGTCGCGGGGGCGGGGACGTAAATCGACGTTAAATCCGTAAATGTCCGGATGCTGCCCGTGTATGCATCCCGGGCGCGAGGGCGGGCGCCGGTCAGGAATAGGCCAGGGCGGCCTCGGCGGCGGGGAGGGCAGCCGCCCGGTCCTCGGGCACCAGGCCGATCCTGGTCCGCCGGTCCAGCAGGTCGCCGGCGTCCAGGGCGCCCTCGTGGCGGACGGCCCACACCAGTTCGGCCCGGGTGATCCCCAGCGCCACCGGTTCGGCCAGGGCCGGATCCGCGCGCATCAGGTCGCGCACCGCCCAGGCCTCCGAGCCGTACCTGCGGGCCAGCCGCCCGGGCGTGTCCGGCCGCACCGGTCCGGCCCCGACGAGGGGCAGTCGCGCCGTACGGCTCGCGCGGGCGTGCGGACAGGCGGCGTTGACGGCGTCCTCGGCCATCCGCCGATACGTGGTGAGCTTCCCGCCCACGACCGTCACGACGCCGTCCGGCGAGCGCAGCACGGCGTGGCGGCGGGACAGGTCGGCCGTCCGGCCGTCGGGGGAGGCCGGTGCGTCGCCCGCGTCGGCCGTGTCTGCCGTGTCGACCAGGGGCCGCAGCCCGGCGAAGGCGCCGGCGACGTCCGCGCGGGACAGCGGCCGGTCCAGCGCCGTCCCGACGACCTCGAGCAGGAACGCGACGTCGCTCTCGGGAGCCTCGGGGACGTCCGGGATCGGGCCGTCGAGCGGCTCGTCGGTCAGCCCCGCGTAGACCCGCCCGTCGGCCTGGGGGAGCACCAGCGCGAATCGGGCGCGCTCGCCGGGGATCGGCACGTGCAGCCCCGCGCGCAGCGCGCCGAGGGCGCCGGGGCGCAGGACGAGGTGCGTGCCCCGCGAGGGACGCAGCGCCACCGACGGCGTCAGCTCTCCGGCCCACACGCCGGTCGCGTTGATCACCGCACGGGCCCGGATGTCGAACTCGTCGCCGGTCAGCTCGTCGCGCACCCGGGCGCCGTCCCCGGCGAGCGCCAGCGCCCGGCACCGGGTGAGGATCCGCGCGCCGTGGGCGGCGGCCGTACGCGCCAGCGCCACGACCAGGCGGGCGTCGTCCACCACCCGGCCGTCCCACGACAGCAGCGCCCCGCGCAGGCCGTCCGCGCGCAGCGACGGGGCGAGCGCGAGCGCCCGGTCCGGCGCGAGCCGGGACGGGCCGGGCAGCAGGCGCCGCGGCGTGCCCGCGGCGGCCCGCAGCGCGTCGCCCAGGCGGTAGCCGGCCATGAGGGTCGCGGCCTGACCCCGGGGGACGTCCGGCGTCAGCGGCAGCAGGTACGGATGGGCGGCGACCAGATGGGGCGCGGTGAAGCGCAGCAGGGCGTCGCGCTCCACCGCGCTCTCCCACGCCACGCCGACCTGCCCGCTCGCCAGGTAGCGCAGCCCGCCGTGGATCAGCTTCGAGCTCCACCGGGAGGTGCCGAACGCCAGGTCGTGAGCGTCCACGGCGGCCACCGACAGCCCGCGTGAGGCGGCGTCGAGCGCGGCTCCGGCGCCCGTCGCCCCCAGGCCGACCACGAGCACGTCCACGACGTCCGTACGCGCCTCGTCGAGGTCCCACCGGCGCCTGGCCGCGTTCAGTGAGGAGTTCATGTCCCCTCCACTACTTGCGCATTACTCTTGAGTAACCTACCTGGAGGCGCGACGGCTATGGAAACCCCTCTCACTCCGGCGGAACCCATGCTCTGGTCGGGCTGGGGCGATCCCGCCAAGGCCGCCGAGCTGCCCGCGCCGGTGCGCGACCTGCTGGCGGAACTCCTCGGCGTCCGGGCGCCCGCCACACCGGCGGCGACGTTCGGCGAGGTGCGGCTGCCGCCGGTGGCGCTGCCGCCGCCCGTCCTGGCCGCGCTGGCCGCGATCGTGGGGGACGAGCACGTGCGGGCCGACGACGACGCCCGTATCCGCCACACCCGCGGCAAGTCCACCCCCGACCTGCTGCTCATGCGCGCGGGGGACGCCTCGGACGCGCCCGACGCCGTCGTGCTCCCCGGCTCGCACGACGAGGTGGCCGCCGTGCTGCGCCTGTGCGCGGAGCACCGGGTGGCCGTGGTGCCGTTCGGCGGGGGCACCTCGGTGGTCGGCGGCCTCGTGGCGGCCCGGCAGGGCTTCACGGGTGTGGTCGCGCTCGACCTGGCCCGGCTCAACCGGCTCGTCTCCGTCGACCCCGTGTCCATGGTCGCCGAGCTGGAGCCGGGCCTGCGCGCGCCGCAGGCCGAGCAACTCCTCGCCGCGCACGGGCTGACGCTCGGGCACTTCCCGCAGTCGTACGAGTACGCGACGCTGGGCGGGTTCGCGGCGGCCCGGTCCAGCGGGCAGGCCTCGGCCGGGTACGGCAGGTTCGACGACATGGTCGCCGGCATGACCGTGGCGACGCCCCGGGGCACCCTGGAGATCGGCCGCGCGCCCAGGTCGGCCGCCGGGCCCGACCTGCGTCAGGTGTTCCTGGGCTCGGAGGGCGCCTTCGGGGTGATCACCTCGATGCGGCTGCGCGTCCGCCGGGCCCCGGCCGTCAGGACGTACGAGGGCTGGCGGTTCGACACCTTCGCCGAGGGCACGGCCGCCATGCGGCGGCTCGCGCAGCAGGAGGGCCCCCCGCCCACGGTGCTGAGGCTGTCGGACGAGACCGAGACCATGGTCGGGCTGGCGAAGCCCACCGACCTCGGCGCGGCCGGGCGCGACTCCGGCTGCCTGCTGGTGGCGGGCTTCGAGGGCTCCCCGGGCGACGTGGCGTACCGGCGGGACCGGGCCTCCGCCGCGCTGGTCGAGGCGGGCGGCGTGCACCTGGGGCCGGAGCCGGGGGACAAGTGGGCGCAGGGCCGGTTCTCCGCCCCCTACCTGCGCGACTCCCTGCTGGCCGCAGGGGCGACGGTGGAGACGCTGGAGACCGCGTGCTTCTGGTCGAACCTGCCGCGCCTGTACGACGCCGTACGGCTGGCCCTGCTCGGCGCGCTGGGCTCGCCGCTGGTCATGTGCCACATCTCCCACGTCTACGCCACGGGGGCCTCGCTGTACTTCACCGTGGTGACCGCGCAGACCGGCGATCCGCTCGGGCAGTGGGCGGCCGCCAAGCGCGCGGCGAACGAGGCGATCGTGCAGGCGGGTGGCACGATCTCGCATCACCACGGCGTCGGCCGCGACCACCGTGAGGCGTACGCCGCGGAGATCGGCGACCTGGGGGGCGAGATCCTGCGGGGGATCAAGGAACGGCTCGATCCCGCCGGGATCCTCAACCCGGGTGTGCTGTTGCCGTGAAATTGCCAAGATTGTTCCCATGGTCGATGTGGGCGCGGCCGCCGCGCGGGGGAAGCAGGTCTCGTCACGGGTCTCGCAGGCCGGAGCAGGCTGGGACTGCTCGCGGATCGGCACGTTCGACGCGCTGCGGCCCAACCGCAACTCCTTCACCTGGCTGAACCCCGCGACCCTGTGGCGGTCCCGCAACGAGGTCCTCGCCCAGTTGTTCGGCGACCCCTCGCCGCAGGTGCGCCGCCGCTGGGTGGCGGCCCAGCGCGACCGCAGCGTGGACGAGGACTTCCGCATCAGGCTCGACCTGGGGGAGGAGTTCTCGTTCCTGGTGCTCGGCGACACCGGCGAGGGCGACGCCTCGCAGTACGCGGTGGTGCCCGGGCTGCTCAAGCTCGGCGCGGACACCGCGTTCGCCGTCATCGCGAGCGACGTGATCTACCCGACCGGCTCGGGCAACGAGTACTGCGACAAGTTCTTCCGGCCCTACAAGGACTACCCGGCCCCGATCTTCGCCGTGCCCGGCAACCATGACTGGTACGACGGGCTCGGCGGCTTCATGCGGGTCTTCTGCGACGCCCACCCCCTGTCCGCCGAACAGCGCGGGTTCCGGTTGTCGCCGGACGGGCTGCGCGGGCTGCTGTGGAAGAAGCCGGAGACGATCGACGAGGACGCCCTCGCCGAGGCCAGGAAGATGCGGCCCAACCCGGGCCCGGCGCTGCCGGGGCCGTACTGGGTGATCGACACCGGCCGCCTGCTGCTCGTCGGCATCGACACCGGGATCAAGGGCACCCTCGACCGCGAGCAGGGCGAGTGGCTGCGCCGGGTCTCCGCCGACCCCCGGCCCAAGATTCTGATCACCGGTAAGCCGATCTACGTCAACAACGCCTACCACCCGTGCGAGATCGAGGGCGGCGGCACGGTGGACGACGTGGTCCGCGACCCCGCGCACAACTACGTCGCGGCCATCGGCGGCGACGTGCACAACTACCAGCGCTACCCGGTCCGGGCGGAGGGGCGGCTCATCCAGTACGTCGTCTCCGGAGGCGGCGGGGCGTTCATGCACGCCACGCACACCATTCCCCGGGTGGACGCCGGCGGCGTCCACGAGGACGACTTCAAGTGCTATCCGCTGCGCGGCGACTCGCTGTCGTTCTACAGCCTCCTCTACAGCAGGAGGCTGCGGCTGCGCGGGCTCTACATCACCCCCGAGGAGGGGCTGGCCCTGATGTCGCGGCAGATCGGCAACACCCCACCCCGGCCGACGCCGGGGGCGCCGATCGGCGCGCGGGTGAAGTGGGCGGCCCGGCTGCTCGGCGGCTGGCCGATGCCGTTCCGCCTGCCGGTGGGACGGGTCTTCCACCGGTACATCTCCGAACTGTCCGACTGGGACACCCCGCCCTTCTTCAAGAGCTTCCTCCACTTGTCGGTCACGGGGGACACGCTCCGGCTGCGCTGCTTCGCCGCCACGGGCTGCCTGCCCCAGGAGGAGGAGCCCCCCCTGGAGGACGAGGTCGAGATCCCGCTCTGACCTGCCGGGAGCGGGTGGGGAAATGTCGGCGCCGCCTGGCACGCTGGTGGGGTGCACGTTGTGGTGGCGGCCGACCCCGAGGGGGGCGGCACCGTGCAGCCCCTCGGCGGGCCGGCGAGCCGGGTCTCCGATCTCGCGGCGGCCGTGCGCGCGCTGGAGGCCGCCGAGCGGCCCCGCTGGGTGTGGGCCGACGCGCGCCGCGTCTACCCGGCGCTCCTGTCCGCCGGCGTACGGCTGTCGCGCTGCCACGACGTCGCGCTCACCGAGAACCTGCTGCTGGCGGCAGACGGGCGCTACGGGGAGCCCAGACTGGTCCAGGCGGCCTACGCGCGCCTGCGCGGCCTCCCCGTGCCCGACGACCCCCACGAGGCCTCAGACGCGCATCAGGCGGGCGGCACGCAGGCGAGCCTGTTCGACCCGGCGCCGCCGGGGCACGGCGTGCCCGAGACCGACATGGTCGCCGAGGTGTTCGAGGACCAGCGCCGCCGCGTCGCGCGCACACCCGATCCCGGGCGGTTCCGCCTGCTCGTCGCCGCCGAGTCGGCCGGTGCGCTCATCGCCGCGGAGATGGCCCACGACGGCATGCCCTGGCGCGAGGACGTCCACGACGCGCTGCTGACCGACCTGCTCGGGCCCCGCCCCGCCCACGGAATGCGGCCCGCGAAGCTCCAGGCCCTGGCCGACGAGGTGTCGGCCGCCTTCGGCCACCTGGTCAATCCCGACTCCCCGCAGCAGATCGTCCGGGCGTTCAAGACCGCGGGGATCGAGATTCCGTCCACCCGCTCCCACGTGCTGAAGACCGTCGACCACCCGGCCGTCGCGCCGCTGCTGGCGTACAAGGAACTGGCCCGTCTGTTCAGCTTCCACGGCTGGACCTGGGCCGCGCAGTGGGTCAGCGGCGACCGCTTCCGGCCCGAGTACGTCGTGGGCGGGGTGGTGAGCGGCCGGTGGGCCACCAGCGGCGGCGGCGCGCTGCAGATCCCCAAGGTCATGCGCAGGGTCGTGATGGCCGACGACGGCTGGACGCTCGTGGTCGCCGACGCCGCGCAGCTCGAACCCCGGGTGCTGGCCGCGCTGTCCGGAGACCGGGGGCTCGCGCGGGCGGCCGGGGAGATCGACCTGTACGCCGCGCTGGCCCAGGCGTTCGGCGGGGTCCGCGAGTCGGCCAAGATCGCCATGCTGTCCGCGATGTACGGCGGGACCAGCGGCGACGCCTCCAAGCTGCTGGCCGTGATGCGGCAGCGGTTCCCCAAGGCGTACGCGTTCGTGGAGGACGCGGCCCGCGCGGGGGAGGAGGGGCGGCTGGTCCGCTCGTGGCTGGGCCGCACGTGCCCGCCCCCGTCCGAGCGATGGCGGCGCCTGGTGGCCGGTCCGGAAGGAGCCAGGGCGGCCAGGGACAGGGGGAGGTTCACCCGAAACTTCGTCGTGCAGGCCACGGCGGCCGAGTGGGCGCTGACGCTCCTCGCGGTGCTGCGCGGGCTGCTGCCCGACTCCGCCCGGCTGGTGTTCTTCCAGCACGACGAGGTGATGGTGCACTGCCCGCTCGACGTGGCGGACGAGGTCCGCGAGGCCGTCGGCCGCGCGGCGGACGAGGCGACCCGGCTGCTGTTCGGCGACACCACGGTCCGTTTCCCGATGGAGGCGGTGGCCGTCACCTGCTACGCCGACGCCAAGTGACAAGGGGGGCCGGACGCCTTCGGCTCAGGGGGCCGGACGTCACTTCCTGGTGATGAGAGCGGCCAGCAGCAGAGCCGGCGCTCCGAGGACGGCGAGGAGCACCAGGAGCGCCACGGCGGCGGCGGTGACGTTCCGGGCGTCGGAGGAGGGCGCCGCTCCGACGCCGAACACGGTGTCGTCGCCGGAGCACGTCACTTTGTAGGTGTCCGTCTTCGGCGGGCGGATCTCGTAGAGCAGCCGCCACTTGGTGTCGCCCGTGGTGAACGGCCGGTAGCTCGCCGCCGGCCGGGTGAGCCTGACGTTCCGCCCGCGGCCGTTCTCGACTTCGCAGCGCGGATCGGGCGACGCGCCGGAGACGTAGATCGCCGGCTTCAGCGTGGGATTCAGCGCGACGGTCAGCGCGGAACCGTCGGCGGAAATCCTCCTCGGCGTGGCGGAGATGCCCATGCCGACCTCGCACACGGCGGCGACGGTCACGAGGAGTCCGCAGAGGACCGCCCAGGCGCGCGTGGTCCGCCGCAGCCAGGCGGGGTACCGCCTGGGCCGCCGTCGTCCGGGTGCGTGACGCACCGGCGGCGCGTACGGCCTCGCCGGGCGGCGCGCGGGTCCCGCCGGGTAGGGAGCGGGGCGAGAATACGGAGGGCCCGGCACAGGAAAGGCCGGCCGCGGCCCGGGTGTGATGGTCAGCGGGGCTGGTCCGCCGCCCGCCCGGGGAGCCCCGGGCGGGCCGGCCATGTACGGCTGCGGCGCCCCCGCCGTCCCCGGGCCGGACGGGCCGGACGCCACCGCGCCGGGCCCGTCGGACGGCAGCGAGCGCGGCGTCTCGGGTGACGCGGTGAAGGCGCGTGTCGGGGCGACGCGCGTACGCACCGCCTGCGCCACGCTCGGGGGGAGCCACCTGCCCTGCTGGATGGGCGAGGCGAAGTCACGGCCGCTGCCGGCGAGTTCGTTCAGCACGGCCGACACGGTCGGCCGCCCTTCGGGTTCCTTGGTCAGGCACCGTGCGACCAGCGTCCGCACCGTGGGCGGCAGCGCGTCGAGGGCGGGCTCCTCGTGCACGATGCGATACCACAGCCCCTGCCAGGACCCCTGTCCGAACGGCCCGGTGCCCGTCGCGGCGAACGCGAGCACCAGCCCCAGGCAGAACACGTCGCTCGCCGGTCCGACCCGGGCGCCCTTGAGCTGCTCCGGGGACATGAACCCGGGGGATCCCATGGTGATGCCGGTCTTCGTCAGCGAGCCGCCCTCGGCGGCCAGGGAGATGCCGAAGTCGATGACGCGGGGGCCGTCGTCGGCCAGCAGCACGTTCGACGGCTTGAGGTCCCGGTGGACGACCCCGGCCGCGTGGATCGACTCCAGCGCCTCGGCCAGCCCCGCGGCCAGGGCCAGAACGGACTCCTCCGGCCAGGGCCCGTGCTCGTCCACGGCGTCTTCCAGCGACATTCCGGGCACGTACGCGGTGGCGAGCCACGGCGGCGACCCCTGTGGGTCGGCGTCGACTACTCCGGCCGTGAAGAAGCCGTTGACCTTGCGGGCCGTGGCGACCTCGCGGTCGAACCTGCGGCGGAAATCGGCGTCGCCGGCCAGCTCGGGCCGCACGACCTTCACCGCGACGGCCCGCCCGCTCCGCGAACGCCCGAGATACACGCGGCCCATCCCGCCCTCACCCAGGCGTGCCTCGATCCGGAAGGGCCCCACCTGCCGCGGATCGTCCTCCCGCAGCGTCTCGAAGGTCCGCATCCTCGGCGTCAGGCGGGGCGGAAGGTGCTCCAGAGGGCCTGCCGTACCGGTGCGGCGGACTCGTTCCAGTCGAAGTCGGGCGAGGCGAACATGATCGCGTAGGCGCGCTCGCCCGTCTCCAGGTAGCGGATGACCGCGTGGACGGTGACCTCGCTGGTGTTGGTGTAGGTGTACTCCCAGTCGGCCGCGGGGTAGCGGTAGTCCACCTGGCGCAGCTGGACCTGTGTGTAGTCGGTGAAGTCCTTGATGTCCAGGTTCTGCTCGGCGGACCGCAGCGCCGCCAGGCTGCCGTCGGGAATCCTCTTGATCGTGATGCTCTGCCCGCTGTCCTTCGGGCCCGTGAGCCTGACGACCCCGTCGTCGGTCGCGGCTGTCCAGTCCTTCCGTACCGCCAAGGACACCCCGCCCTCGGTCAGCAGGCGGTAGCCCTCGGGCACGCGTACGGCCGACAGCGGGCGCGCGGTCGGCGCGGCGGCGCCGGTGGGCGCGAGGGTGGCGCCCGACCTGCCGTCCTGCTGGGAGACCACGGCCTCGTCCGGGCCGCTCGGCAGCAGCACGAACACGATCGCGACGATCACCGCGACCACGGCCGCGGCGGCGACGGCGAGCAGGAGCTTCGACCGGCCCTCGCCGTCGGGGACCGTGTCGGCCCGATCCTTGCGCCTGCGCCCCGCCCGGGGCCGGTGCGCGCCCGTGGCGTCCTCGGGCGCGGAGTCACCGGCCTGCGGTGAGACGGCCGCGGGTGAGACGGCCCCCGCGGCGGCGGCCTGCAGGGGCGCCGCGTGCTGCGGTCCCGTCTGCTGGGGCCGCGCGCGCTGCCCGGGCCGGTGCGGCGGCTGCGGCGTTCCGCCCAGGTCGCCGGGCATGTCGCCCGGCGCGGGCGTCGGCCACATGGCCTCCTTCGGCCGCTCCGGCGCGTGCGTCGACCCCGAGGGGGACGACAGCGGGTCGAAGCCCGTGCCGAAGGAAGGGGTCTGCCCGAAGGCGTTCACGGGCCCGAACGCGCCCGGAGGCTCGTACGCCGGGTCGCCGGCACGGGGCTCCGCGGGACGGGGAGCGGCGGCGCCGGGCGGGGTCGCCCCGGCCGCGGGCAGGCTCTCCGCCGTGAGCGGCACGCGGACCGGGCCCGAGGGCGTCTCGATGATGCGCGAGGGCAGCGGCCCCGAGGGGATGTCGAGCGGCGGCAGCAGCCCCGCGGGCGTGGAGTCCTGCGGGGTCGGCACCGACGTCGGCGTGCCGGCGCGGCCCGGCAGCCCCGCGCCGTGGCTGTGCAGCACCCGCTCCAGCATCTCCGCGACCTGCGCGGCCGGAAGCCGGTCGGCCGGGTTCTTGCGGAGCAGGCCCTCGATGACCGGCAGCAGCGCGCCCGCCCGGCGCGGCCGGTTGGGCTCCTGCGTCAGCACCGCGCCGAGCACGGCGACCGCGTCCGGCCCCTCGTACGGCGGGCGGCCCTCCACGGCGGCGTACAGCGTCGCGCCGAAGGACCACAGGTCGGCGGCGTGGGTGATCGGGCGGCCCTGCAGGCGCTCCGGCGGGATGTAGGCGGGCGAGCCCATGAGCAGCCCGGTCTGGGTGATCGTGACGTCGCCCTCGATCGCGGCGATGCCGAAGTCGGTGAGCACCACGCGGTCGGCGGTGAGCAGCACGTTGCCGGGCTTCACGTCCCGGTGGAGGATGCCGGCGGCGTGGGCGTGCCGCAGCGCGTCGAGCACCCGGATGCCGATCTCGGCGGCCTGCACGACCGGCAGCGGCCCACTCTGCCGTACGGCCTGCTCGAGCGACCAGGCGCGGACGAGCTCCATGACGATCCACGGCCGCCCGTCCTCCTCGACGACGTCGTGGACGGTGACGATGCCGGGGTGGCTGAGCCGCGCGGCCGAGCGCGCCTCGCGCAGCATGCGCCGGTGGGCGGTCTGCGCGCCGGCGTTGTCGAGCCCGAACGGCAGGAGCAGTTCCTTGACCGCGACGTCCCGGTCCAGCAGCACGTCGTGGGCGTGCCAGACCATCCCCATGCCGCCGCGGCCCACCGGGGACAGCAGCCGGTAGCGCCGGCCGACGAGACGTCCCTGCCCTTCGGGGGCGCCTCCCGCGGGGACGCGGCCCACAGGTCCCTGACCCTCTGGCATAGGGGGGACCATACCGAGCAGGCGATCGGTCGTCATAGATAAGGTCCCCAATTCACGCTCGCTCCGCAAGATCCCCCGAACGGACCGTGCGAATTGCATCGGATATCTGAGGTTGACGACGATATTACGGTCTGATGACGGTCAAAGGGAATTCATCCGTCGGCCAGCGCGTCGAGCGCGGCCGTGAAGGCCTCGGCCGGCGGGCTGACCAGACCCGCTCCCACCTGCCCGGTTCCGGCGATCCTGCCCGCGATTCCGGTGTTCACGACGGGCAGCAGACCGGTCCTGGCCACGAGCGCGACGTCGATGCCCGCCGGCGTGCCGCGGAAGCCCAGCCCCGGGATCTGGTACGCCGGGTGCTCGGCCATGGTGATCTCGTACATCGAGGTCGTGGCCGCCACCGCGTCGGACACCTCGCCGCCGACGAACCGGACGATCGCGGGGGCCGCCGCCATGGCGAAGCCGCCGAGGCCCGCCGTCTCGGTGATCGTGGAGTCGCCGATGTCGGGGTTGGCGTCATCCGGGCCGTACCCGCCGAGGTACAGGCCGTCGGGCACGCCGGCGGGGCCGGTGAACCACCGGTCGCCGAGGCCCGACACCTGTATTCCGAAATCGGTTCCATTGCGCGCCATCGCCACGACCAGGCTCGATCCGGGCACCCCGCGCGCCGCGTCGGCGCTGACTTTCGCCGCCGCCATTCCCGCGTTCAGGAAGAAATGATCATTTCCATTGATGAATCGCAGCACCTCGGCCGCGCGGTCCGGGGCCGCCTCCACGACCGCGGGCGCGATCTCGCGGACCAGCAGGGACGTCGCGGCGCGGTTGCGGTTGTGCAGCTCGTCGCCCATCTGCAGCGCCTGGGCGATGAGCGTGCGCAGATCGAGGGGGCCGCACCGCTCCAGCGCCGCCGCCAGCACCGGCCCGAGCACCTCGCCCATCCAGCGCAGCCGCTCGATCACCTCGGGCCCGTACGCGCCGTAGCGCAGCACCTTGCCCAGCCCCTCGTTCAGCGAGCAGTAGGCCGTGCCGCCGTGCTCGGCGTCGGCGACCTCCAGCATCCACATGGACGGGCTGACCACCCCCGCCATGGGGCCGACCGTGCGGTGGTGGTGGCAGGAGTCGAGGCTGATCCCCGCGCCGGAGGCCAGGCGGTCCTCCGCCTCCTCGGGGGTGGCCGCCAGGCCCTCGAACAGCATCGCCCCGACGAGGGCCCCCCGCATCGGGCCGGAGGCCCGTTCCCAGGTGATCGGCGGACCGGCGTGGAAGAACTCCCCGGCCACCAGGCCGAGGACCTCGCGCGCCGGACGTACGCCGGTCAGCATGGGCCGGGCCGACAGCATCCTCCCGACGGCGGCCGCGTTGGCGCTCTCGCGCCGGGGGTCGGCCAGCACCCGCGCGAGGGCCCCGGAGGCGCCCGGCAGCGGCGGCCGCCAGTCGACCTCCCGCCGCGGCACGGCCTGCCGGTCCAGCGCCTCGCCCAGCACCTGCGCGCCCACGGTGATGACGCGCGGCTCGCCGTACAGCATGGAGAGGGTCATCGGGCTCCGATCGGGGTCGGCGCGGCCACGCCCGTCACCCGCCCGCCAGGAGGCGGGCGTGCCGGGCGGCCGCGGCGTTGGAGGTGAAGACCGCCGCCCCGGCCTCGTTCAGCCGGGCGGCCTGGGCGCGCAGCCCCTGCGGGTCGCCGTCGGTGCCGACGACGGCCACGACCACGTCGACACCCCTGGCCACCGCGTCGCGGATCGCGGGCGCGAGCCAGGAGGACGGGTCGGGGTCGGCGCCGTGGCCGAGCACGACGTCCATCAGCACGACGCCGGAGGCGACGCCGCGCAACGCCTCCAGGCGCAGCGCCGGGTCGATCATGGGATGGGCGCGGCCCCGGGTGTAGGAGTCGTCGCCGAAGTCGGTGAACTCGCCGGCGCCCGCGGCCAGGGCCGCCTCCGCACACAGCGTGCCGCCGGCGTAGAGCCCCCGCAGGGCCCCCGCCGTGTTCGGCCGGTTCATGGGGGCGGGCCAGGACGGCCACTCGGGCACGTCGCGGCCGAGGGCCCGCAGCACCTTCTCCGCGGCGGTGGTCAGGTCGTCCTGCCCCGGACCGAGCAGCGCGGCGACGACCGGCGTCGCCAGGTCGAGGTCCCGTACGGCACGGGCCACCTCGGGGGCGGGGGGCTTGGAGACCAGCACGATCAGCTCGGTCGCGGGGTCCTCGTCGAGCGCGCGCAGCGCCTGCACGGCCGAGCGCCCGCCCACCTCGGCGGACAGGTCCCTGCCGCCCACGCCGAGCACGTGGGACACGCCGACGCCGGCGAGGTCGAGCAGGCTCGTCACCTGCTGGGCGCCGGTCCCCGAGGCGGCCACGACGCCGACGGGCCCGGGGCGCAGGACGTTGGCGAAACCCAGGCCCGCCCCGCCCACGACCGCGGTGCCGCAGTCGGGCCCCATCACGAGCACGCCCTTGACCCGCGCCCGGTCCTTGAGCAGGATCTCCTGCTCCACCGGCATGTTGTCACTGAAGATCATCACCGAGAGCCCGGCCTCCACGGCGTCGAGCGCCTCGGCGAAGGCGTGCTCGCCCGGCACGCTCACCAGGGCCAGGCTCGCCTCGAAGGCCCGCGCCGCCGACCGGGTCGTGCGCGGCGGCGCCTCGCCCCGCGTCCCGCTCGCCGGCGCCCGTGCGGCGAGCTGACGCTCCAGTTCGGCGGCGGCGTCCTCCAGCTCCGCCGCGGTGGCGGCCCGGACCGCCACCAGCAGGTCGCCGGGCGTCGCGGGCGGAACCGCGAAGCCGAGATCGCGGGCGAGGCCCAGGTTGAGCTCGGTGGCCATCGCGACGACGGCGACGGTCACTCCGGGGCGGTCGGTGAGCGCCCGGCTCACCCGCATCAGCGTCACGGAGTCGCGGTAGACCCCGGGGCGCACCTCGACCAGGTCGTTCACAGGGTCGTTCACTGGCCCTCCCGATGGGCGAGGACGGCGGACAGGCCGATCTGCACCCCCCACGCCAGGTCGGCGCCCGAAGTGTGGCCGAGGCGGAGCAGGCGGTGCACGGCGGGCTCCAGCGGCTGGTGCCCAACCACGCCGCGCAGCACCCCGGTGACCTCCGGGCTCGCCTCGCCCCTCGCGGCGCAGTGCAGCAGGGTGGCCGAGATGGGCGTTGTCCGGGTGCGGGCGTCGTAGGTGACCGCCGCGGCGAGCCAGTCGGCCAGCCAGACGGCGCGCGGCGCCCCCGCCGCCGCGCCGAGGTGCCGCAGCGCGACCAGCAGGCCGGCGAGCATATCGTCGCCGCTGGGCGTCAGCCCCGGGCCGAGGCCGATCAGCCGCTCGGCCGCGGTGATGCTCTCCACCAGCGAACCGGCCCGGCAGCCGCGCTCGAGCAGCGCGGGGGCGCCGTCCGGGTCCAGTCCCGGACGCCGGGGCGAGGCCGCGCGGGCACGGCCGAGCAGGCCGAGGGCGGGCGCGAGCCGTACGGGGTCGGCGGGGCCAAGCGGGGGAGCGGGATCCCACCAGCGGCGCACGCAGATCGACACGCCGCCGACCTCGACGGCGCCCTCGCCGACCCAGGCGTCGTCGCCCGCCGACACTCCGGCGAGGCGTTCCGGCAGCACCACGGCGTTGGGCAGGCGGGTGGCCTCGCCCGTCACCACCGCGACGACGTGCGGCTCGGCCTCGCTCCTGATCTCCAGGTAGAGCGCGAGGGGAAAGACCGCGAGCACCCTGGCCGGGCGGCGGGGCGCCTCGAGCGCGGGCCGTACGGCCACGCTCGCGGCGCCGCTCACGTAGGTCGGGGCCGCCGGGGGGCGGGACGCGGGCGTCGTCGCCCGCCGCCCTCTCGGGCGCGTGCCAACACTCACCGGACCTCCCGAAGCCAGTCGTTGCCGACGCTAAGGCCCGGTCTCCCCCCTCCGTACGGAGAAAGATGCCAACAGTCGGCCGAATGCTTGGCTCTTCCTGACAGGACCGTGGTCGGGCACAATCGGCCTGAGACGTCCCCGGAGCGGCCCGCGTAGCGAACGAGGAGGGTGAGCGACCACTGACTCGAGGGCGTCGCGACCCCCCGGTGACGGCATTCTCGGAGACGGCATTGCAGAACGACCCGGCCCCGCCCGCCATGCGCCTGGCGAGCACGGGAACGATCCTCCACGGCGTGTCGGTGGGCGAGGTGCTGGGGGTCTCGACGCTGGCGGACGCCCGCCTGATCGCGGGACGGAGCGGCCTCGACCGCATCGTGCAGCGCCTCAACGTGATGGAGGTGCCCGACATCCTCGCCTGGGTGAAGCCGCACGAGCTGCTGCTCACCACGGGCTACCCGCTGCGCAACACGCCGCAGTCGCTCGACCGGCTCGTGGCCGACCTGGACGAGCGGGGCCTCGCCGCCCTGGCGATCAAGCTCGGCCGCTATCTGGACGAGCTCCCGGGGGAGATGGTCGAGCAGGCCGACCGGCTGGGCTTCCCGCTGATCCTGCTGCCCAACGACGTGGGCTTCGACGACATCCTCAACCAGGTGCTCACCGACATCCTCAACCGGCAGGCGGCGATCCTCGCCCGTACGGAGGAGGCGCACCGGGCGCTCGTGCAGATCGTGCTGGCCGGGGGTGGGATGCGGGAGGTCACGGCGGAGGTGGCCGGGCTGCTGCAGGTGGCGGTGGGGGCGACCGACGCCGCCGGTCATCTCCTCGCGGCTGCCGGCGAGTCCGCGCAGGTGGCGCGGCTGCGGGAGATCAACGCGGCCCTCCTGCGCACCCCGGCGGCTACGCCCGCGGCCGGCGACGGGCACTACGCGGCGGTGCCGATCGTCGCGGGCGGGCACCACCACGGGAGGATCGCGGCCTACAGTGCCAACGGCACGCTGACCCCCAGCGACATCGGCATCCTGGAGCGCGCCGCGACCGTCGCCGCGCTGGTGATCACCAAGCAGGAGGCGGTCACCGCCGTCGAGAGCAAATACCGCGCCGACTTCCTGCGCGACGTGCTCACCGGCAGGGGCGGGCTGCGGGTGGCCGAGCGCGCCCAGGCGTTCGGCTGGGACCTGGAGCGCCCGGTGAGCGTGCTGGTCGCCGAGATCGACCCGGACGCCGAGGAACGACCGGTCCAGGACCGCATGCTGGCGGCGTGGCAGGCGTCGGTGCGCAAGCACGACCCGCGCGGTGCGATCGCGGGCTTCTCCCACGAGGTCGTGGCGATCGTCGGGGCGGCGGCCGACCCGGCCAAGGTGGCCAGGGACGCGCTCGCCGCCGTCTCCGACGGCACGTTCTCCACCGGCCTCAGCCGGGTCGCCTCCGGCGTGGACGCCCTGCCCGGCGCGTACGGCCAGGCGCTGAAGGCCGCCCGGGTGGGTCGCCAGCTCCACGGGGCGGGCGCGGTCGCCCACTTCGACGAGCTGGGGGTCTACCGGCTGCTGTCGCTGGTGAACGACACCGACGAGCTGCACGCCTTCGTCCGCGAGACCCTGGGCCCGCTGGCGGGGGACGACGACGCGGAGAACGCCGACCTGCGCCGCACCCTGCAGGCGCTGCTGGAGACCAACCTCAACGTCGCCGAGACCGCGCGCCGCCTGCACTTCCACTACAACACCCTGCGCTACCGGATCGGGAAGCTGGAGCGCATGCTGGGCAACTTCACCGAGGACGCGCACCTGCGGCTCAACCTCACCCTCGCCCTGCACGTCCTGCGCATGAGGGGCATCTAGGCTGACGGCGTGAACGACGCGAAGGCCCCAGCGATCACCTTCGAGCTGGACGGCGACTACATCCCGCTCTGCGATCTCCTCAAGTTCTGCCAGATCACCGACAGCGGCGGCGCGGCCAAGCACCTCATCGCGGAGGGCCGGGTGCGCGTCGACGGACGTGTGGAGCTGCGCAAGGCCTGCAAAATCCGGGCGGGCCAGGTCGTCACCGGCGAGGGGTACACGATCCGTGTGGTATGACGCCCAAGAGCTCGCCGGTTTGGCAGATCATGCCCATGTTTGTCGCGCACGCCAGTCCTAAAGTGCCCCAAACGGTCTAGAAGCGCCGCGGAGGGACGCCTGCGGGGTGGCCGACCGGCCCACGGCCCAGTGAGCAAGAGGGGCGTAAATGGCTTTCAGATGGACGATGCACGGCGACGGGAGAGGGCTGGCCCCCGGAGAGGTCGTCAAACCGGACGAGAGGCTGAGCTGGCCGCGCACCATCGGCATCGGCGCCCAGCACGTGATCGCCATGTTCGGCGCGACCTTCGTGTTCCCGCTCGTGATGGGCCTGGATCCGAACATCGCTGTGATGATGTCGGGCGTCGCGACGATCCTGTTCCTGCTGATCACCCAGGGGAAGGTGCCCAGCTACCTCGGCACCTCCGCGTCGTTCGTCGGCGGCGTGGTCGCCGTGCGGGCCGCGTTCGGCGGCGACACCCCGGCGGCCGACAAGGTCGTCACCGGCGCGATCCTCGTCGCCGGTCTGGTGCTCGCCCTGTGCGGCGTGGCGATCCACGTGCTCGGCGTGCAGATCATCCACCGGATCTTCCCGCCGGTCGTGACCGGCGCGGTGGTCATGCTGATCGGCTTCGGCCTGGCGTACGTGGTGGCGGACGTCTACTGGCCGCAGGACCCGTGGATCGCGCTGATCACGATGATCGCGACGTTCGTGTTCATCGTGCTGTTCCGCGGCTTCCTCGGCCGGATCGGCGTGCTGCTCGGGCTGGTCTTCGGGTTCGTCCTGTCCTGGATCGCCGACAAGGTGTTCGGGAACATCACCGCCTACAACGCGGGCACCGGGAAGATCGACACCCACCCCCGGGTGAGCTTCCAGGCCGTCGCCGACGCCGACTTGTTCGGCCTGCCGCACTTCAACATGCCCCCGTCGTTCCATGTCTCGGCGGTGCTGGTGGTGCTGCCCGCCGTGATCGCCCTGATCGCGGAGAACGTCGGCCATGTCAAGGCCGTGGGCCAGATGACCGGCGCCGACGTCGACCCCCAGATGGGCAAGGCGATCATCGCCGACGGCGTCGGCACCGCGGTCGCGACCGCCGTCGGCGGCTCGCCCACCACGACGTACGCCGAGAACATCGGCGTCATGGCGGCCACACGGGTCTATTCGACGGCCGCCTACTACATCGCCGCGGTCATCGCGATCCTGTTCGGCCTGTCCCCCAAGTTCGGCGCGCTGGTCGCCGCCACGCCCGGCGGCGTGCTCGGCGGCGTCACGGTCATCCTGTACGGCATGATCGGTCTGCTCGGCGCGAAGATCTGGGTGGAGAACCGGGTGGACTTCGCCGACCCGGTCAACATGGTGCCGATCGGCGCGGGGATCATCCTCGCGATCGGGCCGGTCACCCACCAGATCACCGGTGACTTCTCGCTCGCCGGGATCGCGCTCGGCACGATCGTGGTGCTCGCCGGCTATCACCTGCTCCGCGCGATCGCGGGCAGACGAGCGAAGGAGGTCACGGGTGGGGAGATCGGGCTCGAACGCGACCCGGCCGTCTGAACGGCCCGCGTCGCGGGTGCGAACGCGGTGAAGCCGCCCCCGTTCGGCTACCACGGCCCGGCCACCCTCGGCGAGGCGCTCGACGTCCTCGCCGAGGCCGGGCCCGGCGGGAAGGTGCTGGCCGGCGGCCAGAGTCTGATCCCGCTGCTCAACATGCGGCTGGCCGCGCCCGCCCACATCGTCGACGTGAACCGCGTGCCCGGTCTGGACGGGATCGAGGCCGGGCCGTCCGGCGTACGCGTCGGGGCCCTGGCCCGCCACGCCGCCGTGGAGCGCTCGCCGGAGGCCACCGCCGCGCAGCCGCTGCTGCGGCAGGCGCTGCGGCTGGTCGCCCATCCCGTGATCCGCAACCGCGGCACGGTGGTGGGCAGCCTCGTCCACGCCGACCCCGCCGCCGAGATGCCCGCCGTGCTCGTCCTGCTCGGCGGGTCCGTACGGCTGGCGAGCCGGGGCGGGGAGCGGGAGGTGCCGGCCGTGGAGTTCTTCACCGGCCCGATGGAGTCGGCGCTGCGGCCCGGCGAACTGGCCGTGTCGGCGTTCTTCCCGGTGCTGCCCCGGCGGTCGGGCACGGCCTTCCACGAGGTGGCCCGGCGGCACGGCGACTACGCGGTGGCCGGGGTGGCCGCCGCCGTCACACTGGACGAGGACTTCCGGATCGCCGCCGCCCGCGTCGCCTGCGTGAGCGTGGGACCGGTCCCGGTTGTCGTGGACGTGACCGCCGCGTGCGGCCCGCGCCCGGCCGCCTCGGTCGACTGGGCGGCCGTGGCGGGAGCCGTACGGGACCGGATCGAGCCGGAGGGCGACATCCACGCCACGGCGGACTACCGGCGGCACCTCACCGGGGTGCTCGCCGCACGGGCGCTGCGGGACGCCGCCTCCGCGGCCCGCGGGGAGGAATCGTGAACGAGACACGCCATCACGTGACGCTGACGGTCAACGGGGTCGTGCGGGAGGCGACGGTGCCCGGACGGCGGCTGCTGTCCGACTGCCTGCGCCACGACCTCGGCCTCACCGGCACCCACGTGGGCTGCGAGCACGGCGTCTGCGGCGCCTGCACGGTGCTGCTGGACGGCGAGCCGGTGCGGTCGTGCCTGACGTTCGCCGTCACGGTGGACGGCCACGAGATCACGACGGTGGAGGGGCTGGCGCGCGACGGCGAGCTGTCGCCGGTCCAGCGGGCCTTCACCGAGTGCCACGCCCTGCAGTGCGGGTTCTGCACGCCGGGGTTCCTGTGCACGGTCACCGCGTTCCTGCGGCACACCCCCGCACCGACCGAGGAGGAGGCGCTGGAGGCCGTGGCGGGCAACCTGTGCCGGTGCACCGGCTACCAGAACATCCTCAAGGCCGTCCATCGGGCGGCGGAGCTTCAGGCGGAGGAGGACCGGTGACGACCAAGTTGTTCGGCGAGCCGGTCCGGCGGCGCGAGGACGCCCGGCTCATCACGGGGCAGGGACGCTACCTCGACGACCTGGGCGAAGGTGCGCTGGCCGCCGCCTTCGTGAGGTCGCCGCACGCCCACGCGCGGATCCTCGACATCGACGTGTCGGCCGCCCTCGACGTGGAGGGCCTGGTCGCGATCTACACGTGGGAGGACCTGCCGGGCGCGCTGGCCGAGCCGCTGCCGCTGCTGATCCCGCACCCCGCGCTCACCCACGGCCGTACGGCGTACCCGCTGGCCCGGGAGATCGTCCGGCACGTCGGCGAGCCGGTCGTGATGGTCGTCGCCCGCGACCGCTACCTCGCCGAGGACGCCTGCGCCCTGATCCGGGTCGACTACGAGATCCGCAAGCCCGTCGTGGGCATCGAGGAGGCCGTGCGCGGCGTGCATCTGGTGCACGAGGACGTGCCGGGCAACGTCGGCGCGCACCTCGTCCAGGAGGTGCCGGGACCGGGCGGCCTGACCGCGCGGGAGGCGATCGAGGCCGCCCCGCACACGCTGGAGTTCCGCCTCGACGTCGAGCGCAGCGCGTGCACGCCCCTGGAGGGCAAGGGCGTGTACGCCCGCTGGGACGCCGACGACGGGTCGCTGCGCGTCTACTCCTCCACGCAGACGTCCACCAGCGTGCGGATGGCGATCGCGGCCAAGCTCGGACTGCCGCTGCCCAAGGTGGAGGTCATCGCGCCCGACGTCGGCGGCGGGTTCGGCGTCAAGATCGTTCACCCGTGGCCGGAGGAGATCCTCGTGCCGTGGGCGGCCCGGCTGCTGAACCGCGAGGTGAAGTGGACCGAGGACCGGCGCGAGCACTTCGTCTCGTCGTCGCACGAGCGCGGCCAGGTCCAGCACGTGCGGGTCGGGTTCGACGACGGCGGGCGCGTCCTCGGCCTGGAGGTCGAGATCCTGCACGACCACGGCGCCTACACGCCGTACGGGATCATCGTGCCGATCATCACCTCGACGCAGTTGCTCGGGCCGTACAAAGTGGGGGCCTACCGGGTCGAGTTCTCCTCGATCTACACCAACACCGTGCAGGTCACGCCTTATCGGGGCGCGGGCCGCCCGCAGGGCGTGTTCTGCATGGAGCGGACGATGGACCGCATCGCCGCCCACCTCGGCAGGGACCGCACCGAGGTCCGCGCGGCCAACTTCATCCAGCCGGACGAGTTCCCGTACGACCAGGGCATGACGTTCCAGGACGGGCGCCCGCTGATCTACGACAGCGGCGACTACCCCGAGGCGCTGCGCATGCTCAAGGAGCTGATCGGCTGGGACTCCTTCCCCGAGACGAAGGCCCGTGCGGCGGCCGAAGGACGCAGGATCGGCATCGGCGTCGGCTGCTACGTCGAGGGCACCGGCGTCGGCCCGTACGAGGGCGGGCACGTGCAGGTCACCTCCGACGGCCGGGTGCACGTCTCGACCGGCCTGACCTCCCAGGGGCAGGGGCACGAGACCGTCTTCGCGCAGATCGCGGCCACCGAGCTCGGCGTGCCGATCGAGAAGGTGTCGGTCGTCACCGGCGACACCCG
The DNA here is from genome assembly GCF_014892245.1 of Microbispora sitophila. Lineage (NCBI taxonomy): Bacteria > Bacillati > Actinomycetota > Actinomycetes > Streptosporangiales > Streptosporangiaceae > Microbispora > Microbispora sitophila. The sequence goes on along the minus strand of NZ_JADBGC010000005.1, from coordinate 341,629 downwards.
GCGCTTCGGGTACGCCGTGGGCACCTTCGCCTCACGGGCGGCGGTGATGAGCGGCAACGCGATCGCGCTCGCCTGCCGGAAGGTCAGGGAGAAGGCGCTGCGGATCGCGGCGGAGGCGCTGGAGGCCGACCCGCGTGACCTGGAGATCACCGATGGGATGGTCCACGTCGCCGGCGTGCCGTCGGCGTCGATCCCGCTGGCGACCGTCGCCGTGCTGTCCAACCCGCTGCGGTACGCCTTCGACGAGGAGGCCAAACGGGCCACGCAGTTCGCCGGGCCCGCCTCCGACGACCGGCCGCCGGTGGCCGAGGGGGAGGAGCCGGGCCTGGAGGGCCGGGACTACTACTCGCCGGTCAGGTCCACCTTCGCGGCCGGCATGCACGCGGCGATCGTGGAGACCGACCCGGACACCGCGGAGATCAGGATCCTGCGTTACGCCGTCGTCCACGACTGCGGCAAGCTGATCAACCCGATGATCGTCGAGGGCCAGATCCACGGCGGGGTCGCCCAGGGCGTCGGCGGCGCGCTGTACGAGAAGATGGTCTACGACGAGCACGGCCAGTTGCTGAACGCCTCGTTCATGGACTTCCTGATGCCGTACGCCACGGAGGTGCCGCGCATCGAGACGGCCCATCTGGAGACGCCCTCGCCGCTGAACCCGCTCGGGATCAAGGGCGCGGGGGAGGCCGGGGTCATCCCCGTCTCGGCCGTCATCGCCTCCGCGGTCGAGGACGCCGAGGGCATCACCATCACCCGGATGCCCATCTCCCCCTCCGACCTCCACCACCTGCGCCTGCGACGGTGACCACCGTCAGAGCGCCGGAGTCACGTCGGTATGAATGAAGTCGTCACCCTTGAACAGGAGTGGTTCCTGGCACTCTCTCGCGAGTGCGTAGGAGAAGCAGGCGCCGAAGTTCAGTCCTGCTTTGTGGCCGCTGCCCCTGCCGTAGTCCCAGTAGGCCCGGCGCGCGGTCCGAGCCTGCTCAGGTGTGACCGGCATGATCTGCGCCCTCATCCGGGCGAGAAGGTCGTCCAGGAGCCGTGAGGCAGCGGGGTCACGGGCACGCTCGACCACCGCGGCCAACTCGACGTACGTCCCCGCCGAGATTCGTCGCGTCGGCGCATCCCTTATGGCTCTGGCCAGGTCGATGGCGTCCGGCTCTCCGTTGAGGATCGCGACGATCGCGCTCTGCCGTTCCTGAGTCAGGACACTTCGGCGGTGAGGCGCTTGCGGAAGACCCAGTAGGTCCAGGCCTGGTAGGCGATCACGCCCGGCAGGGCGATCAGGCCGATCCAGGTGAGGACGGTCAGCGTGTACGGCGCGGAGGCCGCCTCGGCCAGCGTGAGCCCGGGCAGGGGAGCGGTCCACAGCACGCCGAAGACGGTGGCGGTCGTCGCGGCGATCGCGGTCGCGGTCGCGGTGAAGGCCCAGCCCTCCCGGCGGCCCCACACCAGCGTCACCCCGGCCGCCAGCGCCGCGGCGGCGAGCAGGGCCGTGCCCAGCGTCCACATCGGCCCCTTGCCCGGCACGGACGGCAGTGTGGCGAGTGCGACCGGCACCGCGCCGACGGCCGCGAGCAGCGCGGCGCGCCGGGCGCGGGCGCGGACCCCGCCGGTCGTCTTGAGCGCCACGAACACCGCGCCGTGCAGCACGGCCACCGACAGCGACAGGGCCCCGCCGAGCACGGTCGCCAGCGCCGTGCCGAACAGCAGGTTGCCGAAGATCGCGCCCCACAGGAACGCGGGCAGCACGCTGCCGGCGACGATCCCGGCGTCGCACAGCGCGACCTCGCGCCGGGAGTGGACCTTGCCCCGCCACTCCAGGCCCACCCCGCGTACGACCAGGCCGGCGATGACGAGGAAGACCGCCAGGTAGAAGCCGCTCAGCAGGCCGGAATACCAGGCCGGGAAGGCGGCGAACATCGCCCCGATCGCGGTGATCAACCACACCTCGTTGCCGTCCCAGACCGGCCCGATGGTGCCCAGCACCTGCTTGCGGTCGGCCTCCGACCGGGACAGCAGCGGCAGCAGCGCGCCCACCCCGAAGTCGAACCCCTCCAGGACGAAGTAACCCGTCCAGAGGAACGCGATCACGATGAACCAGAAGGTCGTCATCTCGTGGCTCCTCAGTACATGAGCGTCGGCGTGAGCCGCGCCTCGTCGGGGCGGGCGGGAACGGCGCCGGCGGGCGCGCTCTCGACCGGCGGCAGCTCCGGGCCCGCCTTGACGTGCCGCACCAGCAGCACGCCCTCGGCCACCGCGAGCACGCCGTACAGGACCGTGAAGATCGCCAGGGTGATCGCCACCTCGCCGAGCGAGACGCCGGGCGACACGCTGGCGGCGGTCATGAGCTCGCCCTGGACGGTCCACGGCTGGCGGCCGATCTCGCTGAGCAGCCAGCCGGAGATGATCGCGATGGCGGGCAGCGGGAGCGCCAGCACGCACAGGCGGGCGAACCAGTCGGGCACCGGCTTCGCCGTGCCGCCGCGCCGCCGCCGGGTCAGCCACAGGCCGAGCACGGACAGGCCCACCGTGGCCATGCCGAAGCCGATCATCACGCGGAACGACCAGAAGACGACCGGCAGGTTCGGGGTGTAGTCCGCCGGCCCGAAGGTCTTCTCGTACCGCGCCTGGATGTCGTCGACGCCCTGGACCGTCGCGCCGGGGTCGTGCGCGGCGAGCAGGCTGAGCAGGCCGGGCACCTCGACGCCGGGCGCGATCGAGAACGGCGCTCCGGCGGTGTCGTGGCGCAGGCCCTCCGCCGCGGCGAGCTTCATCGGCTGCTGCTCGCGCAGCAGCTGGCCGGACAGGTCACCGCTGCCGGCGACGACGGCCCCCGCGATCGCCGTCATGACGAGCGCGGCGCGCAGGCTGGTCCGCCACATGTCCGGGAGGCGACGCATCGGCGTGGTCGCGTCCCCGGCGGACGTGCGGGTCGGGCGGCCCGGCCGCAGGCCGAGGCCGCGCTCGCGCAGGATGCGGTAGCCCGCGACGGCGATCACGAACCCGCCCGCCACGACGAACGAGGCGGCGACGACGTGCGGCACCTGGGCGAGGGCCGTCGAGTTGGTCAGCACGGCCCACAGGTCGGTCATCCTGGCCCTGCCGTCCACGACCTCGTAGCCGACCGGGTGCTTCATCCACGCGTTGGCCGCGAGGATGAAGTACGCGGACAGGTTGGAGCCGATGACGGCCGCCCACAGGCAGGCGAGGTGGACCCGCTTGGGCAGCCGGTCCCAGCCGAAGATCCACAGACCGAGGAACGTGGACTCCAGGAAGAACGCGAGCAGCGCCTCCAGCGCCAGCGGCGCGCCGAACACGTCGCCGACGAAGGTCGAGTACTCGCTCCAGTTCATCCCGAACTGGAACTCCTGGACGATGCCGGTGACCACGCCCATGGCGAAGTTGATCAGGAAGAGCTTGCCGAAGAACTTCGTGAGCCTGAGGTAGTGCTCCTTGCCCGTCAGGTGCCAGGCGGTCTGGAGCCCGGCGACGTAGACGCCCAGCCCGATCGTCAGGGGTACGAAGAGAAAGTGGTACACGGTGGTCACCCCGAACTGCCACCGTGCCAGGTCAAGCGCGTCCATGTCTCCCCCACGCCGGAGCTCTACAGCTCGTAGTTCTATAACCAGTAGTACTACAAGCTGTAGAGCATTAGGGCCCCGCGAGGTGCGATCTTCGTCACAGCCGGGCGGTGCGCCGCCCGGACCCCGGTTCGCGGCGCCGGATCCCGTTGCTTGCAGTACCGACGATTGCGGTCGGACCGTCCCGGTCACCAGGGACAGGGGTCCCGTCCCGCCGGGAGCGCCTCCTGGGGAGGCACGGGATCAAGAATGGACGAACGATGACAAGTGCCGCGTCCGCCGCGCGGCTGATTCGCCCGTACGCCGTGCGGTTGACGGCGCGAGGGCCGGATCGATGGGTGGGTGTACGGCGCCCCTACGCGGCGGCCGGGTGGAGGGCCAGCGTGGGATAGTCGGTGTAGCCGCGGTGGTCGCCGCCGAACGCGGTGCTCGGGTCGGCCTCGTTCAGCGGCGCGCCGACGCGCAGGCGCAGCGGCAGGTCGGGGTTGGCCAGGAAGGCCCTGCCCAGCGCGACCAGGTCGGCGCCCCAGTCGATCAGCCTCTCCACGGCGGACGCGGGGTCGGGCGCCACGGGGTCGTTGACGATCAGTGCGTTCGGCCACAGGTCGCGGATCCGCGCGTTGAGCTCGTCGCCGCCGGTCGCCAGGAGGTGCAGGTAGACCAGGTCGAGGTCGGCGAGCGCGGACACCAGCGCGGGGTAGAGCTCGTGCGCGTCCTCCTCGACCAATCCCTGGGCGCCGTTGAGAGGGGACAGCCGGATGCCCACCCGGTCGGGGCCGATCTCCTCCGCGACGGCCCTGGCGGTCTCCACGGCGAACCGGATCCGGTTGGACACCGACCCGCCGTACCGGTCGTCGCGCAGGTTGGCGTTCTGTGACAGGAACTGGTGGATGAGGTAGCCGTTGGCCCCGTGCAGCTCGACCCCGTCGAACCCGGCCTCCACGGCGCGGCGCGCGGCGGTGGCGAAGTCGCGGACCGTCGCCTCCACCTCGGCGGTGGACAGCTCGACGGCGACCGGCGTGTCCTGGAGGCCCGTCGGTGTGAAGATCTGTTCACCGAGTCGTACGGCCGAGGGAGCGACCGGCAGCCTGCCGGTGTTGTCGGGGTGGCCGACCCCTCCCGTGTGCATGATCTGGGCCACGATCCTGCCGCCCGCGGCGTGGACGGCGCCGGTCACCTCACGCCACCCCGCCACCTGTTCGTCCGTGTGCAGCCCGGGCGTGTTCATGTAACCCTGCCCCGCGGCGCTGGGCTGGACTCCCTCGGTGACGATCAGGCCGGCGGATGCGCGCTGAGCGTAGTAGAGCGCGGTCAGCGGAGAGGGGACTCCGGCCACGTATGCGCGTGACCGCGTCATAGGCGCCATGACGAGGCGGTTCGGCAGCCGGAGGGAACCCAGCTCGAAGGGCGTGAACGGCATGATCGTGTCCTTTTCTCGATAGGTGGCCCGCCAACTTGGTCAGCAAACTTGGTCGGCCAATGCCCTAGTGATACAACTTGGCCGACCAATATGCAAGCGGGCCAGCGGCCTGCGAGGGCTGGAGTGCGATGGGCGGCGAGGCGCGACGGCATGGCCTTCCGGTAGCGGGCCGTACCACCGGGGCATGTGAACTCTGCACGACCGCGGCGCCGTGCCGGGGCAGATCTTGCCGTTCTCGGCGTACGGGTGATTCTCTAGGGTGCTCGGCATCGGAGGTGGCCCATGAAGGTCTCAGGCAGCGCGCTGGTCGCGGCGGAGCGCAAGCGGGTCTGGGACGCCCTCCAGGACCCCGGCGTCCTGGTGCGGACGATCCCCGGCTGCGAGCGCCTGGAGACGATCGGCGAGAACGTGTACGCGATGACGGTGACCGCGGGGGTCGCCTCGATCAAGGGCGTCTACCAGGGCGAGGTGGCGCTGCGCGACCAGGAGGAGCCGGACCGGTTCACGCTCGGCGCGCGCGGTCAGGGCGCTCCCGGCACGGTCGAGGCGACCGTGGCCGTACGGCTCAGCGAGGCAGGGGGCGGCACCCGGATCGACTACGACGCCGAGGCCGTCGTGGGCGGCATGATCGGCGGTGTGGGGCAGCGGATGCTCGCCTCGGTCGCCAAGAAGACCGCGGGGGAGTTCTTCTCCGCCGTCGAGCGGCACCTGCTGTCCGTCTCCGCCGTCCCCGCGGAGACCGCCGTCCCCGCGGCCGCGCCGGCGGCGGGCGGCGAGGCGGCCCGTGCGGCGATGGCGGCCGTGACCGGGGAGACCGCGCCGCGAGTGTTCACGCGCGAGGCTCCGGCCGTGCCCCGCCAGGGCGTGCCGGCCTGGACGATGCTCGCGGCGTTCGGCGCGGGCGCCGGGGTGGCGCTCGGCAGCGCCGTCATCGGCTGGCTCCTCGGCCGCCAAGGCCGCCGCAGATAGGACACGCGCCGCCGCGGGCAGGAGACACGACAGGCAGGCCGGTCCCGCCGCAGCGGGACCGGCCCGTGTGGTTCGGCTCCCGAACTAGGAGAGGGCGCTAGCGGGTGCGTTCCAGTCGATGCGGTAGCGCTGCTCTGGGCCCACTGTCTTGTCCGGATTCATGAACGTCTTCAACATCAGCGGCATGAGAAGCGGCATCAGCCTCTGCATGACCGGGCCCGGCGTCTTGGCATGGTTGATCTTGGAGGCGCGTGCCGCCACCTTCTCCACCCGGGTACGGCGGAGCCGCTCGTACGTGGAGAAGGCCTGCGGTACGTCCTCGATGTCCCGCAGGCAGCGGGCGAGCTCGACGGCGCTCTCGATGGAGAGCGACGCGCCCTGTCCCGAGCTGTTCGACGGCGCGTGGGCGGCGTCGCCGACCAGGACCATCCGGTCCCGGTGCCAGTGCGGAACACTGGGCATGATGTAGAGCGCGCCCGTCACCTGCATCGATGTCACCGGGGTGTGACGGAGCAGATCACCGCCGGGCACGTCCTCGCCGTACGTCTCGCGCAGGATGCGCATCCACTCCTCGCGCGGCACCTCGCGGGCCTGGGTGAGGGACAGGGGGCGATGGTAGGGCAGGTTGACGCCCCAGGTGCTGCCGCCCGCCGCGTTGCGCCAGTACAGGTAGTAGCCGCGCCGGCCGAAGGCGAAGACCATGGTCTCCGGATCCTCGGGCACCTCGTACGAGGACACGCCTTCCAGACCGAGCATCCCGGTCCACTTCGGCCCGGGCGCGCCCGGATCGATGAGCCGGCGAACGGTGGAGTGGACGCCGTCGGCGCCGACCAGGACGTCGAACCGGGCCCGGCTGCCGTCGTCGAAGACCGCCGTGGTGCCCTCGACCCCGGTGAGCCGTCTGCCGTACTCGACATTGACGCCCTGCCTCACGGCCTCGTCGCGAAGCGCACGGTAGAGGTCGGTGCGCCGCACCACGTGCAGCGGTCCGACCTCGGACAGGGTGGGCAGCTCCAGGCGCGTGCGGCCGGCGAGCGTCATCACCGAGCGCGTGCTGGGCTGCGCGGCCGCCCGCACCGCGTCGGCCACCCCGACGATCTCCAGTGCCGCCATGCCGTTGGGGGCGAGGGCGATCGTTCCGCCGACGCCGTCGGCGCCGGTCGGGTACGCCTCGTAGATGGTGGCGTCGATGCCCGCCTTGCGCAGCGCCAGCGCGGTGACCGGGCCGGCGATGCCGCCGCCGATGATCGCGACGTTGTTCATTTCTCCTCCTGTCGGTTGACGTGCTCGCCGAACCGTCATGGGAGGGAGACCCGTTATTCTCGATTCGTTGCATCTTCGGGCCACCGCATGTCGGTTCGAAGGTTCTCCTGGTGGCGGTGTTGCAGCACCGCCACCAGGGCTAAATGTCGATGATGTTGTTTTCCGCGAGTTCCTTCATCTCGGCTGACAGCCCGCCGTTCTCGTGGAAGGCACGCCACTCGGGCAGCCCGGGGAAGGTGCCCGCGGTGAGTTCCTCGAGCAGCGCGCCGATCCAGCTCTCTTCCGCCTTGAGAATCGCCAGGTCGTACTCCGTCTCGATGAGGAACAGACGCGGCACCTGCGCGCTGTCACGTTCGTAGAGCTCCTCCAGCCCGGTGATCTCCTTCCTGATCGCCGCGAGCCGGTCGGTGAGCAGCCCGGCCACGTCGTCCGGGGGGAGCACCGCCATGACCGACAGGCCGGCTCGAAACCACGGGAACTCCGTGTGGGGGACGCTGAGCAGCTCCCGGGTCCAGTCGACCAACTCCTCCCGGCCCGCCTCGGTGATCTGGTAGACGGTCCGCTCCGGGCGGCGCCCCTGGCGGCCGCTCTCCAGTTCCTCGATCAGCCCGTGCTTGGCCAGGTTGCCGACGACCGTGTAGAGAGACCCCCACTTGATCCCCATGTCGTGCTCTTTGTTCCAGCCGCGCAGGGCCGCCGCCATCTCGTAGGGATGCATCGGCCGATGCGCGAGTGCGGAGAGCACCGCCAACGCCAGCAGGTTCGACACCTTGCGCCGCTTCGCCATCGACGATCACCCTCTTGCTTGGTTACTCGTCTACGAATATACGGACACGAGTTCATGGCCGCAAGACCGGCGATCCGGCGTACGCCGGGGGTGGGCCGGGCGGATCAGGCGGCGCGGTAGACGGTCGCTCTGTGGACCCCGCCGACCGTGCAGGAGGAACGGGTCCCGACCGCCCACAGCACCGGCGTCCCGGGCCGGGAGGCCAGGGCCGTGACCGCACCTCCCCAGCACTTGCCGTCCTCCAGTCGCTGGCGCAGAGTGATGCGGCCGTTCCGGTTCATATGGAGGAGCCGGCTGCCCCAGTGCGCCTCGATCCACGCGCCGTGCCTCCCGTCGTCCACGATCTCGGTGAGACCGGTCCCGTCGAACTCGTCGTCCTGGATGACGTCCATGGACCACTCGCGGCCGTTCCAGTGGCCGATCAGCCATCGCACGGGCTGCTCCTCGCCGATGTCGTTGAAGACGCCCCCGACCGCCCACACGTCCCTCGTGCCGCGTACGAGGACGTCCCAGAAGAGCGCGCTCAACCCCTGCGCCAACGGCAGGCGGGGAAGGGCCACACTGGTCCAGGTGTGGCCGTTCCACCTCGCCGCGGCGGGCTGCCGGGTGGCCTTGTCCCGGCCCACCGCCCACACGTCCGAGGGGGTGTGCCCGTCGATCGACTCGGCCCAGACAGGCACGTGCGTGTCCGTCCAGCGGCCGTCGGGCAGCCGGCGCTCGACGACGGGGGCGTTCGCCTGGTCGGCGTCGGCCTTCCGCGCCAGGAACCACACCTCCGGGCCGATCGCCCGCGCCTGGGTGATGCCGAGGCCGCCGCCGAGATCGGTGATCCGCCAGGATCGGCCGTCCCACCGCGCGGCGGAGGATCGAGACGTGTCCGGCGCGTAATCGGGGGCGCCGGTGAAGACCCACAGGTGATCCTCCTGGTCCACCACCACGGCGCGCCCGGGACCCTCCACACCGGCCAGGGGCAGCCGCTTCCAGCCGCGTACGGTGAACCGTCCCACCCAGGCTTCGTTGCCGACGTCCGCGCCGACGGCCCAGGCGCTCCCGTCCGCTCGCACCGCCACGTCGGCGAACGTCACAGGCTCCGTCTCCGGGAGAACGCGTACCGGCCGCCATGGTCCCGTCAGGGTGGGGGCGGGCATGATCGGGGACGCCGGTCTTGGAGTCGGCTGTCCGAGCGTGGGCGTACGCCGGGCCGGCGGCTGCGGCCGGTCACTGTCGGATGAGGTGTGCACGGTATGACGCCCCTCCTCGGGTTGGGCGCACGACGCGACCAGGACGGCCGAGAGCAGAGCGACAAGGAGTTTCCCGCCGGGTGACATGCCCCACAGCGAACTAGACGCACCGGCCCCGCCGCAATCGGCCGGCGGGGCCTGCTCCCAGTCCTGGTGCGGCCCGCGATCGGACGGACCCGCCGCGCGCAGCCGGTCGACGCCGGGCGCGATGGTGACCGTCCCTGCCGCTTTCGAGCAACGCCGTGGGCGGGGAATCGGCAGCCGGAGGCGCTGGTTGGGACATGTCGTGAAAGTCGAGATCTTCTCCGATGTCGTGTGTCCCTGGTGCTACATCGGTCACCAGCGTCTCCGTCAGGCCGTGCGCCTCTACGAGGGGGACGTCGAGGTCGCCCATCGTCCGTTCCAGCTCGACCCGGACGGGGTGTCCAGCGGTGAGCCGCTGCTGTCCGCGCTGGAGCGCAAGTTCGGCGGCGCCGCCCGGGTGACGCAGATGACCGGTCACGTGACGGGCGTGGCGGCGCAGGACGGGCTGGACCTCCGCTTCGACCGGGCGGTCGCCGCCAACACGTTCGAGGCGCACCGGCTGATCTGGCTGGCCGGGCGCGCGGGGCGCGACGCGGACATGGCCGACCGGCTCTTCCGGGCGCACTTCACCGACGGCCTCGACGTCGGCGACCCCGCCACGCTCGCGACGCTCGCCGCCGAGACCGGCGTCGACGACACGGGGGACGGCGCCGAGCAGGTGCGCGCGGAACTGGCCCGGGCCCGGACGCTCGGCGTCCGCGCGGTCCCGCTGTTCCTGTTCGAGGAGAAGTTCGCCGTCTCGGGCGCGCAGCCCGTCGAGACGCTCGTGGCCGCCCTGCGGGAGGTCGAGGCGCGTACGGCCGAGGAGAGGGCCGTACGCGTGCCGGCCGGCGAGGACTGCGACGACGGAACCTGCGCGGTGTAAGCCACCCGTCCGGGCAGGGTCTGACGACAGGACGGCGATTCTTCGGCAGAGTGCGCCGGTTCTTCCGATCGGCGGCGATCGGTAAACACGGAGCATGTCCAGCGTCCGCATCGGGGTCGACACAGGCGGCACCTTCACCGACGTCGTGCTCGTCGACGAGGAGTCCGGCCAGATCGTCACGACCAAGACTCCCTCGACTCCTGCCAACCCGGCCGACGGGTTCATGGCAGGCGTTCACAAGGTGCTCGAGGCCCACTCGGGGTCCCGCGCCCTCGATGCCGTGTCCGCCCTCGTCCACGGCACCACCGTCGCCACCAACCAGTTGCTGGAGGACCGCCCGGACGGCACGTCTCACCTGGGCTTCGTCACCACGGAGGGCTTCGAGTTCGTCCTGGAGATCGCCCGGCAGAGCGTGCCGGACGGGTACGGCAACTCCTACTTCTGGGTCAAGCCGCCGCGCATCGTGCCCGTCCACCGGGTGCGGACCGTCGGGGGACGGCTCGACCACCTCGGCCGGGAGGTCCGGCCGTTCGACGAGGAGCAGGCCGCGGACGTCGCCCGGTGGTTCAGGGAGCGGGGCGTCACCGCGATCGGGGTGTGCTTCCTGCACTCCTACGCCAATCCCGAGCACGAACGGCGGATGCGCGAGGTGCTGCGGCGCGAGCACCCCGAGGCGGTCGTGTCGCTGTCGAGCGACGTGCTGCGGGAGTACCGGGAGTACGAGCGGTCGGTCACCACGCTCGTGGACGCGGCGGTCAAGCCGATCATGCGGCGGTACATCGAGAACCTGTCGGAGCGGCTCGGCCGGCCGTTCTCCGTCATGAAGAGCAACGGCGGCGTGCTGTCGGCGACCGAGGTGGTGCACCAGCCGATCACGACCGTCCTGTCCGGCCCGGCGGCGGGCGCGCTCGGCGCGGCGCTGATCGCGGGGACCGCCGGACACCCGAGCGCCATCACCCTCGACGGCGGCGGCACCTCGACCGACGTGGCCGTCGTCGTGGACGGAGAGCCGTCGCTGACGACCGAGGGCAGCATCGGCCGCTACCCGTGCAAGATTCCGATGATCGACATCGTCACGGTCGGGGCGGGCGGCGGGTCCATCGCCTGGATCTCGCCGGAGGGGACGCTGAAGGTCGGCCCGAGGTCGGCGGGCGCGGACCCCGGCCCGATCTGCTACGGCCGGGGCGGCACCGAGGTGACGGTGACCGACGCGCACGTCTTCCTCGGCCGGGTGCCCCCGCATCTGCTCGGCGGCGAGATCCCTCTCGACGTCGCCGCCGCGCGGGCGGGCGTCGAGGCGCTGGCGGGCCGGCTGGGGCTGGCCCCGGAGCGCTGCGCCACCGGGATCCTGGAGATCAGCGCGTTCAACCAGTCGAACGCGATCAGGCAGATCACCGTCCAGCGCGGCCTCGACGTGCGGGACTTCCCGATGGTCGCCTTCGGCGGCTCCGGGCCCCTGCTGGCCTGCCGCCTCATCGACATCCTCGGGCTGCGGGCCGCGATCGTCCCGCCCGACCCCGGGAACGTGTCCGCGTTCGGCCTGCTCACGGTCGACGTGAAGAACGACTACGTGCGCACGCACGTGGCCCGCGACCCCTCGCCGGAGACGCTCGGCGAGATCTTCGCCGACCTGGAGGCCCAGGCGGCGGCCGCGCTCGACCGCGAGGGATTCGCCGACCACGTGTACGCGCGCAGCGCCGACCTGCGCTATTACGGCCAGGCGTACGAGGTGCGGGTGCCCGCCCCCGACGGTCCGGTGGACGAGGCGTGGCTCGCCGTGGTCGCCGAGCGGTTCCACGCCGAGCACGAGAGGCTCTACGGGTACGGCTACCGCGACGACCCCCGCCACGCCGTCGAGTGGGTCAACCTCCGGGTGTCCGGCATCGGCCCCATCACCCGGCCGAAGATCGCCCGCAGGCCCCGCCAGGAGGACGAGCCGAGCCCCGTCGCGACCCGCGACGTGTACTTCGAGCAGTGGGGCCGGACCGTGATCTACCGCCGGGCCGACCTCGGCGCGGGGGCGGCGGTGCGAGGGCCCGCCGTCATCGAGGAGTACGGCTCGACCCTGCCGGTGCATCCCGGCTTCACGGCGACCATGGACGACTACGGCAACCTCGTGGTGGTGAGCGATGACCGATAGGACCGTCGACCCCGTGCTCGTGGAGATCGTGGAGGGCACGCTCGCTTCCGTGGAGATGGAGGTGGAGACCGCCATCGCCCGCACCGCCCGCTCGCCGATGATCCGTGACGCGCACGACTTCCGCGCGGGCATCCACGACGCGCGGCTGCGCAAGCTGACCGGGCGCTCCTATTCGGCGCTGGTGCAGCCGATCGTCCGCGACTTCCCGATCGGCACCATGCGACCCGGCGACGTCTTCTTCCACAACGACGTCTACCTGTCGGAGGGCGGCATCGGCCACCTGCCCGACCTGTGCGTGACGGTGCCGGTCTTCCACGAGGGCGACGTCGTCGCGTTCGTCCAGGCGTTCGGCCACCACGACGACATCGGCGGCGCGGTGCCGGGATCGATGCCGTCGCACGCGCGCAGCGCGTTCGAGGAGGGCCTGATGGTCCCGCCGATCAAACTGTGGGACCAGGGCGTGCCCAACCGCGCCGCGCTCACCATCATGACGCGCAACTCCCGGATGCCCGACTCCCTGGCCGGGGACCTCGACGCGGAGTGCTCGGCCTGCCTCATGGGCGCCCGGCGGCTCGGCGAGCTTTTCGACCGGTACGGCCGGGAGGCGGTCGAGGCGTGCTTCGACGCCATCATCGACAAGACGACCGAGACGTTCCGCCGCGAGCTGCTCGCGAAGATCCCCGAGGGCGTGCACGTCTGGGAGGACTACGCCGAGCACGACGGCGTGGACGAGCCGCGCCTGCACACCCAGCGAATCACGCTCACCGTCGACCACTCGGCGGACACCCCGCTGACCATCGACTTCACCGGCACCTCGCTCCAGGCCAAGGGGCCGATCAACCACGCCGGCGACTACGCCGACGGCGTCTTCCTGAAGAAGTGGCTGGCGCCGATCCTGCGCAACCTCGCCGACACGCCCGAGCGGATGGCCGAGCTCGACGTCAACGAGGGCGTCGTGCCGCTGATCAAGATGGTCTTCCCGGAGAAGGGCACCCTGCTCACGCCGATCTTCCCCGCGCCCACCAACGCCCGTACGTTCGTGATCCTGCGCCTGCTCGGCGTGCTGGCGGGCGTGCTGGCCAAGGCGACCGGCGGCCGCATGCCCGCCGACCAGGAGACCATCCGCTACACGGGCGTGTACGGCGAGTCGGACGACGGGCCCTACCTCATGCGCGAGGTGCTCGGCGGCGGCTCTGGCGGGCGCTGGTACGCCGACGGGGAGGACACCATCCACGTGGTGCCCGACAGCCGCAACATCCCGGTGGAGTTCGCCGAGGCACGCTGGCCGTTCCGGGTCGAGCGGCTGGGCCTGGCCGTGGACAGCGGCGGTCCGGGGGAGTTCCGCGGCGGCCTCGGCTACGACAAGCACATCCGCATGCTGAGGGACGCCTCCTTCATGTCGATCGCCGACCGCTCGATCCTGTCGTGCTGGGGGGTCAACGGCGGCCGGGCGGGCCGTCCCTTCCAGGTCACGGTGGACGGCGTGGAGATGGAGGGACTGGTCGACGACTTCCCCGTACGCGCCGGGCAGGTCATCCGCATCCGCACGACCGGCGGAGGCGGCTGGGGCTCGCCGTACGACCGGCCGGCGGAGAGGGTGGCGGCCGACGTGCGCGACGGGAAGGTCTCGTTCGAGGGCGCGCGCGAGGACTACGGCGTCGTGCTGTCCGGCACCGCCGACGAGGTCGTCGTGGACGCGGAGGCGACCGAGCGCCTGCGGGAGCGGCTGCGCCAGGCGCGTCCCGGCGCCTTCTTCGACCGCGGCCCGGGGTACCCCAAACTCTCCGGCGGCCTCCCGCACGCGGAGGTGGACACCGTCTGACCTGCCGCCGCCGGGGTGGCGCCGGGGGTCGCCCGGCGTCCGGCGGCTCGTGTGAGGAAGCCGAGGGCCTTGCGCGCGGCCGCCCATGGCACGAGCCGGTCGGATGTGCGCCGACCCGTCCCGCCTCGGCGTCAGCCGCTCATCGCGACGGAACGGGAGACCTCGGCGGGGGTGGCGCGCAGCTCCGCCTCGAGCTCTGCGATCACCTGCTGAACGGCGCTCCTCATCCGCGCCCGGCGGCCGTTGAGTTCCTCGGCGAAGGCGCGAGCCGCCGGGCCCACCCATACCGGGTCACCGCCGAACTGGGCGCAGGCCCGGTCGAGCGCCGTCTCCAGGACGTGAACGTGCTCCCGGACCGTCTCGAGCGCGGCCCGCAGGTCGTCGTACCTCGGATTCGGCACCAGGTCGTCGTCCGTGGGCACGTTTCGGGCTCCCGTTTTCGATAACCGAAAAAGACACGTGGTGTGCCGTGCTACTCCTGAGATTATGTGGCTGGATATGGTTCCGGCGAGACCCGGAGGCGGACCTCGATGCCCGGCGCGCCCCTTTCCGTACGGCTACGCCCCATCGCCGTCCACTCCTGCTGGCGCTTCTCACCGCCACCGCCTGCACATCAGAAGACCCCCCAACGGCGGCGGAAGCAGGCCAAACTCTAAAAGAGCACATCCTCCACCTGCTGAAGGAGCGCAACGCTCAGAACGTGACCATCACCGACCCCGGCGGCAGGAACATCCCCTGCGGCGACGGCAGAGCCGAACAGACCTTCGCCGCGACAGGGCAAGACCTCGCGCACGGTTGCCTGACCGGGAGATGGCGGGAAGGGGCGGAGGTCGCCCTCGTCGTCCGCGCGCCCGTCACCCCCGGGGCTCACCGGACCGCCACGTGTGCCACTGCAGCCGGGGATTGGCGGCGGTGTCCGTGGGTAGCCGTTCAGTAACGGCACAAACGGGATGGTGAGTTACAAATGGCGTCTATCGTCCAGCGCATCAGAGAGTACCTGCAGAGCCCCAAGGGCCACGAGAACGTCGAGAAGGCCAAGACCATGGCGCGTGATCCTGAGAACCGGCAGCGGCTGCGCCGGCTGATGGACCAGATGCGCGGCCATCGCGCGCACCGCTGACATCTCGGGGGCCGGGCGCCGGCGGCGGCTGTTCCGGGCGCGGACGCGCCGGGGGATGCCGGGCCGTACGGGCGGCCGGGAGCGCGGACCGGGCTGTCGTGCCGGAGGGGTGACCTGGCAGGCTTGCCGGTGGAGACCGAAGGACGTTCTCCTTAGCGACCCCCGTGGAGGCTGGCCGTGCAGGGACCTCTCAGCGGCATCGTCGTCCTCGATCTGTCCCGGGCACTCGCCGGGCCGCACTGCGCGCAGATGCTCGGCGACCTGGGTGCTCACGTGATCAAACTGGAGCACCCGTCGGGGGACGAGTCGCGCGGATGGGGCCCGCCCTTCGTCGGCCCGGACCACGACATATCCACGTACTTCCTCGCGGCCAACCGCAACAAGCGGTCGATCACGGTGGACATGAAGTCCGCGGAGGGCCGCGACCTGGTCGAGCGCCTGGTGCGGCAGAGCGACGTGCTGGTGGAGAACTTCCGCACCGGGGTGCTCGACCGCCTCGGCTTCTCCGTCGAGCGCCTGCACGCGCTCAATGCCCGTCTGGTGATCCTTTCCATCACCGGGTTCGGCCACGACGGTCCCGAGGGAGGCCGG
Source organism: Microbispora sitophila (assembly GCF_014892245.1). Taxonomy (NCBI): domain Bacteria; kingdom Bacillati; phylum Actinomycetota; class Actinomycetes; order Streptosporangiales; family Streptosporangiaceae; genus Microbispora; species Microbispora sitophila. The sequence continues at coordinate 325,743 of NZ_JADBGC010000005.1, read as the reverse complement.
CCGGGCTACGACCAGATCGCCCAGGGAGAGGCCGGGCTGATGTCGCTGACCGGGCCGTCGCCCGACGAGCCGTACCGGGTCGGCGCCTCGATCGCGGACCTGCTCGCGGGCATCCACGGTGCGTACGGCGTGGTCGCGGCGCTGTACGAGCGGGAGCGCACCGGCCGCGGTACGGTCGTCAGGACGTCCCTGCTGGCGTCGGTCGTGGGTGTGCACTCCTACCACGGCACCGCCTGGACCGTGGGCGGCGCGGTGCCGAAGGCGGGCGGCAACCACCACGCCTCCATCGCCCCGTACGGCGCCTTCCGCTGTGCCGACGGCATGATCCAGATCGCGGTGGCCAACGACGGGCAGTGGCGTAAGGTCGCCCAGCTACTGGACATCGATCCCGAAATGCCGAAATATGCGACAAACAGGGATAGGTTCGCCCATCGGGAAGAGCTGATCGCCGAGATGGAGAAGGCGCTGGCGGCGCACGACCGCGAGCACTGGCTCGCGGCGCTGCGGGAGATCGGCGTGCCCGCGGGCGCGATCCGGTCGATCGACGAGGTGTACGCCTGGGACCAGGTCAGGTCGCAGGGCCTGCTCGTCACCGTCGACCATCCCGTGCTCGGCCCGATCGAGCTGCCCGGCCCGCCGCTGCGGTTCGACGGCCGAGCCCCGGATGACGGGCATGCCGCGCCTCCCGGCCTGGGCCAGGACAACGACGCCGTGCTCGACTGGCTGGCCGAACGGGAGCGGCGCTCGCCATGAACGAAGGCGACGCGGGCAGGCCGGACACGCGTACGCTGATCGCGCGGGTGCTCGACCCGTACTCGTGGAAGTCGTGGGACGAGCCCCCGCGGGACCGGGCCGCGCCCGGGTCGGAGTACGCCGCCGAACTCGCCCGCGTCCGGGCCAGGACGGGGTACGACGAGTCGGTCGTCACCGGCGAGGGCACGCTCGACGGACGCCGGGTGGCCGTCGTCGCCTGTGAGTTCTCCTTCCTGGCCGGCTCGATCGGGGTGGTGGCGGCGGAGCGGCTCGTCCGGGCCGTCGAGCGGGCCACCGCCGAGCGCCTGCCGCTGCTCGCCGCCCCCGCCAGCGGAGGCACCCGCATGCAGGAGGGCGCGCTGGCCTTCACCCAGATGGTGAAGATCACCGCGGCGGTCGCCGCCCACCGCGCCGCCGGCCTGCCGTACGTCGTCTACCTGCGCCATCCCACGACGGGCGGGGTGTTCGCGTCGTGGGGCTCGCTCGGGCACGTGACGGCCGCGGAGCCGGGCGCGCTCATCGGCTTCCTCGGGCCGCGGGTGTTCGAGTCGCTGCACGGCTACCCGTTCCCCCAGGGGGTGCAGGTCGCGGAGAACCTCTACGCTCACGGGCTGGTCGACGCCGTGGTCTCGGCCGAGGACGCGCGGGAGATCGCCATCCGGACGCTGGCCGTGCTCTGCGCTCCGCGCGCGGGCCTGGAGCCCGGCCCGGAACCCGAGGAGGCGGCCGAACCCGTGCCCGCGTGGGAGGCCATCACCCGCTCGCGCCGCGACGACCGTCCCGGCGTGCGCGACCTGCTCAAATACGGCGCACGGGACGTGACTCCGCTGCACGGCACCGGCACGGGGGAGCGCGACCCCGGCCTCCTGCTGGCGCTGGCCAGGTTCGGCGCCGCGCCCGCCGTCGTACTCGGCCAGGACCGGCGGCGGCAGCGGGCGGGCAGCACGCTCGGCCCGGCCGGGCTGCGGGTGGCCCGGCGCGGCATGCGCCTGGCCGGTGAACTGGGCCTGCCGCTGGTCACGGTCGTCGACACCGGCGGGGCGGAGTTGTCGAAGGCGGCCGAGGAGGGCGGCCTGGCCGCCGAGATCGCCCGCTGCCTGGCCGACCTCGTCATGCTCGACGCGCCGACCGTGTGCCTGCTGCTGGGGGAGGGCGCGGGCGGCGCCGCGCTGGCCCTGCTCCCGGCCGACCGGGTCGTCTGCGCGCAGCACGCCTGGCTGTCGCCGCTCCCGCCGGAGGGCGCGTCGGCGTTGCTGTACCGGACCGTCGACTTCGCCCCGGAGATCGCCGCCGCCCAGGGCGTACGCGCCGCCGACCTGCGGCGGGACGGCATCGTGGACCGGATCGTGCCGGAACGGCCGGACGCGGCGTACGAACCGGAGGAGTTCTGCCGCAGGGTCGGCCGTACGCTCGAACACGAGATCGCGGGCCTGCTGGACCGCCCGGCGGGGGAGCGGGTGGCGGCCCGCTTCGCCCGCTACCGGTCGCTGGGCTCCTGAACCGCTCTCCCCTTCCACCGGCGAACGGCTTCCGAGTCCGGGAGGTCTTTCAAGAACTCTCGTGACCGTCCGCCCGGTCAGGTGTGAGCGGCACCGGCACGCGCTCCACCCGGATCGCGTGGACCTCGTCGCGTGGCACGACCACCTCGTAGGCGCCGTGGTCCACCAGCCAGTAGCCGAGCGCCTCGGCCTTCAGGCCGTTGTGGCCGGTGTAGGCGATGTGCAGGCCGCCCTCCCCGCCGTCGCCGCCGTCGTCCTCGTCCAGCACGAGGCACGGCTCGCCGCCGAACGCCCCGACCGTGCGCAGCAGGGTCAGCCGCTCCAGCGCGGACCGGCTCACCCGCAGCCGCCAGTAGCCGCCGGCGGCGGTGAACCCCTCCTGCGGCGTCTCGCTGAACAGCACCACGTCGTCGCCGCCCGGCCCGACCGCGGCGGCGTAGTCCCGGTCGCGGTAGCGGGCCACGAATCCCAGGCCGACCGGCTCGATCTCGCTCATCGCGCCGGCCGCCAGGTCAGGCCGTCGTACGCGGCGAAGGGACGCTCACCGGCCGCGGTGAGGTGGACGATCTCCGCGCCCGCGGGGATCGGCATGGGCATCGTGTGGAACTGCGGCACCACCTGCTCGCGCGAGGCGGTGAAGCCGTTCCCCGTGAAGGGCGGTGCATCGCTCCAATCACCGCCCATGTGCGGGCCGTACGGGACGACGTAGGTGTCGATGTCCCGCGCGTCCCAGCGCATGATGTACAGCTCTGGCACGTCCGGCGTCAGCTCCGATCCGTCGAAGCACAGGTCGAGGGCCTCGACGAGCGCGGCGGGGGCGGTGAGGCGGTCGCAGTCCTGCACGCGGTACACGTAGCCGGAGATGATCGTGCGACGGCCCGACAGGTACGGCACGAGCAGCCGTGGCGGAACCACCTTCTGCATCCGCGTCCTGCGTCCCGGCTCGCTCATGGGGCCAAGTTTACGATCTGCGGACTCCGAGCCGGCGGTGTTCGAGCGAGGGGAGGGTGGCGCGCGCGGTCTCGGTCCACGCCGCGTCGATCTCCGCGATGAGCACGCCGGGGCCCGTGCCCAGGTCATGGCGGGCGACGCCCATCGGATCGACGAGCATGCTGCGGCCCACACCGAACCCGTCCGGTATGGCGGGATTGGGCGCCTGGCCGACCGCGATGGTCCAGGTGGTGTTCTCGATCGCCCTGGCCCTGACGAGGGTCGTCCAGTGGTCTTCCTTCAGCGGCCCGGAGCCCCAGGCGGCGATCACCGCGAACGTGTCCGCGCCCTGGTCGACCAGCGCGCGGGCCAGTTCGGGGAAGCGGACGTCGTAACAGGTGATCAGGCCGATCCTGAGCCCGGCCAGCGCCACGACCTCCGGCGCGTCCCCCGGCGCGACCAGCTTCGACTCCTTCGCCCCGAAGGAGTCGAACAGGTGGATCTTCCGGTAGGCCGCGGCGAGCGAGCCGTCCTCCCGCAGGGCGACGGCGGTGTTCCAGACCCTGCCGTCCGCGGCGGGCTCGAAAACGCCGGCGATGACGGCCGTGCCGTGCTCGCGCGCGGCCTCGGCCAGGCCGGTGACGAACGGGCCGTCCAGCGGCTGGGCGGTCTCGACGATCCCCGGGCCGAAGCGGGCGAGCGTCGCCTCGGGGAACACGGCGAGGTCGGCACCCCGCGCCCGCGCGAGGGCGTCACGCACGGTCGAGAGGTTGGTCTCCGGGTCGTGGTCTACGGGGATCTGGCACAGCGCTACGCGGGTCACGGATCACAGTCTGCCCGGTCGTCGCCACACCCCACCAGGTGAGCGTGCGCCAGATCCACTCCAGCGGGCCGTGCCGGTGCCGGGCGAGCCACCACCTGCAGAAGACCGCCTGCGCGGCGACGGTGACGACGGCGAGCACCACGACGGCGGCCCCCGTGCCGTCGGCCTCCAGAAGCGGCATCGCCAGCACGATCACGGTCGTGCCCGTCACGTAGTTGGTCAGCGTCATCCGCCCCAGCGCCTCGAACACCGCCGTGTGACGCGCGAGCAGCAGGAGCGCCGTGGCGTACGCCACCGCGCCGCACAGCGCCGCCGCCTGGTAGACCCCGCCGCCGGGCGGCGCGTGGTTCCACCACCAGGTCAGCCCGGCCGCGAGCAGGGCCGCCGCCGCGCACACGACGCCGAGGAACGGCCCGCTGCCCAGGCCGTCCGCCCCGCCGAGGCGCCCGGCCCCCCTCCTCGCCTCCGCCTCCGGGGCGGCGGCCAGGCCGAGCAGGAACAGCGCGGTGATCAGCACGTACGGATGGGGGTCGAGCACGGCGGCGACCAGGACGCCGCAGCCCACCAGCAGCACGGCCGTCCGGGGCAGGAGGCTCGCCGGAAGCAGGACGACCACCCCCAGCAGCGCGTACGGCAGCAGCACCTCGCCGGGGTCGATCAGGATGTGCGCCGCGCCCAGCGCGGCGAGCACGACCAGGCGCCGCAGCATGACGACGCGCGGGCGCCTCGTACGCAGCCGCGCCGAGCGCAGGAACAGCGCGAAGGACAACCCGAACAGGAACGCGAACATCGGGTAGAAGCGGCTCTGGAACAGGTTCACCATCACCCAGTCCAACGAGGTCGGCCCGTGCCGCACCCTCTGCTGCCAGGCGTTGACCAGCATGATCCCGCACACCGCGAACCCCCGCAGCGCGTCGACCCGCCGGATCCTGCCCGCCGCCACGTTCACCCGCCAGTCCCTTCGTGAGCCGGGCGGCCAGAACCCCAGCACCCGCGTCTCCTGCTCGCGGGCGTGACGACTGGCGACCGGGTCCCGCAGTCACCGCTCGTGCCCCATCATGGCAAGTCGTCGGATGTCGGTTCCAGCGCCTCCTGCCCGAGGGCGTGGACGCGTCGGGGAGTCCGCCGGCGCGTGCCGTCCTCCGCGGCCCCGGATAGGGTGAGGGCCGTGAGGGAGCCGCTGGTGCGGCGGATGCGGGAGTTCGGCACGACCGTGTTCGCCACGATGACGAAGCTTGCCGTGGAGACGGGCTCGATCAACCTGGGCCAGGGTTTCCCCGACACCGACGGGCCGGAGCGCATGCTGGAGCGCGCGGTCGAGGCCGTGCGGAGCGGCCTCAACCAGTACCCGCCCGGACCTGGCCTCCCTGAGCTGAGGCAGGCGGTCGCCGAGCACCGCAAGCAGTGGTACGGCCTCGCCTACGACCCCGACGGGGAGGTCCTCGTCACCGTCGGCGCCACCGAGGCCATCGCCGCGGCGATCCTCGCGCTGTGCGAGCCGGGCGACGAGGTGGTCGTCTTCGAGCCGTACTACGACTCCTACGCCGCGGCCGTCGCGCTCGCGGGAGCCGTGCGCAGGGCGGTCACGCTGCGTGTGGACGCGGGGCGGTTCACCTTCGACCCGGCCGAGCTGGAGGCCGCGATCACGCCCCGCACCCGGGTGATCCTGGTGAACTCGCCGCACAACCCGACCGGGACCGTGTTCACCCGCGAGGAGCTGGAGTGCGTCGCCCGGGTCTGCCTGGAGCACGACCTGATCGCGGTGACCGACGAGGTCTACGAGCACCTCACCTTCGACGGCGTCGCGCACGTTCCGCTCGCCACGCTGCCCGGCATGCGCGAGCGCACGGTCATGATCTCCTCCGCGGGCAAGACCTTCAGCGTCACCGGCTGGAAGACCGGCTGGGTGTGCGCCCCTGCGCCGCTCGCGGGAGCCGTGCAGGCGGTCAAGCAATTCCTCACCTTCACCGCGAACGCCCCCTGGCAGGCCGCGGTCGCGTACGCCCTCCGGGAGGAGATGGAGTGGGTCGCGGCCCAGCGGGCGGCCCTGCAGGCCAAGCGGGACCGCCTCGTGACGGGTCTGACGGAGGCCGGCTTCGACGTGCTCCGGCCGGCCGGCACCTATTTCGTGCAGACCGACATACGGCCGCTCGGCTTCGACGACGGGCTGGAGCTGGCCCGGCGGCTGCCCGAGCTGGCGGGGGTGGTGGCCATCCCGACCCAGGTCTTCTACGACCACCCCGTACGGGGCCGGCACTTCCTGCGGTTCGCCTTCTGCAAGCGCGACGAGGTCATCGACGAGGCGGTGACCCGCCTGCGCCGCCTGTCCTGAGCGAAGCCGCCTGGATGCCGTGGCTTGAAAAGTCCTTATCGCGCACCGTCATATGGCATGTACTCTAAGTGATGGCGTCAACCGTGACGCGGCGCCGGATGGTGGAGACATGACCATGACTCTTCGCCTCGATGAGGCGCAGATGGAGGCCCTGCGGTGGTGCGCAGAGAGGGAAGGCCGCAGCATGCGGGAGATCGCCGCCGCGGCGGTGGAGGAGTACCTCCGGCGCGCCGCCGATGAGGAGGTCGAGCGGTTGGCGATCGAGGCGGTGCGCCGCTGGAAGCCGCTCCTCGACCGACTCGCTCAGTAGTCCGCGACGATGTGGTCCTTGCGAGTTGTGATCGCAGTGGCGTCGGGGAGGCTCACCGAGGTCGACGAGATCGCGGACGTGCTGCGCGGCTTCACCGCCTCATCCTGAGCAGACGGACCTGGCCGGCGGCGACGAGCGGGGTCGCCAGCCACAGGAAGGGCACCGCGGTGACCGCCCACCCGCTCACCGCAGCGGTCAGCAGCCAGTAGACCCCGATCCCCCAGTAGACCCAGGCGTTGCCGCGTAGGCGTCGCAGGTCGGCGTCCGGCCGGTGCAGGCGCTGCGCCAGCACCAGAGTGAACAGCGCGCCCTGGCAGAGCAGCAGGAGGGCCTCGTTGCCGGCGAACAGGCCGGTCGCCAGGGCCCTGCCGTCCGCCTCGGCCGGCAGGTGGCCCGCGTTGGTCTCGCCGAAGATCGACGTCGTGTACGGCAGGACGGCCACGAAGAACAGCAGCGGGATGTGCAGCAGGAGCATCGGCTGGGACACCCGCTCGATCTGGTCGAACAGCGTGTGATGGGCCCGCCAGGCGAACCAGAGCATGAGGAAGGCGATGGCGAAGGCCATGAAGGAGCCGGAGTGGTCGCCGAAGAACGCGCCGAGCCGCTGGAAGTCCTCGCCCTCAGGCCGGGGGAGTTCCAGGGCGAGCAGCGTGATGGCGATCGCGAAGATCGCGTCGGCGAAGACGCCGACGCGTTCGTGTGTGAGCCCGGGACGCACCTGAGGCGTGGCCATGCGGATCTCCAGGAAAGGGGGGCAGTGGCGAGCATTCTGGCAGAAGTCGCCTCGGACGGGAGCCGGGCGGCTGCGGGAAGGCCACACGCCCGGACGCCGTCGGGAACGGCCCTGCCGCTCGGCGCCGAGCTTGTCTGCCGAGCTTGGTGAAATCTGCCCATGGATGCGGTAGGGGTGGGCGAGACTCGCCAATGAAGGCCAGGATGGGGCTGGATAGTTTCCGGGTGTGGGCGGACGCGTACTGATCGCACTGGGCGGCAACGCCATGACGGCTCCCGACGGGAGCGCGTCCCCGGCCGACCAGCAGCGGGCGATCGGCGAGGCCATGGCCCACGTGGCGGCGCTCAGCAGGGCCGGGCACGAGGTGGTGCTCACGCACGGCAACGGCCCCCAGGTCGGCAACCTCCTGTTGAAGAACCAGCTCGCCGCCCACGTCGTGCCGCCCGTCCCGCTCGACTGGTGCGTGGCCCAGACGCAGGGCACGATCGGCACGCTCATCATGAACGCCCTGCAGCGTGAGCTGGGACACGCCCGGGTGGCGGCGATCGTCACCCGCACGCTCGTGGACCCGGCCGACCCGGCGTTCCAGGACCCCGTCAAGCCGATCGGGCGCTATTTCGGGGAGGACGAGGCGCGCCGATTCGAGGGACACGGCCAGGTTTGGCGGCGGTTCGACCGTGGGTGGCGGCGGGTGGTCGCCTCGCCGCGGCCCGTGGAGATCCTGGACGCCCCCGCCGCCGTCGCGCTCATCGACGCGGGGTTCATCGTCGTCGCCGCGGGAGGCGGGGGAGTGCCGGTCGTGCGCGGGGAGGACGGCACGCTGAACGGAATCGAGGCCGTGGTCGACAAGGACCTCGCCGCCGCCGTGCTGGCCGCCGCCGTCGGCGCCACCGAGCTCGTGATCGCGACGGACGTGCCGTACGCCGCCGTGGACTTCGGCACGCCCCGTGCCCGCCCGATCGGGGAGATCGACGTGGCCGCCCTGCGCGAGTTGCAGGCGGCCGGTCACTTCGCCGGAGGCAGCATGGGGCCCAAGGTCGAGGCCGCCCTGTGCTTCGCCGAGGAGACCGGGGGACGGGCCGTGATCACCTCGCTGCACCACATCGGTGCCGCGCTGTCAGGAAATATCGGTACGAGGGTGTACAGAGGGGTGGAGAGATAGTGCCGGATCCGATCGAGGTACGGAAGGTCCCCATCGAGAGCGTCACCGACGCCTCCGGGCTGGCGAGGCTGATCGACGACGGCGTGATCGAGGCCGACCGCGTGCTGGCCGTGATCGGCAAGACCGAGGGCAACGGCGGCGTGAACGACTACACGCGGATCCTGGCCGACCGGGCCTTCCGCGAGGTGCTCGTGGCCAAGGGCACGCGCACCGCCGAGGAGGTCGCGCAGGTGCCCCTGGTGTGGTCCGGCGGCACCGACGGCGTGCTCAGCCCGCACGCGACGATCTTCGCGACCGTCGATCCGGCCACGGCCGTACGGACCGACGAGCCGCGGGTGAGCGTCGGCGTGGCGATGAGCGAGGTGATCCTCCCCGAGGACATCGGCAGGCCCGCCATGGTCGAGAAGGTGGCCGCCGGGGTGCGCGAGGCGATGAAGATCGCCGGCATCGACAACCCGGCCGACGTCCACTACGTGCAGACCAAGACGCCGCTGCTCACGCTGTCCACGATCACCGACGCCAAGGAGCGCGGCCAGACGGTCGTCACCGAGGACACGCTGAAGTCGATGGACATCTCCAACTCCACCACGGCGCTCGGCATCGCGGTCGCGCTGGGGGAGATCGAGACGCCCTCGGCCGAGCAGATCCACAAGGACCTGTCGCTCTACTCGTCGGTCGCCTCGTGCTCCAGCGGCGTCGAGCTCGACCGGGCCCAGATCGTCGTGGTGGGCAACGTACGCGGGATCGGCGGGCGATACCGCGCCGGCCACTCCGTCATGAAGGACGCCCTCGACACCGACGGGATCTGGGAGGCCATCCGGAGCGCCGGAATCGACCTGCCCGAGCGCCCGCACCCGGACGACCTCGGCGACCGGCTGGTCAACCTGTTCATCAAATGCGAGGCCGACCCGTCGGGCCGCGTACGCGGGCGGCGCAACATCATGCTCGACGACTCCGACGTCCACTGGCACCGCCAGATCAAGGCGACCGTCGGCGGGGTGGCGGCGAGTGTGACCGGCGATCCGGCCGTGTTCGTCTCCGTGGCGGCGGTCCATCAGGGCCCGTCCGGTGGAGGTCCCGTGATCGCCATCGCGGATCTGGGCTGATCGGGCTTCCCGACTGGGGCTGATCCGCTGCCCGGCCTGGGCTGATCGGGCGGAAGGAGCGCGTACGGCACCGACCGGGGCGGGCGGTAGGGTCGCAGACATGCCGGCCATTCCGCAGCCCCTGCGCCCCGACGACGACGGCGGCACCGACGCGTCCGTCGCGGCGGCGCTGTCGGCGTTCCAGGACGGCACGGCGACCGCGGCCGACGTCCTGGCGGCGCTCGCCGGGACCAGGCTGCTGGTGCCCGTGGTCGCGCTGCTCACCGAGTCGGAAGTGGGGGAGCACGGCCTGCGCCAGGAGAAGGAGAGCGAGATGGCCCTCCCGAAACTGGTCGGCAAGGACGGCCGTGAGGCCGTGCTCGCCTTCACCGGCACCGAGCCGATGCGCAGGTGGCGCCCGGACGCCCGGCCGGTGCAGGCCACCACTCCGCAGGTCTGCCAGGCGGCGCGGCACGAGAGCGCCGCCGCCGTGGTGGTGGACGTGGCGGGGCCCGTCCCGTTCGTGATCGAGGGTGGCATGCTGCAGGCCCTCGCCACGGTGGAGGAGGCCAAGAGGGACACCTCCGCCGTGGACCGTCTCGCCCGCGAGGTGCCGGGCGCCACGGTGGCCCGTCTGGGGACCGCGGAGGAGAAGCGCCGCGGCCGCTGGTGGAGCCGCCGCCGCGCCTGAGCGGCCTCGCCCGCCACCCGGCCGGTGACGGCCACGTCGTTCGCAGGAACGCCGTAGTTCCCACGAACACCTGCGTTCCCAGGAACACCTGCGTTCCCACGAACACCGGCGTTCCCAGGAACACCGGCGTCCACAGGATCGCGGTCGTCCGTCCACAGGGGAGTCCGCATCCGGGGCCACGGCGGCGTGCGGGCGTTAGTGTCGGCCCCGTGTCCCTCGTCGTCCTCGCAGCCGCCGTCCTCGGCCTGATCGCCGGCGCGTACGCCCGGGAGGTCGCCGCCGGATTCGGCGCGGAGCCGGACGACCAGGGCAGGAGCCGCCGCGGGGAGGCGCGGGGGGCCTTCGCCGCCGCGGCCCGCGCCGTGCCGCTGCCCCGTCCGCCGTACGTGACCGAGAGCGTGACCGGGCTGGCCGCGGCGCTGGTGGCCTGGCGGGTCCACCACGGCTGGGTGCTCGCCGCCTGGCTGTACGCGGTGGCCGCGGGGGCCGCGCTCGCGGAGATCGACCGGAGAACCTGGCGGCTGCCCGACGCGATCACGCTGCCGTCGTACCCGATCCTGCTGGCCCTGCTCGCGCCGTCGGGCCGCCTGCTGCCCGCGGTGGCGTCGGGCTGCGCGCTCGGCGCGGTCTACGCCGTGCTGTGGTTCGCCCGCCCCACGGGCCTCGGGCTCGGCGACGTGAAGCTGGCCGGGCTGATCGGCCTGCTCACCGGCGCGCTCGGCGTGCAGGCCACGATCGTCGCCGGGATGGCGGGCCAGGTCCTCGGCGCGTTGTACGCCGTGGGGCTGCTCCTGGCCCGCAGGGCCACCCGCACGACCGAGTTCCCGTTCGGCCCGTTCATGCTCGCGGGGGCGCTCGTCGCAATGGCCTTTCCCGGCGCTTTTCCCGGGGCTTCCCCCGGCGGGTAGCACCCGCGGTTTTCCGGTCTGGGGGGATCCGCGTACGGTCATGGGGGTGTCAGGGGGACGTCGCAGTCGGGCACACATGGAAGACTTGTCACCATGCTGCGCTGGTTGACCGCCGGGGAGTCACACGGCCCCGAGCTTCTCGCGATCCTGGAAGGCCTGCCCGCCGGGGTGGAGGTGACCACCGCGGAGCTCGCCGAGGCGCTGCGCCGCCGCCGTCTCGGATACGGCCGCGGGGCGCGAATGAAGTTCGAGCAGGACGAGGTGACGATCTCCGGAGGCGTACGGCACGGCCGTACGCTCGGCTCGCCCGTCGCGATCCGCATCGGCAACACCGAGTGGCCGAAGTGGGAGACCGTGATGGCCGCCGACCCGGTGGACCCGGCGGTGCTGGAGGGCCAGGCGCGCAACGCGCCGCGGTCGCGGCCCCGCCCCGGCCACGCGGACCTCGCCGGCATGCAGAAGTACGGCTTCGACGACGCGCGGCCGGTGCTCGACCGGGCCAGCGCCCGGGAGACCGCCGCCCGGGTGGCGCTCGGACAGGTCGCCCGCTCCTTCCTCAAGCAGGCCCTCGGCGTCGACATCGTCAGCCACGTGGTCTCGATCGGTGAGGCCGTCGCGCCCCGCGACGTGCTCCCGGGCCCCGGCGACATGGAGGCGGTGGACGCCGACCCGGTGCGCTGCGTCGACCCGGCCGCGAGCGCGGCGATGGTCGCCGAGATCGACAAGGCGCACAAGGACGGCGACACCCTCGGCGGCGTGGTCGAGGTGGTCGCCTACGGCCTGCCGCCGGGCCTCGGCAGCTACACCCACTGGGACCGGCGCCTCGACGCCCGCCTCGCCGGGGCGCTCATGGGCATCCAGGCGATCAAGGGGGTCGCGGTCGGCGACGGCTTCGAGACGGCCCGCCGCCCCGGCTCACGGGCCCACGACGAGATCGAGAACACCCCCGAGGGCGTGCGCCGGATGACCAACCGGGCCGGCGGCGTCGAGGGCGGCATGACCAACGGCGAGCCGCTGCGGGTCAGCGCCGCGATGAAGCCGATCTCCACCGTGCCCCGCGCGCTCGCCACGGTCGACGTGCTGACCGGCGAGCCCGCCAAGGCGCACCACGAGCGCTCGGACGTCTGCGCGGTCCCGGCCGCCGCGATCGTCGCCGAGGCGATGGTGGCGCTGGTGCTCGCGGACGCGGCCGTCGAGAAGTTCGGCGGCGACTCCGTCGAAGAGGTCGCGCGCAACCTGTCGGGCTACCTGTCGTCCCTGGTCATCAAGTAATAGGGTTTGTGATCATGCAATCGGCGTCCCAAGGCCCCGCCGCGGTCCTCATCGGCCCGCCCGGCTCGGGCAAGTCCACGGTCGGGCGGCTCCTCGCGGACCGACTCGGCCTGCCGTTCCGCGACACCGACACCGACGTCGAGGCCGTCGCCGGCAAGGCCGTCAGCGACGTGTTCGTGGAGGACGGCGAGGAGAGGTTCCGCGAGCTGGAGGCGCAGGCCGTGCGCGACGCGCTGGAGACGCATCCCGGCGTGCTCGCGCTCGGCGGCGGCGCGATCCTGCACGAGCACACCCAGAAGCTGCTGTCCGGCCACCGGGTCGTGTACCTCCAGGTCGGGCTCGACCAGGCGGTCAAGCGGGTCGGCCTCGCCTCGGCCCGGCCGCTGCTGGTGCTGAACCCGCGCAGCCGGCTCAGGCAGTTGATGGAGCAGCGCCGTCCGATCTACGAGGGCCTCGCCGCGATCACCGTCGCCACCGATGGCCGCGAGCCCGAGGACGTGGCGACCGAGATCGAGGCGGCGCTGTGACCGCGACGCGCATCACCGTGCGGGGCGACAGCCCGTACGACGTCGTCGTCGGCACCGATGTGCTGCCGGAGCTGCCGGGCCTGCTGGACGCGAAGGTGCGCACGGTCGCCGTGATCCACCCCGCCGGGCTGCCCGAGATCGCCAGGCCGGTGCGCGAGACCCTGGAGGGCGCCGGGTTCGAGGTCGTCGCCCTGCCCGTGCCGGACGGCGAGGAGGCCAAGTCGGTCCACGTCGCGGCCGAGCTCTGGTCGGCGTTCGGCCGCTACGGCATCACGCGTTCCGACGCGGTCGTCGGGGTCGGCGGCGGGGCGACCACCGACCTGGCCGGGTTCGTGGCCGCGACGTGGCTGCGCGGCGTCCAGGTCGTGCAGGTGCCGACCACGCTGCTGGCCATGGTGGACGCGGCGGTCGGCGGCAAGACCGGCATCAACACGCCCGAGGGCAAGAACCTGGTCGGGTCCTTCCACCCGCCGAAGGGCGTGCTGTGCGACCTGGCCACGCTGGCGAGCGTGCCGCGCGAGGACTACGTCGCGGGCCTCGCCGAGATCATCAAGGGCGGATTCATCGCCGACCCCACGATCCTCATGCTGATCGAGGACGACCCCGCCGCCGCCCGCACCCCCGAAGGCGAGCACACCCGCGAGCTGGTCGAGCGCAAGATCCGGGTGAAGGCCGACGTCGTCGGGGCGGATCTGCGGGAAAGCGGCATCCGGGAGATCCTCAACTACGGTCACACCCTCGCCCACGCGATCGAGCGGGTGGAGGACTACCGCATCAGGCACGGCGAGGCCGTGGCCATCGGGCTGGTCTACGCCGCCGAGCTGTCCCGGCTCGACGGCCGCGTCGGAAGCGACGTCGTGGACCGCACGCGCTCGATCCTGGAGTCGGTCGGGCTGCCCACCTCCTACCGCGCCGACGCCTGGCCGCGGCTGCGCGAGCACATGCGGGTGGACAAGAAGGCCAGGGGAGCGGTGTTGCGGTTCGTCGTGCTCGACGACATCGGCAGGCCCGCCCGCCTGGAGAACCCCTCGGAGGAACTCCTCGAAGCCGCGTACCGGGAGGTCGCCCGATGAGGCAGGTGCTCGTGCTGAACGGGCCCAACCTGGGCCGTCTCGGCAGCCGGGAGCCCGACGTCTACGGCGCGCAGACCTTCGACGACCTGGCGGCGCTGTGCCGCGAGACCGGCCGAGAGCTGGGCCTGTCGGTGGAGGTCAGGCAGACCGACGACGAGGCCGAGCTGGTGAGCTGGATCCACGAGGCGGCCGACAGCAGGACCCCCGTGGTCCTCAACCCCGCCGCCTTCACCCACTATTCGTACGCGTTGCGCGACGCGATCGCGCAGCGTACGGCTCCGCTGGTCGAGGTGCACATCTCCAACCCGAACGCGCGGGAGGAGTTCCGCCACACCTCGGTCGTGGCGGCGGTGGCCACCGGGACGATCGCGGGGTTCGGCATGCGGTCGTACGAGCTCGCGCTGCGCGCGATCGCGGACATGGGCGAGTGACGAAAGAAGGGATCATGGGCTACCGGTCGTACGTGGCGGTCGGAGACAGCTTCACCGAGGGGCTCAACGACCCCCTCCCGGACGCGCCCCCTCCGGCGCCGGGGGAGGTGGTCCGCTACCGGGGCTGGGCCGACCGGGTAGCCGAGCGGCTCGCCTTGCTCGAGCCGGACTTCCGCTACGCCAACCTCGCGGTGCGGGGGAAGCTGATCGACCAGATCGTCGCCGACCAGGTGCCCGTGGCCGTCGGGCTGAAGCCCGACCTCATCAGCTTCTGCGCGGGCGGCAACGACCTCATCCGCCCCGGCGCCGACCCCGACCAGATGGCGAAGAAGCTGGCCGCCGCCGTACGCGACCTGCGGGCCACCGGCGCCGACGTCGTGCTGTTCACCGGGACCGATCCCCGGGACACTCCGATCATGCGGCAGCTGCGCGGCAAGTTCGCGATCTTCTTCATGCACGTCCGCTCGATCGCCGACCTGTACGGCTGCCACCTGGTGGACATGTGGTCGATGCAGGGGCTGCGGGACTGGCGGGCCTGGAGCGGCGACCGGCTGCACATGAACGCCGAGGGCCACCGCCTGGTCGCGGCCCGGGTCCTGCACGTGCTGGGCGTGCCGGGCGAGGACGACTGGCGCAAGTCCTGGCCGCCCCGGGAGCAGGTGGACCCGAGGGCCAAGCGCCGCGAGGACGTGCAGTGGCTCAGGGAGCACTTCGGCCCGTGGATCGGGCGGCGCCTTCGCGGCACGTCCTCCGGCGACGGCCTCGCTCCGAAGCGGCCCGACCTCAGCCCGCTGCCCCCTGCTTCCTGACCCTGCTTCCTGACCCTGCTCCCTCTCCCTGAACCAGCTCCCTCATGCAGGCCCGCGCCGCAATGTTCGCACCGGCAGTCCGGCCGGCGTGAACGCCGCCTCAGACCGGAGGACGTCGTACCACGGTCCGATGCGCGAAAGGCGGACATCGCGCAAAGCTCCTGCTTCATGACCACCGGAGTCGAGAACGGGAGCGACGATGGCCTGGAAGCGATGGCGCGCGCCATGGCGCGGGCGGGTGTGGCTGCTCGTCGTGCTCGCGGCCCTGCCGATCGCGGCGGCCGCCGTCGTGGCGGTGGCCTATCCGTCGGTCGCCGCCACGGCCTGCCCCGGCTGTTACGGTCTGCAGCGGCTGGCGCCGGACGTGTACGCGGAGTCGGGCCTGCCGCCGTTCCGGAGGCGGCAGGTGCTCATCGCCGTGGAGGAGGCGGAGCGGCGCGTCCGCGCCTTCTACGGCGGCAGGCAGGCCTCTCCCCGGATCCTCGCCTGCCTCAGCGACCGCTGTTACCGCCGGATCGGCGGCGGCGGTGAGCGGGGTGTCGCGGTGCTCAACCGCGCGGTGATGCTGTCACCGGACGGCGTGGATCCGGTCATCGCCTCCCACGAGATGTCGCACGTCGAACTGCACGACCGCCTGGTCACGGATGATGCGGTGCCGCAGTGGTTCGACGAGGGCCTGGCCGTTCTCGTCTCCGGCGACCCGCGCTACCTCGCGCCGGAGACGGCGGCCGACCGCTGCCTGGCGAGCACGGACGCCGCGCTGCCGGTGACGCTGGACGCCTGGTTGCGGGCGGCCGGCGCGGACGTGCGCACCTACGCGAAGGCGGCGTGCCAGGTGAGCCGATGGGGCGCCGCGAACGGCGGGCCGCGCGCCGTGCCCGACCTCGTACGGCGCCTGAACGCCGGGGAGACGTTCGGCGCGGTCACGAGGATGTGACCGGAGCCGGCGCGGCCGGGCCTCCCGGATGAGGCGGGACGCCGAGATGACCGCCGGGTCCGGCCCTGCAGAGGCGCGCGTCGTCCCCCTGGCCTGACCTCCGCCCGCCGGTCCCGGCTTCAGGAACCGGCGGTGAGGCGGCGCAGGGCGTCGCGGACCTTCGCGGGATCGGTGGTGCGCCAGAAGGGCGGCAGCGAGTTGAGCAGGAACCCGCTGTAACGGGCGGTGGCGAGCCTCGGGTCGAGCACGGCGACGACGCCCCGGTCGTCCATCGACCGCAGCAGCCGGCCCGCGCCCTGCGCCAGCAGCAGCGCGGCGTGGGTGGCGGCTACCGCCATGAAGCCGTTGCCCCCGGTGGCCGCCACGTGCCGCTGCCGGGCCGAGGCGAGCGGGTCGTCGGGACGCGGGAACGGGATCCTGTCGATGATCACCAGGGTCAGCGAGGGGCCCGGCACGTCGACGCCCTGCCACAGGGACAGCGTGCCGAACAGGCAGGTGGCGGGGTCGCCCGCGAACTGCTTGACGAGCTGCGAGGTCGAGTCGTCGCCCTGGCAGAGCAGCGGCACGTCGAGCCGCTCGCGCAGCGCCTCCGTGGCGGCCTTCGCGGCCCGCATGGAGGAGAACAGGCCGAGCGTCCGGCCGCCGGCCGCCTCGATGAGCTCGGCGATCTCGTCGACGTACGCCTCGGGCAGGCCGTCGCGGCCGGGCTGGGGGAGATGCGTGGCGACGTAGAGGATGCCCCGGCGCGGATGGTCGAACGGCGAGCCGACGTCGAGGCCGGTCCACTCCCCGGCCCGCAGGCCCCACTGTCGGGACAGGCTGTCGAACGAGCCGCCGAGCGCGAGCGTGGCGCTGGTGAGCACGACGGTGCGATCGCCGAAGAGCTTGTCGCGCAGCATGCCGCCGACCGACAGCGGCGCGACCCGCAGGGTGGGGGGAACGCGCCCGCGCCCCTCCTCCAGCCAGACGACCTCCGCCCGGTGGACCTCCTCGGATCGAGCGTCCGTGCCCCCGCTGTTCACGCCGCCGCCGTTCGCTCCGCCCCCGGAGCCGGCAGAGCCCCGGGAGTCCCCGGCGTCCTCCGCGTCGTCTCCGGCCTCGTCGCCGCGGGCCCCCGGGCCGAAGGCGTCGAGCATCCGCTGGGCGGTGTCGTGCACCTCGTCCAGCGCGGTGAAGGCGGCCTTGCGCAGCCCGGCGTTCTCCGGGTCGTCCTTGTCCTTGTTGCGCGGCCCGAGGGCCGTGATGCAGGCGAAGGCGGCGTCGCGCACCAGCGCGAGCGTCATCCCGAGCGACCCCGGCAACGTGTCGACGCGGCCGGGCGGGGCGACGGCCAGCAGGGCGCGCAGGTCCTCGCCCGCCTCCTGGAGCCGGTCGGCCACCCCCTGCTCGATCAGCCGTCCGGCCCGGCGTACGGCGAGGCTCACCGTGCTCTCCGACAGCTCCCCGGTGACCACCGACGTCACCCGGTCGACCAGCTCGTGCGCCTCGTCCACCACGACCACGTCGTGCTCGGGCAGGACCGCGAAGTCCTCCATGGCGTCGATCGCCAGCAGCGCGTGGTTGGTCACCACGACGTCGGCCGCGCCCGCGCGCTCCCGCGCGAGCTCGGCGAAGCAGTCGGCGCCGCTGGGGCACCGCTGGGCCCCCAGACACTCCCGGGCCGTCACGGAGAACTGCCGCCAGGCCTGGTCGCTCACGCCGGGCACGATCTCGTCGCGGTCGCCGGTCTCGGTCTCGTTGGCCCACTCCTGGATGCGCTGCACCATCCGGCCGGTGGCGCTGACCTCACGCGGGTCGAAGAGCTGGTCGTCCTCGTCCTCGGGCATCCCGGCGGCCATCTTGTGGCGGCACAGGTAGTTGCGGCGGCCCTTCAGGATCGCGAACTCGGGGCGGTGCGGCAGCAGGCTCTCCAGCGCGTCGGCCAGCCGGGGGAGGTCGCGGTCGACCAGCTGGCGTTGCAGGGCGATCGTGGCCGTGGACACCACCACGGCATCGCCGCTCTCGGCCGCGTGCCTGATCGCGGGCACGAGGTAGGCCAGCGACTTGCCGGTGCCGGTGCCGGCCTGCACCGCGAGATGCTCCTCGCTCTCGATGGCGTCGCGCACCGCCTGTGCCATCTTGACCTGCCCCGGGCGCTCGACGCCGCCCAGCGCGGTCACCGCGGAGGTGAGGAGTTCTTCGACGGGCGGAAGCTCGGGACGGTCCTTGGGCACGGAAGAACGCTACCCGGTGCCACCGACATCCGGTGCGTGTCCGCCTCACCACATCCTGGCGTTCCAGGAACTCCCCCCCGGCGCGCATGGCACACTGAGATGTCAGTGCTCTCAGGTCAACGGCGATCTACCCAGTGAGGTCGAAAAGGGACGGAACGGAAGTTTCGCGAGGGTTCCCGAGATCGAGTGGACGGAAAAGGGCAGGTAAAGGCACTATGTCTGCCATGTCGGAAGTTGTCCCACTGCCATCGTTCGGCGAGGTGTTCTTCGACGCACGAGGCCAGGACCGTGTGCTCCGGGTCACGTGGCACGACGGCACGCTGGTGCTGAGCCTGTGGCGGGGCGAGATGTGCACGGCCAGTTTCCGCATGCCCATGAACGACGTGGGACGGCTGATCGACACCCTGGACGAGGGTTTCGCCGAGGCGGGCGGCGAGGAGCAGGACGCCGGGACGGGACCGTTCCCGCAGCAGGGGATGCCGGGCCAGGAGGGCTACGCTCCCCAGGAGGCGTACCCCGCGCGCCCGCAGGACCAGGGGCAGGACGCCTACGCGACCCAGGTCCACGACCCGTACGCCACACAGGTCCACGACCCGTACGCGGCCGAGTCCCAGGACGCGTACGCGACGCGGGTCCAGGACGCCTACGCCGTTCCCGACGCGTACGCGGGGCAGCCCGGCGACGGATACGCGGCGCAGGACCCCTACGGCGCGCCGCAGAACGCGCCCCAGAACCCGTACGCCCAGGCGCGGGACGGGTACGCCGTCGATGAGGGCCACGTCACGGCGCCCGACGGCTACGGCCAGGCCCCGGACGGGTACGGCAGGGCCCGCGACGGCTACGCGCAGGGCGAGAACGGGTACGCCGCCCGGGACCGTCGTGGGACGCACGACGCCGGGTTCCCCGAGCAGCCCGTCCAGTCCGACTACGAGTACCCGGACTATCCCGGCGCCGATTATCCAGGCAACGGTTATCCAGGCACAGGGCAGTACGCCCGCCCGCCGGTGCCGCCGCCCGTCCCGGCCCCCGAGGCCTACCCGGCGCCCGCCGCGCTCGGCCCCAACGACGTGCTCGTCGCCCGGGGTACGCCGACCCAGGACCGCCTCGTCGCGTCCTCGGCCCAGACGGGCCCGCAGCCGGCCTACCCCCCGGCCCCGCAGCCGGCGGGGCAACAGCCCGGGGCGGTCGACCCGAACGACCCCCTCGGCCTCGGCGCGGTCCGGCCGTACATGAACGAGCAGTACGCGAACGAGCAGTACGTTAACGAACCGCCGCTCTACACCACGGGCGAGCGCCTGCGGCCGGACCAGTGGCCGGCCGGTCAGGGCCCGGACCAGCACGCCGAGCACGAGCGCCGCGGGGGGCGGCGCGCCGGGCAGCCCGCGACGGACTCCCCGATCCCGTGGTCGGACGAGGACGGGGAAGGCTGGGAGGCCTCGCGGGGATGGTGAGGGCCCCGGTCAGCGGGAGTCCCAGCTGTAAGTAACCTCGTCGTCTGATGGACACATCAACGGCACTGCAGTTCCTCCTGCTCCCGGCCGGCGCCCTCGGCGTCGCCGCCCTGGCCAGATGGCGAGACTGGTCGGCCCCACTGCTCCTGGTGGTGGCCGGCCTGGCCGCCTCCTACGTGCCCGGGGTTCCCGACTATCGCCTCGACCCCCACATCGTCCTGGTGGTCTTCCTGCCGCCGATGCTCTACTCGGCGGCGCTGGACAGCTCATATCTGCGGCTGCGCGACGCCGCCAGGCCCGTCGGCCTTCTGGCCGTCGGACTCGTCCTGGCGACCACCCTCGTGGTCGGCTTCGTCGCGCACGCGATCGTCCCCCAGCTCCCGCTCGCCGCTGCCTTCGCGCTCGGCGCGATCGTCGCCCCTCCCGACGCGGTGTCGGCGGTCGCCATCGGGCGCAGGCTCGGCCTGCCGCGACGGGCGCTGACCATCCTCGTGGGCGAGAGCCTGTTCAACGACGCCACGGCGCTGACCGCCTACCGGGTCGCGGTCGGCGCGATGACCGGCGCCGCCGCCGACCTGCTCGACATCGGCGGGCAGTTCCTCCTGGCCGCCGGCCTCGGCGTGGCGATCGGCCTCGCCATCGCCTACCTCGCCGGGTTCGTGCTGCGGCGGCTCGACGACGCGCTGATCGCCAACGGGGTCTCGCTGCTCGTGCCGTACGCCGCCTACCTCGCGGCCGAGGCCGTGCACGCCTCCGGCGTGATCGCCGTCGTGATCGTCGGCATCTACCTGGGCCACGAGCTCAGCAGGACGACGTACGGCACGCGCCTGCTGTCGGGCGCGGTCTGGAAGGTCGCCGACCTGGTGCTGGAGTCGATCGTGTTCGCCCTGATCGGCCTGCAACTGCGCCCGATCATCGCCGGGCTGGACGGCGAGCGGCCCGGGGAGCTGGCCACGTACGCGATCGTGCTGTTCCTGGTGGTCGTCCTCGTGCGGGTCGCGTGGGTGCCGCCGAGCACCTACCTGCCCCGGATGCTGTCGAAGCGGGTGCGCGCCCGGGAGCCCAAGACGCCGTCCTGGCAGAACGTGGTGCTGACGAGCTGGGCGGGCATGCGCGGGGTGGTGTCGCTGGCCGCGGCCTTCGCCCTGCCCGAGCACTTCCCCCAGCGCAACCTGCTGCTGTTCCTGACGTTCACGATCGTCGTGGGCACGCTGATCGTCCATGGGCTCTCGTTCCCCTGGCTGATCAGGCGGCTGGGCGTCTCCACCGCCCGGGAGCGGTACGCCGACGACCTCGCGGAGGCGGGCGCCCAGCAGGCCGCCGCCGCCGCGGCCCTCGCGCGGCTGGAGGAGCTCACCTCCGACGGCGTGCTGGACGTCCACGAAGAGGTGGTCGAGCAGTTGCGCAGCCGCTCCGAGCGCCGGGCCATGCACGCCTGGGAGCGGCTCGGCGGCGGCACCGGCCCCGAGGGCGAGGAGACCCCCGCCTCGCTCTACCGGCGGCTGCGCCGGGAGATGCTCGCCGCGGAACGCGAGGTGTTCGTGCGGCTGCGCGACGAGCGGCGCATCGACGACGAGGTCCTCCACCGGGTCATGCAGGAGCTCGACTTCGAGGAGGCGACGCTCGAACGCGGCTGAGCGGGCTCAGGACCGGCCTGCCGGCCCGCCGCTAGCCCAGGCGCTGGTCCACGAAGCACCACCGCCAGTCCTCGCCAGGCTCGAACGAGCGGATCACCGGGTGGCCGGTCTCCTTGTAGTGGGCGGTGGCGTGCTTGCCGGGAGAGGAGTCGCAGCAGCCGATGCGGCCGCACTCCAGGCACTTGCGCAGATGGACCCATCGCATGCCGAGCTCCAGGCACTCCTGGCAGCCTTCAGGTGTGAGCGGCTCAGGGTCGGCCGTCACGAGCAGGTGTTCGCAGTTCCCCATGCCGCAGATGCTACGGCCCGCGATCGGGTGCCCGTAGCGCCCTCCCGCGCCCGTGGGCCGTACGCCGAACCTCTACAAACTCCCCCTCGGGATCTGCACACCGCTTCCGTAGCTTCGTGGCCATGACGACGACGGTCGAAGACACGGGCGACTTCACCGCCTGGTTACGCGACTTCGAGGGCGCCGCGCTGCTGCGAAGCACGTGGGGCGACCCCGACTGGAATGCGGGAGCACGGCTGGAGCCCGCCCTCGTACGGAGCCTCCAGCGGTTCCAGGTGGGGGAGGACGGCGACGGGGCCCGGCTCATGGACAAGGCCCGCCGGGCGGGCGACCCCGTGTACGCGGAGGCCGTCCGCCTGTTCGTGGCGGAGGAGCGCGAGCACGCCCGCCTGCTGGGCCGGCTCCTGGAGGCGGCGGGCGCGGTGACGATCCCCGGCCACTGGACCGACGCGGCCTTCGTCCGGCTGCGGCGGCTCCTCGGACTGCGCACGGAGCTGATGGTCCTGATGCTCGCCGAGGTGGTCGCGCTCGGCTACTACCGGGTCGTGCGCGACGGCGTCAGGGACCTGCTCGCCTCGGAGGTCGCGGGCCGGATCCTCGCCGACGAGCTGCGCCACGTGCCCTTCCACTGTGACCGGCTGCGGCGGTCGTTCCGGGGGTCCTCCCGGCTCATGCGGGCGATCGCCTCGGCCCTGTGGTGGTCGCTGCTGGCGGGCGCACGGGCCGTGGTCACCCTCGACCACGGCGACGCCCTGCTGCGGGCCGGAGTGTCCAGGACCGCCTTCGCCCGCGAGGTCGTGGGATATTTCCGCGGGGTCGTCGCCGAGGTGATGACCCGATGACGCGGTGGAGGGCGGGGGTCTCGAAGGGCGGGCCCGGGCGTCGTTTCCGCGGCGGGCGGGCCGGGGTTGGGTAGGGTGATCGGCATGCGACTCCTCCCGTTCGCCGCCGCCTGCGCGGCCGCCGTCCTGCTCGTCTCCGGCTGCGCGAGCGCGGACAAGGCGCAGACGTGCGCCGAGGCGACGCAGGTGATCAGCCGGACCATCAGCGAGATCGGCAAGGTCGTGGACGACCCCGCCGCCATGCGCAAGAAGATCGAGGACGGCGCAGCCGACCTGGAGAACATGGCGAACAAGGCCGCCGACACCACGCTCAGGGACGCCCTTCAGGGGCTCGCCGACAGCCTCCAGAAGCTCAACGTCGACGACGCCAACGCGGCGGTGGACGCGGCGCAGAAGGTCGCCACCGACGGCGCGAACTACCTGCGCGAGGTCAGCAAGGCCTGCCTCTGACCCGGCCCCCCCGGCGCCGCCCTCTCCGCTCACGGGCGGTCCGCGGGGATGACCGGCTTTCCTCCGGCGGGACGGAGTGCGAGCGCGACCACCACGCCGGCCATGGAGATCACGGCGGCGACCAGGACGGCGGACCGCAGACCGCCGGCGGTGGCGGTGCGTAGCGCCTCCCCGGTCAGACCGGCGGTCCCGCGACCGGCCACGGCCACCAGGACGGCCAGGCCCGCGGCGCTGCCCGCCTGCAGGAGGGTGGAGGACAGGCCGGAGACCACGCCCTGCTCCCGCGGCGCCACGCCGGTCGAGGCGAGGATGAACATCGTGGAGAACCACAGGCCCGCGCCCAGCCCGAACCCGACGACGCCGGCCAGCAGACCGAGGTAGGACCCGTCGGCCGACAGGCGCCACGCCAGCACCGCCGTGCCCGTCGCGCCCACCGCCATGCCCAGGATCAATGTGCCGCGCAGCCCCAGGCGCGGGATGAGCCGTTCGGCGGCCAGGTTGCCCGCCGTGATCGCGAGGGTGGGCCCGAGGAAGGCCAGGCCCGACTGGAGGGCGTCGTAGCCGAGCACGTCCTGGAAGTGCAGCGTGAGGAAGTAGGGCACGCACTGCAGGGTCAGGCCGTAGACGAGGATGACCCCGGCCCCGGCGGCCGTGTGCCGGTTGGCGAGCAGTCGCGGCGGCAGCAACGGGTCGCGGCCCCGCGCCTCCGTCACGAGGAAGACGGCGAGCAGCCCGGCCGCCGCGGCGGCGGACGCCAGGACGCCGGGGGAGGTCCAGCCCCACTGGGGGCCCTGGGCGACGACGAACACGAGTCCCGTGACGCCCGCGGTGCCGGTGAGGGCCCCCGGCAGGTCGAATCCGCCGGCTCGCCGCCTCCCGTCCGGTGTCAGCACGGCGAGCGCCGCGGCGGCGCCCACCCCGGTCAGCGGCACGTTCACGAAGAAGACCGCCTCCCAGCCGAGCGTGCCGGTCAGGATGCCGCCGAGCAGCGCGCCGAGACTCAGCCCGGCGGCGCCGCACACCGCCCACACGGTCATCGCCCGGTTGCGCGCGGGCCCCTCCGCGAACATGGTGACGACCAGGGAGAGGGTCGCGGGCATCAGCACCGCGCCGCCGAGCCCCTGCAGCGCCCTGGCGCAGATCAGCGGTGCGGGGGAGGAGGCCAGCCCGCCGAGCAGCGAGGCGACGCCGTACAGCACCATGCCGGCGACGAACATGCGCCGCCTGCCGAGCAGGTCGGACAGACGGCCCCCGAGCAGCAGGAAGCCGCCGAAGGGCACCGCGTAGCCGCTGACCACCCACTGCAGCGCGTACGGGGAGAACCCCGCGTCGCGGGCGATCTGCGGCAGCGCGACGTAGACGATGGTGAAGTCCAGGGCGGTGATCGAGCTGCCCAGGCCGAGAAGTACGAGAGGGATCACGGATCGCATGCAGGCAGCCTGATCGCGGCCCCGGGCCCCAGCCAGCCCCGAGTTCTGACTACTCAAAAGTTGCCTAGGCTGGACGATCGTGGATCGAGGGGTCGAGCTGAGCGAGTTCCTCAAGTCCCGCAGAGCGCGGGTGCGGCCGGAGGACGTCGGCCTGCCGTACACGGGCAACGGGACGCGGCGCGTGCGCGGCCTGCGCCGTGAGGAGCTGGCGCTGGCGGCGGGGGTCAGCGTCAGTCACTACACGCGCCTGGAACAGGGCAACAGCAGGAACGTCTCGGCCGAGGTGCTGGACGCGATCGCCGACGTGCTGCGGCTCACCGGGGACGAGCGGGTCTATCTGCACGCGCTGGCCCGCCCGGCGCATCGGCGCGACGACGTCGCGCAGGCCCCGATCAGACCGGGGCTGCAGCGTGTCCTGGACTCGCTGGTGCTCACTCCGGCACTCGTCCTCGGACGGCACGCCGTCGTGGTCGCCTGGAACAGGCTGGCGGCCGCCGTCTTCGCCGACTTCGCCGCGATCCCGGAAGAGCGCAGGACGATCGCCCACCTGATCTTCCTGAACGAGGAGATCAGGCGTATGCACGGGGAGGGGTGGCCGCGGCTCGCCCGGGAGCACGTGGCCCAGCTCCGCGTCCTGGCCGCGCGTTATCCGACGAACCCGCAGATCATGGAGCACGTCGACACCATCTGCGGGCAGAGCCCCGAGTTCCGGAGGCTGTGGCACGAGCACCACGTGGCCGCCGCGACGCACCGCGACTACGTCCTCGACCACCCGGTCGTGGGCGAGCTGCGGCTGTCCGCCGAGCTCGTCGGCCTGCCCGGCGACCCTGAGTTGCAGGGGATGGACCTGTTCGCCGCCGAGCCCGGTTCGGAGTCGGAGGACAGGCTGCGCCACCTGGCCGCCACGACGACGCGGGTGGGGTCGTCCCCTCCGCACAGTAGAAGTGGCAACCCGGCAAATCTAGGGGAAAAGGGGCAGAAATAGCGTTCTCGTATGGAAGAGAACGAACCCGACCCCCGCTTCGTCCTCGCCAACGAGCGTACGTTCCTTACCTGGATCAGCACCTCCCTCGCGCTGAGCGCGGGCGGCATCGCCATCGCGGTCGTCCCCGAGGACGTCTTCGTGCCGTGGGTGCGCACGCTGCTCGCCGTGGTGCTCGTGCTGCTGTCCGCCGTGGCGGCCGGCTCCGCCTATCCCCGCTGGCGGCACATCGACCGGGCGCTCCGGCAGGACCGCGCGCTCCCGCCGCCCGCCCTGGCCCCCATGTTCGGGTACGGCGTGGCCGCGGTGGCCGTCCTGGCCCTGCTCCTCATCCTCATGGCGCGGTGAGCGGCCGGTGAGCGGCGAGCCGAGGCCGGGCCTGCACAGCGAGCGGACCCGGCTGGCCTGGGTCCGCACCGCCGTGACGATGTCGGGCTCGGCCGTCGGGGCGGCGGGGATCATGGTCCGTCACGATCTGCCCGGCCTCGCCGTCCTCTTCGCGGCGGCGGCGCTGGCCGGGGCGGTCCTGCTGCTGCGCACAGGGAGACGGCACCGCGCCCTGGAGCGGACGCTCCGGCACGGGCGTCCGCTCGACCACCGGCTGGACGCCGGCATCGCCTGGGCGGGCGCGCTGGCCGTCGCCGCCGCGGCGCTGGTCGCGATCCTCACGCTCACGAGGTGAGCCGGGGCCCTGCGGCCCTCCGGCGGATCGCCGTGAAGGCCCCGCACGTCCGCCGTGCCCCGGCAGGTGGTCGTCAGATCGCCGGCACGGCGTCCATGCTGTGCGGGCGCGGGCTGGTCTCCAGCCGGACGCCGCCGATGGCCGTCACCGCCGCCTTGTCCGCGTTCTTCCCCGCCCACGCCTCCGCCTGCTTGCGCAGGGTCCGGTCGGGAGAGAGCAGAGTGTCCGCCATCATCGAGAAGAGGCTCGTGCACGCCTTCGATCTGACGCCGAGATCGCAGCGGGCTTTCACGGAGAGCACCTTGTCCGGCCCGTCGTACCAGATATAGACGGACATTTGGAGCCTTGCGGCGTCACCGGGCCGGCAGATCATTCCCATCGTGGCGCCGGTCAACGGGTCGGAGGCCGCGGACCTCGCGCATCTCCAGGAAGCGGCCGCCTGCAGCCAGCTCACCGCGACCATGTCGACCGTCACCTTGGGCAGGTACCGCTGCTTCGCCGTGGGGAACCTCCCGGGGAAGGAAGGCGCGGGGGCGTCCGTCACCGGCTCTGTGGTCGCCAGGCCCACGGCGGCGCCGGCAGCCCCGCCCAGCACCAGTGCTGCGATCAGCGTCCCCACCGTGACCAGCACGAATACCGCGGTTCCCGGGCGGCGGGGACGGGGGGCCACGCCGGGATGCGTGTACGGGGGCGCCTGCTGGAGGGCGTACGGCTGGGCCGCCTGCGCCCCGGGTGTCTGCGGCCAGGGCGAGGCCGTGGACGGATGGCCGGGCGCAGGCCAGGGAGGCGGCACGGTGGGGCCCTGCTGTGCGGGTGTTCCGGGAGGCGGCGGCACGGTGGGGCCCTGCTGGGCGGGTGTTCCGGGAGGCGGCGTCCGCACCGGCTGCCAGGCGGCGCCGTCCCACCGGAACCTCCCGTCGGGAGAGTATGGCCAGCGGGGTGGAGCCGCCATCAATATCTCCTCTTCATCGTGAGTTCGATGGACCGGGTGTTCGCGTTCCGCTCCAGCGCGTACTCCCAGTCGAGAATGAAGGCCATGTCCCCGTCGCCCGCGATCTGCTCGGCCAGCCAGCCGCCGACCTTCTTGACCGTCGGGGGATCGTCACGGTGGGGCAGGGCCGCGAACCACGACATGTAGTCCAATCCGGCCGCCGCCGTAGTGCTGTCCGGATTGATGATCCTGGCCTCGACCTTGCTGATGTATTCGTGGAAGTCCACCACGGTGACGGCGCGGAAGAGGTCTGCTTCGAACCGGACCTTGCCGATCCTCAGCTCACAGGACCAGAACTGCCTCTTGTCGGCGCAGGTGTGCCCCTGGCCCCGCAGTGCCTCGACCACGGTGCCGATCTTGAGGCCGGGAACGCAGTCGTGGCCGCAGTATCGCGTGTCCTGCTTGCGAACGTTGTAGGCGACGGCGTAAGCGCCGACGCCGGCGAGCAGGAAGACGACCAGGCCGATCGCCCCGACCACGATCCGGCGGGACCCGCGGCCACTCTGCGTCAACTCCACAGTCACGAAGACGGAGTATGGCAAGGATTCCCAACAGATGGGGACAAGGATCGCGAATCCCGCCGATCGACCCGGCCGGTGCCGCAGTCGCGACGATCACGGTGTGATCGGCGGTCAGTCGCCCGCGGCGGCGATGGTTTCGGCGACCTCCTCCGCCCGTTCCTCCTCCTCGCGGGCGAAGCGCTCCGCGTCGAGACGCTCGGCGATCTCCTCGTCCTGCCGCATCAGCGCGTCGAGGCTCTGCCCGGCCATCTCGAGCACGCCCATGTCGGCGTACGCCTTCTGGAGGCGGGGACTCCACAGGCCGATGTCCTTCACGCAGGGGACGATCCGGCTGAACAGCAGCGAACGGAACAGCCGCAGGTACTCCGACCGGTCCACGCACTCCATGGCCTCGGCGGACTCCTGCCGCGACAGGCCGACGGTCTCCCAGATCTCCTCGCCGCGCAGCCGGTCGCGCATGAGATAGCAGCCCTCGATCACGAAGTCCTCGCGCTCGCGCAACTCGGCGTCGGACAGGTTCCGGTAGTAGTCGCGCAGCGCCATCCGGCCGAACGCCACGTGCCTGGCCTCGTCCTGCATCACGTACGCGAGGATCTGCTTGGGCAGCGGCTTGGTGGTGATGTCACGCATCACCCCGAACGCGGCCAGGGCCAGGCCCTCGATCAGCACCTGCATGCCGAGGTAGGGCATGTCCCACCGCGAGTCGTTCAGTGTGCTGTCCAGCAGCGCCTTGAGGTGCTCGTTGATGGGGTAGGCGAGCCCGACCTTCTCCTGGAGGAACCGCGCGTACGTCTCGGCGTGCCGTGCCTCGTCCATCGTCTGGGTGGCGGCGTAGAACTTGGAATCGAGGTCGGGCACCGACTCGACGATGCGGGCCGAGCAGATCATGGCGCCCTGCTCGCCGTGCAGGAACTGGGAGAACTGCCAGGCGGCGTTGTGCCTGCGCACCTCGTCGCGCTGCCGCCGGTCCATGCGCTCCCACAGTGGCGAGCCGTAGATCGCGAGGGTGGTGTCGGGAACGCCGAGCACGTCGCAGGGGTCGACCTCGAGATCCCAGTCGATCCGCTTGACGGAGTCCCACTGCTTGTCCTTGCCCTTCTGGTAGAGGGCGAGCATGCGGTCCCGGCCGTCGTCGTACTCCCAGGTGAACCGGGCCGCCCCGGTCATCTCCACGTCCCACGTGGAAAGCTCGGCGGGGATGGTGTAGAGCTCGTGGGTCGACACGGGGGACCTCCCTTGACGTACACCGTACGTATCCCTGCGAGCGTGTCACGTACGCTGTACGTACGTCAATGGACGGGCGGACGTCCGCGGCGAGAGAGGATTCGGTCATGCTCAACCGGAACCGCATCGTCACCGTCGCCGTGGAACTCATCGAGAGGGAGGGCGCCGACGCCGTCTCGATGCGCAGGATCGCCGCGGAACTGGGCGTCGGCGTCATGTCGCTGTACAACCACGTGCCCAGCAAGGCCGCGCTGCTCGACGCCGTCGCCGAGGACGTGCTGTCGCGGATCGGCTTCACCGACGACCCGTCCGCCCACTGGACCGAGCGGGTGCGCATCCAGGCGCGGGCGTTCCGGCGCATCGCCCATCACTATCCCCGTTCCACGATGGTCGTGGTGAGCAGGCAACTGGGCTCGACCGCGGGCCTCCTCCCGGTGGAGCGCGCCCTGGCGACCCTGCGCGAGGCGGGCTTCGACGGCCGGGAGGCCGTCCGGATGCTGCGGATGTTCATCGCGTACGTCGTCGGGTCGCTGCTGCGGGAGGTGGGGGTGACCCCCACGTTCGCCCCCGTGCGGGCCGACGGGGTGATCGCCGAGGTGGACCCGGCGCTGTTCCCCGTGGTGAGCGAGTTGCGGCCGCATCTGGACTCCTGCGACCACGACGAGGAGTTCGAGTTCGGCCTGGAACTGCTGGTCCAGGCGATGGCCGTGAGGGCCGCCGCGCGGACGGACGCTCAGGCCGGGCGCGGGACCGGCGAGCGGGCCGGTCGTGGAGGCGCCCGGCAGTAGGCCGCCGGGCGCCTCCGCCCGGGTCAGTACCAGTTGTGGGACCGGAAGTGGCCCCAGGCGCCGCACGGCGAGCCGTAGCGGCCCTTGATGTACCGCAGCCCCCACCTGATCTGGGTCTGCGGGTTGAACCGCCAGTCGCCGGCGACGTAGCCCATCTTCCGCCCGGGCAGCGCCTGCGGGATGCCGTAGGCGCCCGAGCCCTGGTTGTACGCCCGGTGGTCCCAGTTGCTCTCCCTGGTCCACAGGCTGTCCAGGCATTGGAACTGCTCGCCCGACCAGGTGCGGCGGGTCACGAGCCGGAAGGCGTACGCCTTGCTGCGGACCTTCGCCGGCGCCCGGCCGAACCGGGGCGGCTGCGCCGCCACCCGCGTGGTCCACACTCCGACGTGGGTGACGGGCCGCACGTTTTCCCCGGTCCGCTCCGCGGCGGCCCACTCGTCGGCCCACGCCACGCCGCTCCCGCCACCGGCCACGGTGGCCGCGATGACGGCGGCGACTGTGTTGCGTAGAACGCTGTTGCTGTCCAAATCGGTCCTTGTCGTCGGGTCGCGTGCGGAGGGCGGGCGCGCGTGGCGCCCGCCGTGCGGCCGCGCGCCCATGGCGTGGGCGCCGCCGTCCGCTCGGCCCGCACCGGATCACCAAGAGCTTCCGGCGGGCACCGCGACGGGTCCTCACGCGGATTGAAATACGGCCGCCCGCCTCCCCGGCGGCATCCGCGGCACGCCGCGGACGGTTCTTTGCCGATCCGCCCCCCAACGCCGACCCTTCCCGGGGGCGCGGGTTACCGTGCGCGGCGCGGCGCGCCCTGCGGCGAGACCGGACGGGACGCTCGTTTAGGGTGCGGACATGAGCGTTCTCGAGATTCCGGTGACCACGATCGACGGCGAGAGCACGACCCTCGGCGACCTGCTGGGCGGCGGGGCCGCCCTGGTGGTCAACGTGGCGTCCAGGTGCGGGCTGACCCCGCAGTACGAGGGCCTGGTCGCCCTCCAGCGGGCATACGCCGGCCGGGGGTTCACCGTCGTCGGCGTGCCGTGCAACCAGTTCATGGGCCAGGAGCCCGGCTCCGCGGAGGAGATCAAGGAGTTCTGCTCCACGACCTACGGCGTGGACTTCCCGCTGCTGGAGAAGACCGAGGTCAACGGCCCGGAGCGGCACCCTCTCTACGCCGAGCTGACCGCGGTTCCCGACGCGGAGGGCGAGGCGGGCGACATCCAGTGGAACTTCGAGAAGTTCCTGGTCGCCGCCGACGGCCAGGTGGTGGCCCGGTTCCGCCCCCGCGTCGTCCCCGAGGCCCCGGAGGTCACCGAGGCCATCGAGAAGGTCATCTCCTAGGGACTGAGACCTTGGGCCCGCAGCTCGCCCGTACGACGAGCTTGGTGGGCAGTGTGACGGCCGGAGGACGCCTGCCCTGCCGCAGCACGAGTTCGGCCGCGCGATAGCCGATGTCCTGGGCCGGCTGGGCGATCACCGTCAGCGGCGGGGAGCACAGCTCGGCCCAGGGCACGTCGTCGAACATGATGAGCGACACGTCCCTGGGGATGCGCACGTCCAGCTCGCGGGCGGCCAGCACGGCCGCCTCGCCCAGCACGTTGCCGCCCGCGATCACCGCGGTGACGTCCGGCCGGTGCTGCAGCAGGCCCGCGGCGGCGGCGTAGGCGGAGTCACGGCTCGACCGGGCGTGCACGACCAGATCCCGGTCGGCGGGCAGGCCCAGCGAGGCGATCGCGGCGGTGAACGCGGCCACCCGCTGCGACTGCCCATGCCGGCCGAGGTAGGCGATCTTCCGGTGGCCCAGCCCGGCCAGGTACTCCACGGCCGTCAGCACTCCCGCCCGGTCGTCGGGCACCACGCTGGGCACGTCGTCGCGCACCCGCCGGTCGGCGAACACCACGTTCAGCCCCGCGCGCAGCGCGGGGGCCCACATCTCCCCGTCCCCGGACGGCACCGCGATCAAGCGGTCCATGCTCTGCTCGATGAGCGTGCCGATCAGTTCGGCCTCCCGCTCGGGGTCGTCGCCGGTGACCCCCACCGTGACGGGCTCGCCGTACGAGCGGGCGCACGACAGCACGCCGTCGGTCAGCCGCGCGTAGAAGCTGTCGGTGATGTCGGGGACCAGCAGGCCGATGCCGCCCGTCCGCTGGCGCCTCAGGTTGCGTCCCAGCGCGCTCGGCCGGTAGTCGAGCCGCGCCGCCGCGGCGAACACCTTCTCCCGGGTCTCGGCGCTCGCCGAGCCACCCGACAGGACCCGGGACACGGTGGCCACCCCGACCCCGGCCGCCTCCGCCACTTCCTTGATGGTTATCCGCCGCTGCGCTGGACCGCTCATGGAAACGATTCCATCATGGTTCCATCGGTTGTGTCACCGAAATCTTGACAATATGCGGTATTTCACGGGACAGTCTTGAAAACGTATCCACTCCCTCTTGTCTCGGAAGCGCGAAGGACTGGCATGGCTTCTATCGTTCTGAACAACGTCGACAAGATCTACGCGGGCGGGGTCAAGGCCGTGAACGGCCTCAACCTGGAGATCAAGGACGGCGAGTTCATGGTGCTGGTCGGCCCGTCGGGCTGTGGCAAGTCCACCGCCCTGCGGATGATCGCCGGCCTGGAGGACATCAGCGGCGGCGAGATCGTCATCGGCGACCGTGTCGTGAACCACCTTCCCCCGAAGGACCGCGACATCGCGATGGTCTTCCAGAACTACGCGCTGTACCCGCACATGACGGTCGAGGAGAACCTCGCCTTCGGCCTCAAGCTGCGCAAGATGTCGAAGCCCGAGATCCAGAAGCGGGTCAACGAGGCCGCGCGCATGCTCGGCCTGGAGCAGTACCTCAAGCGCAAGCCGGCCGCCCTGTCCGGTGGTCAGCGCCAGCGTGTCGCGATGGGCCGCGCCATCGTCCGCGAGCCCCAGGCCTTCCTCATGGACGAGCCGCTGTCCAACCTGGACGCCAAGCTCCGTGTCTCCATGCGCGCCTCGCTCAACCAGCTCCACGAGAACCTCGGCGTCACCACGGTCTACGTCACCCACGACCAGGTCGAGGCCATGACCCTCGGCGACCGTGTCTGCGTCCTGCGCGACGGCGTGCTCCAGCAGGTGGACACCCCGCAGAACCTGTTCGACGACCCGGTCAACCTGTTCGTCGCCGGCTTCATGGGCTCCCCGTCCATGAACTTCAGCTACGCCGAGCTGATCCGCGACAACGGCGGCGCGGCCGTGGCCTTCGCCGGCTACCGTCTCCCCGTCCCCGACTCGACCTTCGCCGAGAAGCCGGGCCTCGACCGCTACATCGGCCGCAAGATCATCCTCGGCATCCGGCCCTCCGACTTCGAGGACGCCGGCTCGGCCAGCGGCAACAGCGCCGGGTGGGTGCGCATCCCGGTCCGCGCCAACGTCACCGAGGAGCTGGGCTCGGAGATCAACGTCCTGTTCACGATCGACGCCCCGCCGGTCGAGCACAAGGACACCGTGGCCGCCGCCCACGACGGCGACGACGAGGAGACGACGCTGCCGCTGACCGGCGACAAGTCGCTGTGGACCGCGCGTGTCAACGCCCGCAGCCACGTCCGTCCGGGGCAGGAGATCGAGCTGGTCGTCGACACGCACAACCTGCACTTCTTCGACGTCGACTCGGGCCTGTCCATCGGCCACGAGGCCAACATCGGCCGCTGACCCCGGTCACCCCCGCCGTACTACGGGCGGCGGGGGATTTCCGGCGGAGCGGGGGTGCGGCACGCGCCCGCGCGGCCGATCGTCGTCGGCCGGCGTCCACAAGGACGTCCACGCCCGCCTCGGGCGCGGTCGGTCAAGGTCGTGCCGGAGGCGCGCGTCAGTCGAGTCGTGCCGGAGGCGCGCGTGGACAAGGTCGTGCCGGAGACGCGCTCGGTCAAGGCCGTGCCCGTGGCGCGCGTAAGTCGAGATGTACCGGAGGCGCGCGTAGACGAGCAGCGTGACGGCGGTCGCGGCGGTGACCGCCGCCGCGGCCCCCGCGGGCACCCAGCCGAGCGCGACCGCGAGCCCGGCCGTCCCGGTGCCGGCCGAGACGCCGCACAGGGCGGGCGCCGCCTTCCGTGCCGGCCCCGCCGGCCGGCTCGCGTCGCGCCGCGGTCCGTGGACGGCGTAAACCCCGGCGCCCACGATGGCCGCCAGCGCCGGCAGCAGCAGCCCGGCCGTGACTGTGGCCGGGCCGCGTCCGGCCGTCAGCCCGGCGGCTGTGCAGGTCAGGACGAACCCGGCGAACAGTGAGCCGGACGGCCCGAGCCGCACCCTGCCCCGGGCCCTGCCGTACGGGAGGGCGCCGAGGCACGCCCCGGCCAGGGCGGCCGCGAGCACCGCGAGGGACGGGTCGCCCAGCACGAGCGCCGTCCCGGCGAGGAACACGCCGGTGACGGCGGCGACCGCGGCGAGCGCGCCGCCGAGCCGGTCGAGCAGCCCGTACGCGTTGGTCATCGCGACGATCCACATCACGCTGACCGGGCCGTCCAGCCAGTCGCCCGTCAGCGTCACCTGCACGCCGCACAGCACGACCCCTCCCGCCGCCACCGACTCCACGATGAGCCGCGTGGCGAGCGGCAGCGCGCCCACGTCCGCGATGAGCCCGAGCAGCGCCACCGCCGCGGCGGCCAGCAGGACCGCGCTCACCCTCCGGTCCGGCGCGCCCAGGGCCGTCATCGTGCCCGCCACCGCGGCGCCCGCCGTGGCCGCCGCCAGCGTCACTCCGCTCAGGTAGGGGACCGTACGGCGCACCGGGCGCAGGCCCGCGACGGCGAGCAGGCAGGCGGCCGCTCCCGCGAGCGCGGGCGCCAGCGCCGGAAGGGGCGTCATCGGCTGCTCACCTCCGACCGCGTCGCGCCGCGCAGCGCCCGGTAGAGGGCCTCGGTGTCGGCCACCAGCCGGTCCACGCAGAACGCCCGTCCGGCCCACGCGCGGGCCGACTCGCCCATCCGCCGCGCCAGGCCGGGGTCCACCAGCAGCCGTACGACGTGGTCGGCCATCTCGTCGGCGTCCGGCTCGGTCAAGAACCCCGTGCGGTGGTCCATGACGACCTCGGGGACGCTGCCGACCCGCGTGGCCACCACCGGCAGGCCCGCCATGCCGGCCTCCACGAGCGCCAGCGGCGTGCCCTCGCTGTCGGAGGTGAGCAGGACCACGTCGGCCGCGGCGTACACGGTCTCGACGTCGCGCCGCCAGCCGAGCAGCCGGAAGGAGTCCCACATCGGCATGACGGCCCGCTCCACCTCCTCCTTCAGCTCGCCGCTGCCGCAGACGAGGAACCGGGCGCCGGGCAGCCGGGCGAGGACCGCTCTGGCGACCTCCGCGAGCCGGTCGGGCCGCTTGGCCTTCTTCAGCCGGCCGACGTAGGCGACGACCGGCGCGTCCAGCGGGACGCCCAGCGCGGCGCGGGCCCGGGCGCGCTCGGGCAGCGGGGCGAGCCCGACGCCGGGCGGGATGACGACGTACTGCTCGGGCCGGCCGATCCCGGCCGCGAGGAGGTCGTCGCGAACCCGGGCGCCGACCGTGACGAGGCGGTCGGTCATCCTCGCCAGCCGGCGCTCGGTGCGGACGTAGACGGATCGCCGCAGGCGGGAGAGCTGTCCGTCGAGGAGGTGGCCGTGGTAGCTGTGCACCCGGGCCGCCTCGACGCCCGACAGCCGCACCGCGAGGCGGCCGAGCGCGCCCGCCTTGGTGGTCCTGGTGTGCACGATGTGCGGCCTGAACTCGCGCATGGCGTTCGCCAGCCGGAACAGGGCCCGGTAGTCGTCGGCCGGTTTGATCGCGCGGCCGAGGCCCGGCACCCGGTGAACCGGAATCGTCGCGTCGCGAAGCTGCAGGTGGTCGCCTTCGCCGCCGTCGACGTACCCGGTGTACAGGCGATGGTCGAACTCCACCGGGCTGAGCCGCTCGCACAACCCCGTGACCTGGGTGGCGGGACCGCTCACGTTCATCCGGGCGATTATCTCCATGACACGAATCCGGTCGTCCGGTTTCATGCTGGCTCCTCCCTGATCATGTCGGAGAAGCTAGCCCGCGGTCCCACCGCCGACGGGTCGCCCGGACGCCGCCGGAAGAGACTTTTCCCTATCCGTACCCAAGCCTTACAGCCGTCCCGTCCGCCAATCCCGGGGGCGGCGGCGGGGTCGCTCCTACAGTTCGTAGCGTGGCGGAGAAGCTGGTGGTCGTGGGCCAGGGCCCGGCCGGGCTGCCCCTGGCGATGCGGGCCGTGGAGGCCGGGTTCCGCGTCGTCGGCCTCGACGAGGACGAGTGGCGGGTCAAGCGGCTGAACGCGGGGGAGCCGTGTGCCGAGGGCGTCGGCGCGGGCGCGCTGGCCGCCGCGCACGCCTCCGGCCGGTACGCGGCCAGCGCCGACGCGGCCGACGCCTCCGGGTTCGACGTCTGCGTGCTCACCTCACCCGTGCGGATGCGGAACGGCGCGCCCGACCTCGGCCCGCTCGGCTCGGCCGCCGGCCGGATCGCCCCGTACCTGCGGCCGGGGGCGACCGTGGTGCTGGAGGGCACCGCCTATCCCGGCACCACCGAGGAGTTCGTACGGCCGCTGCTCGAACAGGGATCGGGACTGCGCGCCGGGGACGACTTCCACCTCGGCCACAGCCCGCACCGGGCCGAGCCGGGCAACCCGCGCTGGCGGCTCGGCAACACGCCCAAGGTCGTCTCGGGCGTCGGCCCGGCCTCGCTGCGGGCGGTGACGGACTTCTACGGCAGGCTCGTACGGGAGACCGTCCCGGTCTCCTCACCCCGGGTGTCGGAGCTGTGCGCGCTGCTGGAGAGCGCCCGCGCGCACGTCGGCGCGGCTCTGGCGAACGAGCTGTCGATCTTCGCCGCGCACCTCGGCGTCGACGTGTGGGAGGCGGTCGAGGCCGCCGCCACCACGCCCTTCCAGCATGCCGCCGCGGCACCCTGCCCCGGGCTCGAGGACTCCTGCCTGCCGCTCGACGTGGCATACCTGCCGTGGGGGATCCGGCGCGGCGTCGGGCGGGGATTCCGGCTGGTCGAGGCGGCCAACGACGTCAACGCGCACATGCCCGCCCACGTGGTCGACCGGCTCTGCCTCGCGCTCAACCGGAGGTGCCGCTCGATCAGGGGCAGCAGGATCCTGCTGCTCGGGCTGTCGCCGGTCGAGGTCGCCAAGACGCTGTGCCGGCTCGGCGCCCGGGTGCGGGCCGCCGACCCCATGGCGGAGGACCTCGTCGTACCGGCCGGGGTCGAGATCGTCGAGCCGGACGCCGCCGAACTGGCCAGGGCCGACGCGGTCGTCGTGCTCGGCGGGCAGGACTGCTACGACTACGACCTGGTCCAGCGGGCCGGCCGGTTCGTCTTCGACACCCGGGGCCGCTGCCGCGGCCCCAACGTCGAACGGCTGTGACTCAGCGGTAGCGCAGCCGCGCCATGCGGCCGACCAGGTTGAGCGGCAGGAGCCTGGCGAGCGCCGCGACCGCCTTGTAGCGGGCCGACGGGACGCTCACCCAGGCCCCGCGGGCCAGGTCGCGCATCGCGTCGGCGGCGACGCGGTCGGCCGACAGCCACGCGAAGGGCGGCAGGCCGGACATGTCGAGCTTGGCCCGGTCGTGGAACTCGGTGCGCACGAACCCCGGACACAGCGCCATCACCCGCACGCCGTGCCGGTTGACCATGTTGGCCGCCGAGGCGCTGTAGTTCACCACCCACGACTTCGTGGCGCTGTAGGTGCCGCCGGGGAGGAACGCCGCGACCGAGGCCACGTTGATCACCCCGCCCCGCCTCTTGGACATCATGTACGGCAGGGCCGCCCGGGTCAGCCGCAGTACGGCTTCGCAGTGCAGCCGCAGCATCCGGACCTCGTCCTCCACGGGGGTGTCGAGGAAGCCGCCGGGGTGCCCGAACCCGGCGTTGTTGACCAGCAGGTCGATGCCGGAGCGCAGCCGCTCCTCGGCCGCCGCCATCCCCTCCTCGGTGGTCAGGTCGGCGCACAGCGGCTCGACCGGCACGCCGTACCGCTTGTGCAGGGCCTCGGCGGAGGCGGCGAGCCGCTCCTCGTCGCGGGCCACCAGGACCAGGGAGAATCCGTCGGCGGCCAGGCGGCGCGCGAAGGCGGCGCCGATCCCGGCGGTCGCGCCGGTGATGAGTGCGGTGGGCATGACGGCAGCGTACCCACCGCACGGGTCCACTCGTCCGGCCCCGTGGCGGCGGTCACATCTCGGCGGTGCGGCTGATGAGCTCCTCCACCTTCGCGCTGAGCCGGGCGGCGCGGGGCCACCCGGCGTACAGGGTGAGGAACACGACCGTCTCGCGCAGCTCGGCCGGGGTCAGCTCGCCCGAGCGCAGGGCGGTGTCGAGGTGCAGTTCGAGCATGTCGTCCATGTCCTGGCCGACGAGCAGGCCGAGCAGCAGCAACCGCCGTTCCCTGACCGTGAGGACCTGCCGGGACCACACCTCGGAGAACATGCGCTCCGCCGTCACCCCGAAGAAGCCGTCCGGCCCCTCGCCGGTGCCGTCTTCTTCGTAGACCTGCTTCATGTTCGCCAGCCTTCCCACGGTGATTCCTGACGGCATGCAACAAGTTGTCGTGTTCGAGGCAGTCAGGTGTTACATGATCTGCTCATCCGACGCCTGTCGATCTCACCGCGCGGGTCTCCCCCTGCTTTCGTCGGTCGTCGTTTGGGTATCGCCATCAGAGGGCCGTCAGGGGGCGGGTGCCGGTACCGGCCGGGCGATGCGAGCAGCCTCCGTATAACAGGAAGAGCCAAGATCCGAGAAAGATTTGGTCTAGTTTCCGGCCCATCGCAGATTTACCGTTGAGAGGGATAGTTGGAAAACGGGCACTACTACCTCGTAGACCCGCAAAGCGGAGGTTGGGCCCTGGTGGAAAGACCGCGGGTAAGGACCGGGGTGGTGGGAACGGTCGTGGGGGCGGCGGTGGCCGCCTCCTTGCTGTCCGGCTGTGCCGGCCCCCAATACACCTACGTACGGGACGATTCGGGCGACACCTACTTCAAGGTCCCCGTGTCATGGCGGCAGATCGACCAGAAGACGCTCGACAAGGAGTTCTTGGGCGACGCCGAGTCGGCCACCGCGCAGCTCGCGAAGCAGGCGGTGTGGACGAGGGCCTTCGACGCGCACGCCAATCCGTCCCTCGGGCATCTGCTGCAGGGCTCGGCCGGGGCCGAAGACGAGCCGTTCGTGTTCGCCAAGGTGGAGAAGCTCAGTGAGGACGCGCAGAACGCGGTGTCGCTCAACGATCTGCGCAACTCCGCTCTCATGCCGGTGGCGCTGCCCAAGGAGAAACGGCAGCAATTGGAGGCGCAAGGCCTTTCGGGCTTCGAGTTGCTGGTCGACGAGGTGCTGCCGGTCGCGGACGGCGTGCGGGGGGTCCACAGCGTCTTCAATTACAGCCTGCTGGACGGGCCGGTGCAGACGTTCGACAAGACCGCCTACCTGTCGGCCGACGGGACGACGGTCTCCACTCTTCTGATCCGCTGTTCGCCCGCGTGCTACCGGAAGCGGGCCGCGGAGATCGCCACTGTCGTCAAGTCCTTCAAGGTCAAGCACCTCATCAACCCGTGAAGGAGCCCCTCATATGAGCACGGCCCTCCCGCCGAAGCACCACGAGGGGCTTCGCGAGCCGGGGTCGGGTCCGGTGGACCGCGACCCCGTCACCAGGAAACGTCTGCCGCTGTGGGACCGCACCAAGTTCCTGATCCTGCTCGCCGTCGCGTTCGGCGTGCTGCTCTGGAACCAGATCGCGACGTACGAGGGCATCATCTCCCTCTATGACGCCTTCGTGATGACCGTCCGTGACTCGTCCTGGGTGCTGTGGCTGGCGGGCATCGAGGTGGTCCGGCAGATCCACTTCCTCATCAGCGAGCGCTCGCCCGGCTACCACCGGTTCTGGACGCACAAGGTCTTCGGCGGCTGGAACCGCTGGACTCACCGCAGGTTCAACGACTGGAACCGCTACCGAATCGCGCGGGCCGTCAAATGGGTCGTCTGGATCGCGGTCATCGCCCTGGTGCTGGGCAAGCTGCAGCAGGTCTCGCCGCTCGAGGCGCTGTACAGCGTGCCGGCCACCGTGTGGGGCTTCCTCCCCATGGCCCTGCAGCTCGTACTGATCATGGTGGTCGCCGTCGGGCAGTTCGTGGCGATCTTCTGGTTCCTGTCGCGGGGCGGCGTCGACGTCTACTATCCCGACGACATCAAGACGCGCTTCTCCGACGTCTGGGGCCAGGACCACGTCGTCGAGCGGGTCAAGGAGAACATCGTCTTCCTGGAGAAGCCGGACGAGATCGAGGCCAGGGGCGGTTACGTGCCCAGCGGCATCCTGCTGTGGGGCCCGCCCGGCACCGGCAAGACGCTGATGGCCGAGGCCGTCGCGGGCTCCACCGGCAAGCCGTACGTGTTCGTCGACCCGGGCGCGTTCATCAACATGTTCTTCGGCGTCGGCGTCCTGAAGGTCAAGTCGCTGTTCCGCAAGCTGCGCAAGCTGGCCCTGCGATACGGCGGCGTCATCGTGTTCTTCGACGAGGCCGACTCGCTCGGCAACCGCGGCGCGCTCGCGCAGGGCGGCCCCGGCGGCTGGGGCAGGTCGGTGCCGGCGCCGTTCGAGAACTCCGGCTGCCACGGCTTCGCCTACCTCGACCCGCACACGCGTACTGCGCTCGGCCGTCACGCCGCCGGCCCGGCCGCCGAGGCCGCGCCCCCGCGGATGCCGCGCACCGGCGCCTTCGTCAACCGTCTGATGTACGGCGGCGGCATGGGCGGCGGTGGCGGCATGGGCACGCTGGAGGCGCTGCTCACCGAGATCTCCGGACTGAAGAAGCCGCGCGGGTTCGTCAACCGTTACGTGCGCAGGCTGCTCGGCATGCGGCCCAAGCCGCCGCCGAAGTACCGCATCCTCATCATGATGGCCACCAACCTGCCCGAGGCCCTGGACGAGGCGCTGCTGCGGCCCGGCCGCATCGACCGCATCTACAAGGTCGGCTACCCCTCCAAGGCAGGCCGGATTCGCACGTACAAGGGCTACTTCGACAAGGTCAGCCATCAGCTCACCGACGAGCAGATCGACAAGCTCGCCACGATCACGCCGTACGCCACGGGCGCGACGATCAAGGACCTGGTCAACGAGTCGCTGATCACCGCGATCCGGGACGGCCGGGAGACCATCACCTGGTCGGACGTCATGCGCGCCAAGCGGCTCAAGCAGCTCGGGCCGCCCGAGGACGTGGAGTACATCGAGCGCGAGCGGCACGCCGTCGCGGTCCACGAGGCGTGCCACGCCGTCGTCGCCTACCGCACCCAGCACCACCTGGAGGTCGACCTCGCGACGATCGAGAAGGGCGCCGACTACCTCGGCATGGTGGCCAGCATCAAGCCGGAGG
Source organism: Microbispora sitophila (assembly GCF_014892245.1). Taxonomy (NCBI): domain Bacteria; kingdom Bacillati; phylum Actinomycetota; class Actinomycetes; order Streptosporangiales; family Streptosporangiaceae; genus Microbispora; species Microbispora sitophila. Next base: position 284,598 of record NZ_JADBGC010000005.1, on the reverse strand, counting down.
ACCAGTTCACCCGGTGGAAGTCGGAGTACGAGGCCGACATCATGGTCTCCCTCGCCTCACTCGCGGGGGAGCGGATGTTCTTCGGCGAGGACAACTCCTCCGGCGTCTCGAGCGACCTGCAGAACGCGACCGCGATCACCGGGCTGATGGAGGCCTACTGGGGCATGGGCATCGGGGTCGCCTCGCTGCCCGCCCTGCAGGAGCTCGGCCTGCGCGAGGGCAAGGCGGCCCAGCCGCAGCCCGGAGGCGGCGGCATCGGCTTCACCGGCACTCCGGCGGGCCGGCGCGACGAGATGGTGCCCGACATGCTTCCCGAGCGGATCGAGTTCAACCTCAGCCGGCTGCTGGAGAAGACGGCCGAGTTGCTGCGCGAGAACCGCCGCGAGGTGCTGTCGGTCGCGCACGCGCTGGAACAGCACAAGACGCTCAACGGCGACGACGTGGTCGCGGTCATCGAGGGCAGGATGGGCCCGCTGATCGACGGCAGTGCCTACACCTCCGACGAGTTCTACGAGGAGATCGAGGCGTACCACACGGCGGCGGTGGCGGCCCACAAGGCGCACAGCGAGGTCCCGGTCGAGCTTCCACTGCCCCGGACGCGGGTGATCGAGGCGTCGGTCGTGGCGGCGTCCTCGGGTGGCGCGCCGGTGCTGGTCGCCCCGCCGCCGAACGGCACGGCCGGCGGAAACGGGCACGCCCCGGCGGTGCAGCCGGGGGTGGCGCAGCCGGACTTCGTGCCGTGGAACGGCACGCAGCCACCGGTCTCCCCGGCCCTGCCGCCCGGGCCGTCGCCCGCCGCGCCGTCCCGCACGTCGCACGGCGCGCTGTGGGCGGTCGTCGGCGTCGTCGTGGCGGTGGTGCTGCTCACGCTGCTGGGGGTGCTGCTGTTCGCCTCGCCGCGGGGTGCGGCCGGCGCCGGGGGCGCCGCCGCCTTCGGGGGCGTGCCCGCCGGCACGGCCGTCCTGCTGACCGTCGCGCTGGTCGCGGTGATCGGCGGCATCGCGGTCGCGGTCCTGCTCGTCCGCTCCCACCAGGCGGGGCGGCGGCGGGCCGAGGAGGCCAGAGACCGGGCGGCCGAACGAGCGCAGTTGCTCGCGGCGGCCATGGACCCCGAGGTCGCGATGCGGCTGCTCGGCTACGACGGCAGGCGAGGCCCGGAGGCCTGAGACACCCTGCGATCCGATCCCCGGCGGGCCGTGCCCGCCGGGGATCGGCGTTTCCCGGCCCATTTTGTATCAGAAACTTAATTAAGTTACTGATATAGTTGCGCGCGTGCCGGAGATCGCCGAGCTGAGCATCGCCCGCCTGACCCGCGTGCTCGAAGACTTCACCCGCATGCACATCCGGCTGCCCGCGGAGCGGCGGCTGAGCTTCACGACCCTGTCCGTGCTCCACACGCTGGCGGGCGACGGCCCCAAGCGGCTCACCGAACTCGCCGGCAGCGAACAGGTCACGCAGTCGGCGATCACCCAGATGGTGACCAAGCTGGAGCGCGAGGGCCTGGTGGAGCGTCAGCCCGATCCGTCGGACGGCCGGGCGGTCCTCGTCCGCATCACGGCAGCGGGCGCCGCGATCGTGGACGGACGGCGCGCCGAGCGCGTGGCCCGGCTCTCCGAGCTCGCCGACGGGCTCACCGAGGCGGAGCGGGCGGCCATCGCGGCGGCGCTGCCCGCGCTGGCCCGCATGGTCGAACTGCACGACGACTCCCGCGTGGACACGCCGCGCGACAGTGCGAGGAGATGACGATGAGCCCCACGACCACCCCGTCCGCCGCGAGCCGGCCGTTCCCCCTGGAGCCCGCGCCGATCCACGTGCCGGACGACGCGCTCGCCGACCTGCGGCGGCGCCTGGAGCTGACCCGCCTGCCCGACGACGCGGGCAACGACGACTGGCGCTACGGCGTGAACGCCGCCTACCTGCGGGAGCTCGTCGACTACTGGCGCGACGGGTACGACTGGCGGGCGGCCGAGGCCGCCATCAACGCCTACGAGCACTACCGGGTCGAGGTCGAGGGCGTGCCGGTCCACTTCATGCGCAGGCCCGGCGCCGGTCCCGACCCCACGCCGCTGATCCTCACCCACGGCTGGCCCTGGACGTTCTGGCACTGGTCCAAGGTCGTCGATCCGCTGGCCGACCCGGGCGCGTACGGCGGCGACCCGGCCGAGGCGTTCGACGTGATCGTCCCCTCGTTCCCCGGCTTCGGGTTCTCCACCCCGCTGCCGAACCACCCGGACATGAACTACTGGAAGGTCGCCGACCTCTGGCACACGCTGATGACCCGGACCCTCGGCTACGAGAGGTACGGCGCGGCGGGTTGCGACGTCGGAGCCCTGGTGACCGGACAGCTCGGCCACAAGTACGCCGGCGAGCTGCACGCCATTCACATCGGGTCGGGCCAGAAGCTCACGTTGTTCAACGGCGACCGGGGCTGGGACCTCAGCGGAGGCAGGCCCATCCCGGACGGCCTGCCCGCCGACGTCCACGCCCAGGTCGTCGCGTGGGAGAGGCGGTTCGCCGTCCACCTCGCCGCGCATGTGCTCGCTCCGAGCACGCTCGCCCACGGGTTGTCCGACTCACCCGCCGGAATGCTCGCCTGGGTGCTGGAGCGCTGGGCGAACTGGAGCGACAACGGCGGCGACGTCGAAACCGTCTTCACCAAGGACGACCTGCTCACCCACGCCATGATCTTCTGGGTGACCAACTCGATCGGCACCTCGATGCGGACCTACGCCAACAACAACCGCTATCCGTGGACTCCGTCCCACGACCGGCAGCCGGTCGTCGAGGCCCCCACCGGCATCACCTTCGTCGGCTACGAGAACCCGCCCGGCGTGAGCACGGACCAGCGTGTGCGGCACTTCCTCGACGGCGACCGGGCCGGCTGGTACAACCTCGTCAACCTCAACGCCCACGACCGCGGCGGCCACTTCATTCCCTGGGAGATCCCGGGCGAGTGGGTGGACGACCTGCGGCGCACCTTCCGGGGCCGGCGCTGACCGGTCTTCCGGCTCCGGGTCAGATCCGGAAGCCCAGATCAGGGGTGATCTCCGCCACGTCCATCTGGGCCTTCTGCAGGCGACCCGAGTAGTCCCAGTTCATCGCCTGCCAGCGGGTGAACTGGTCGAGCACCCACATGCCGCTCTGCCTGCTGCCGTTGCCCGACTTGCCGTTCCCGCCGAACGGCAGGTGGGCCTCCGCGCCGGAGGTCGAGTTGTTGACGCTGACCATGCCGGCCGTGACGCCCTCGCGGAACCGGAACACCGCCTTCGGGTCGGTGGTGTAGATGGACGACGACAGGCCGTATCCCGGCCGGTTGGCCAGGTCGATCGCCTGCTCGAGGGTGGAGAACGTGGTCACGCCCACGATCGGGCCGAACGTCTCCTCCAGGAACAGCCGGTCGTCGGGACGGACGCCGTCCACCACCACCGGGTGGTAATAGAGGCCCTCGCCGTCCATCCGGCCGACCGGGCCCGGCAGCACGGTGTGGTGCGGCTGGATCCAGCCCAGGTACTCCTCGTATCGCTCGGCGAACTTGTGGTCGAGCAGCGGGCCGTACAGCACGTCGCCGTTCGGGTCGCCGATCTTCGCGTCGCGCACGGCGGCGGTGAACCGGCGCAGGAACTCGTCGTGGACGTCCTCGTGGACGATGACCGTGCCGAGGGACGTGCACCGCTGCCCGGCGGTGCCGAAGCCCGAGAACAGTGCGCCCTCGGCGGCGAGGTCGAGGTCGGCGTCCGGCATGACGACCATCGGGTTCTTGCCGCCGAGTTCCAGGCAGGGCGACTGCAGGTGCCGCCCGCACAGCTCGCCGACGGCTCGGCCGACCGCGCTCGACCCGGTGAAGCCGACCTTCTGCACGGTGCCCTCGCCGAGCGCGCGGTCGAGACCCTCGTACGTCTGGCCTCCGTCGGCGAAGACGACGTTGAGCACGCCGTCGGGCAGCCCGGCCGCCGCGAACAGCCGGTAGAGCGCGTGCGCGGAGGCCGCGGCGTACTCCGCGGGCTTCCACACCACCGCGTTGCCGCACAGCAGCGCCGGGACCAGATACCACGAGGGGACGGCCACCGGGAAGTTGCCCGCCGTCACGACCGCCGCCACGCCGACCGGGACACGGAAGGTGAACAGACTCTTGTCGGGCATCTCCGACGGCACGGTCTGCCCGTAGAGGCGGCGGCCCTCGCCCAGGAAGAAGTCGCAGGTGTCCACGATCTCGCGGACCTCGCCCAGCGCCTCGGCGTACGGCTTGCCGATCTCCTCGGTCACCAGCCGGGCCAGCGCCTCGGTGTTGGCCTCGACCAGGCGGCCGATCGAGGCGATCACCCGTCCGCGCACCGGCGCGGGGACGCGCGCCCACTCCCGCTGGGCGGCCGCCGCGGCGCGGCAGGCGCCGGCGAAGTCGTCCGCGTCCGCGAGCAGGACGGTCGCCACCGTCTCCGCGGGCCGCGCCGGGTTGACCGACTCGTACGGCGTGCCCGAGGAGAGCTCCTCACCCGCGACGACGGAAACGATCTGCCGAGCCACCGCTGACCTCCGGAAGTGTTGCTGCTGCCGAGCCTCGATTACACAGTATTTCCGCCCGCGGCGCCCGGCGACAGCCCCTCCTGGAGGGCGACCGCGGCGGCCTGGGTGCGGCTGGTCACGCCGAGCTTGGCCAGGATGTTCGATACGTGCACGCTGACCGTCTTCTGCGAGATGAACAGCCGCTCGCCGATCTCCCGGTTGGCCAGGCCGTCCGCGACGTGGGCCAGCACCTCCCGCTCGCGCGCGGTGAGCGCGGACAGCCGCCCCGGCTCCCGTGCCGCCCCCGGTGGCTCCCCAGTCGTCATCTCCCGCGCGTCGCCGTCGTAGGCGGCGGGGGAGGCCGTGAGGGTGGTCGTGGGGGTGCTCGCCGTCGGGTCGGGGAATCCCGCCCGCGTCCCGACCGCCCTGAGCGCCTCCAGGAAGGGCCGGGCCTCCAGCTCGGCGGCGACGCGCACCGCGCGCTCCCACTCGGCGCGGGCCGCCGCGCGGTCGCCCGTCCGCAGCAGGCTCTCGGCCAGGCGCCACCGCGACCGCGCCTCCTCGTACACGAAACCGAAGCCGAAGGCCTCGGTGGCACGGCGCCAGACCTCCGGGTCGGCCGTGCCGTGGGCACGGTGCCACTCGGCCTCCGCCCGGGCCAGCCAGGCGAGCCCTTCCGGCCCCAGCCGGGCGCGCGGGCCGTTCGGCCCGTTCTCCGCCGCCCACCGCGCCCGCCGCAGCAGGTCGTCGCAGGGCTCGCCGGTCCTGCCGAGGTCGGCCAGCGCCCACAGACCGGTGGCCGCGATGCGGATCAGACTGGGATCGAACGGCTCGAGTGCCGCGACGATCGCGTTGACGTGGTCGAGTGCGGTGCGCGGGTCGCCGCGCCACAGCGCCTGCTCGGCCGCCATGCCGCGCGCCATATAGCTGATCAGCGCGTCCGACCAGAAGCGCGACAGCCACCGCAGTCTCTCGTCGGCGCCCGCGCGTCCCCGGCCCACCTCGACGAAGAGGGCGAACGACGACAGTTGGGCCTCGGCCCGGGTGCCGACCCGGACGCCGAACCCTCCCGCCAGCCGTTCCGCCGTGTCCCAGTCGCCGTCCGCGTAGTGCACCAGATAGTGCAGGAAACGCAGGTCCGTGCCGAACGTGCTCCAGGTGAGACCGGTTTCCCCGGCCAGCCGTACGCCGTCCTCGGTGATGCCGGCGGCCACCGCGAGGGCGCCGTTCTCGTAGTGGATGCGGGCGAGGTTGAAACGCGCCCGCAGGTCGATGGACAGGTCGCCCGAGGGGCGGCGGGTGGCGCGCGTGAGCAGGTCGACGGCGTGCTCGACGCTGCTGCCGAACTCCTCCTCGATCAGGGCGAGCGAGACGAGGGCGCTGGCCTCGGCATCGCGGGCGCCGGTCGCCTGCGCCACCTCCAGCGCCTTGGACGCCGTCGCCGCCCCCTCCTCGAAGCGGTACTGCCGGGACAGGGCGCGGGCGTAGGTGGCCAGGGCCCTCGCCCGCAGTGGGCTGTGCGGTGCGATCTCCACCGCCTCCCGGGCGGCCTCGATCGCCTCGGCCTCGTCGGCGCCCGCGTCCGCCAGATAGTAGGAGAGCCGCTCGCCGGTCTCGGCGATCAGGACCGGGTCGCTCGCCTCCCGGCGCAGCCGCCGCACCTGCTCCGCCGCCCGGTGGTAGTCACCGCCCGCGGCCGCCGCCGCGGCGCTGGCCAGCGCTATCCTCGCCCGGCTCTCCCCGGCCAGCCGTTCGGCCTCCGGCACCTGGTCCCAGACCTCCAGCGCCCGTTCGAAGTGCCGGTGCGCCTCCGCCGGCGCGCCGAGCCCGGCGGCCAGCCGCCCGGCCTCCACCGACGCCCGCAGCGCGCCCGGCAAATCGTGCCCGGCGAGGTGGTGATGGGCCAGCTCGGCGGGGGCGCCGCCGCGTTCGGCGAGCAGCGCGGCGAACGCTGTGTGCAGACGGGTCCGCTCGCCCGGCAGCAGGTCGTCGTAGACGGCCTCCTGCAGGAGCGCGTGCCGGAACGTGTAGCCGTCGCTGCCCGCCGTGAGCAGCCGCCGCGAGACGATCTCGCGCAGCGCGTCCTCCAGCGGCAGGTCGCCGAGCCCGGTCGCGTCGCGCAGCAGGTCGTGGCCGACCCGGCGGCCGGCGACCGCGGCGACCCGCAGCACCTGGCGGGCGGTGTCCGACAGGGTCTCGACCCGGGCGAGCAGCAGGTCGGCCAGCGTTCCGGGCAGCCGCGCCCGTTCCGCGCCGGCCGCCAGCAGCTCCTCGGCGAAGAACGGATTGCCCCCGGCGCGCTCGATCACGGTCGTCAGGCCGCGTCCCGCCACCGCTCCCGCGGGGCCCTCGCCGTACCGGTCGAGGGTGGCGAGATACTCCGCCATGTCGTCGTCGGCGAGCGGCGGCAGTTCGACGGAGGTGACCAGCGGCAGCCGTCGCAGCTCGGCCAGGACCGGGCGCAGCGGATGGCGGCGGTGGAGGTCGTCGGTCCGGTAGGTGCCGACGAGACAGACCCGCTCGCGCTGCAGCATGCGGGTGAGGAAGACCAGCAGGTCGCGGGTCGAGCGGTCGGCCCAGTGCAGGTCCTCGAACACGAACAGGACCGGCTGCCGCCCGGCTACCTCGGACAGCATGTCGAGCACCGACCCGAACAGGCGCTGCTGGGCGAGTCCCCCGGTGGTCTCCTCCGCCGGGCCCGCCTCGTCGCCGGGCAGCAGCCGCCGCAGCGCGGGACGGGCTGTGACGGCCGGGCCGACCGGCCCGTCGGCATCGGCGGCGCCGCGCAGGGCGTCCGCGAGCGGCAGGTAGGGCAGGGCGTCGCCGAGCTCGGCGCACTGCCCGGTGAGCGTCACGAATCCCCGCCGCTGCCCGAGGTCGCACAGCTCGGTGACGATCCGCGTCTTGCCGATCCCCGCGTCGCCGCCCACCAGGGCGACCCCCGCGAGCCCGGCCGCGGCGGCGTCGAGCACGCCCACAAGCCGATCGAGCTCGGCGGAACGCCCGATCAGCACCCTTTGCGGCGTACGCGCAACCACGCAGGTGAGTATGACACGCGGCCCTGACAGAACCGGTCTCGCGCTTCAGCCCGCCCCGGCCTCGCGCGCCGCCGCCTCCGGCCCCGAAGCGTAACCCGAAAGGATTCTGAACTTTTCAGCGTCCGCATAACTGTCCGTCGAGTGCTTCGATCGCACCCCCATACCTATCCATCAGGCTGTTCTTCCTCTCGGGCAATGCCGGGTGGAAAGTAATTTTCCGCGACGTTTCGGGTGACGTTGACGGCTCGCCCAGGCGGTCCGATACTTTCGCCAAACTGCCGATAGTTTCGGCATCGTGGCGCCGGCGCGGTGGCCGTCACCTCCGGCCGCCCCCAGCCCGCGGTGCCTGGTCCGCGTCGGCCTTCAAAGGAGGAAGTGCGCATGATCGACGCTCCCGTTCACCGGACAGGCCGCAGGCGCGGCCGCGTCAGGCTGCTCGTCGGCCGTGTCTGCGCCGTGGTGCTGGCCGCGGCCGTGGCGCTGCTGCCCGGCGTCGCCCACGCGGCCGTGACCACGAATCAGACCGGCACCAACAACGGCTACTTCTATTCGTTCTGGACCGACAGCCAGGGCACGGTCTCCATGGAGTTGGGGTCCGGCGGCAACTACAGCACCTCATGGCGCAACACCGGCAACTTCGTCGCCGGCAAGGGCTGGAAACCCGGTGCGCGCAGGACGGTGACCTACTCGGGCAGCTTCAACCCCTCGGGCAACGCCTACCTGGCGTTGTACGGGTGGACGCGGAGCCCGCTGGTGGAGTACTACATCGTCGACAACTGGGGCACCTACCGGCCCACGGGGACGTACAAGGGCACCGTCACCACCGACGGCGGCACCTACGACATCTACCAGACCACCCGATACAACGCGCCCTCGATCGACGGCAACCAGACCTTCAACCAGTACTGGAGCGTCCGGCAGCAGAAGAGGACCGGCGGCACCATCACCGTCGGCAACCACTTCGACGCCTGGGCCCGTTACGGCATGAACCTGGGCAGCCACGACTACCAGATCCTCGCCACCGAGGGCTACCAGAGCAGCGGAAACTCCAACATCACCATCGGCGGCTCCTCCGGAGGCGACGGATCCACGCCGCCCCCGAGCGGCGGCGGTGGCCAGATCAAGAACGTCGCCTCCGGCCGCTGCCTGGACGTGCCGAACGCCGGTACCGCCGACGGCACCCAGGTGCAGCTGTGGGACTGCAACGGTCAGAGCAACCAGCAGTGGAATTACACCTCCGCCCAGGAGTTGCGGGTCTACGGCAACAAGTGCCTGGACGCCGCGGGCACCGGCAACGGCGCCAAGGTCCAGATCTACAGCTGCTGGGGTGGCGACAACCAGAAGTGGCGCCTCAACTCGGACGGGACCATCGTCGGCGTGCAGTCGAACCTGTGCCTGGACGCCGTCGGCGCCGGCACGAGCAACGGCACCCAGATCCAGCTCTACTCCTGCTGGGGCGGCAACAACCAGAAATGGACCCGGAGCTGACGCCCGGGGCCGCGATCCCCGCCTGCTGATCCTTTCTTTACGGTGAGGAGGCTCCGGTGCGGTGGCATCCGCCGCACCGGAGGCTTCCCTGACGGGCATGCCGTGCCGATCCCGGTGAAGGGCTCGGGGAACCCCCGCCCGGGCGGGAACGGGGCCTTCCCTACCGGGCCGGCTCATACCACGATGGGCCGCAGCAGTTGCCGATGAGAAACACTCGTCGACTCGTGAAGGCACACACTGATGCGACTTGTTCGTGGTTACCTCCCCGATCACACCGGCGTCTCCGGCCCCGCGCGCTGGGCCGTCCGCGATGAGGAGGGCGACCGCCTGCTCCCCGAGGACTTCTCGCTCGGGGAGGCGCTCTCGTCCGGCCTCGGCCACTTCCGCCGGTCCCTCGCGGCGGCGGCCGGTGAGGCCGTGACGCTGGCCTCGCTCGCGGCCCCCGTGGACCACTGGACGGAGGTCTGGGCCGCCGGGGTCACCTACCGCAGATCGCGGGAGGCGCGCAGAGAGGAGAGCCGCGCCCCCGACGTCTACGAGATGGTGTACGACGCTCCCCGCCCCGAGCTGTTCTTCAAGTCGCTCGGCTGGCGCGTGCGCGGGCACGGGCAGGCGATCGCCGTACGGCCCGACTCGTCCTGGAACGTCCCGGAGCCCGAGCTGGCCGTGGTCGTCTGCGCCAACGGGGACATCGCCGGTTACACCATCTGCGACGACGTGAGCTCCCGTTCCATCGAGGGTGAGAACCCGCTGTACCTCCCGCAGGCGAAGGTCTACCTCGGCGCGACCGCGCTGGGGCCGGGCATCCGTCCCGCCTGGGAGGTGCCGGACCCCTACGCCCTCGGCATCCGTCTCGGCATCTCGCGCGGTTCCCGGGAGATCTGGGCGGGCTCGGCGAGCACCGGCCTGCTCCACCGGCGCATCGACGACCTCGTCGAACACCTCCAGCGCGCCGACCGATATCCGTACGGGGTGGTCCTGGCCACCGGCACCTGCCTCGTGCCCGAGTCGGACTTCACGCTGACGCCGGGCGACGAGGTGCGCATCGAGATCGACGGCCTGGGCCGTCTGGTCACTCCCGTGGGCACGGTCGCGGACGTCGACGTGTGACGGGCATCCCGGGGGTGCCGGCGGCCTCGCGCGGGACCACGGTCGTCTGACGGGGAAGCGCTCACGTTGCGTCGCTCGCCTGCTCGCCGGGCGAGGCGGCCGGTGCACCGTGCGCCGCTCGGGCGGCGACGATGGCGTCCGCATGATCGCGGATCCAGGCCGTCAGACCTCGCAGTGGTTCGCTGATGCCCGCGCCGAGCGGCGTCAGCCGGTAACTCACCTGGGGCGGAGCGGAGGGCACGACGGTGCGGTGCACCAGGCCGTCCTGGGCGAGCGTGCGCAACGTCTGCGAGAGCATCTTCTCGCTGATCCCCTCGATCTTCTCACGCAGCTCGAAGAACCGGAGCGGTCCGCCGGACAGCGCGCTCAGCACGAGCACGCCCCAGCGGCTCGTCACATGCTCCAGCACCATACGTGCGGCGCAGCCGCTGTGAAACTCGTCACTCAACGGCTCCGCCTCCGCCGTCCGGCCTGGACCCCGACTCCGACCTCATGAACTTACCTCAATGTATGCCCTTACCAATAGAAAGCCCGTTTCCTATCGTGACTCATCGAGGCGAGGGGAGCGGGAAATGGAGAAGGTCGCACTCGTGACAGGCGCGGGCCGAGGGATCGGCGCCGCGACCGCCCGGGAACTGGCGGCACGGGGATATCACGTGATCGTGAACTACCGTCGCGACGGGGCTGCGGTCAAAGCCGTGGTCGACGCGATCGAAGGGGCCGGGGGAACCGCCGAGCCCGTCCGTGCCGATGTACGCGAGCCGCGGCAGGTGGAGGACCTGATCGCCGCCTGCCGTCGCCTCGACGTCCTGGTGTGCAACGCGAACATCCAACCGCCGTTCGCCCCGCTGGCCACGATGACCTGGGAGGACTTCGCCGGGAAGGTCACCGGTGAACTCGCCGCCGTCTTCCACGTCAGCAAGCTCGCGCTCGCACTGATGCGAGAGCGGCGACAGGGCCGGATCGTGTACGTCTCCAGCGTCGCCGCCGACCTCGTCCGTCCGGGAGGCCTCGCGCACGCATCCGCGAAGGCGGCGCTCGAGGCCTTCGCCCGGCAGGTGGCCGGGGAAGCCGGGCCGTACGGGATCACTGTGAACATCGTGGCCCCCGGCGCGGTCCGCACCGACGCCTCGGCGGGGCTCCGCACCCCTGAGCTGGAGGCCGCCCTGGGCAGACGTTCGGTCCTGGGGCGCATGGTGGACCCCGAGGACGTGGCCGCGGTGATCGCCACGATCGCCGACGGGGGTTTCCACGCCGTCACCGGGACCCGCGTCACCGTGGACGCCGGGCACGGCATCCTCGTCGACGTGTGAGGCCGTCAGCCGGGCGATCACGGGGGGCCGCCCGGCTCATGTCCTCAGTGGCCGGTGGCGCCGTCGATCCGCTCGCGGAGCAGGTCGGCGTGCCCGTTGTGGCGCGCGTACTCGGCGATCATTTGCACCAGGATGCGGCGCAGCGAGATCGGCTGCCCGGTGGCGCGGTGGACACCGGTCTCGTCCAGCGAGCGGGCGGCGGCCACGATCTCGCGGGAGCGCTCGCACTCCGCCCGCCACACGGCGAACGCCTCCTCGACGTCCCCGCCCAGATCCTCGAAGTCCTGGTCGGGGTCGTCGTCGGAGTAGTAGAGGAGCGGGACGTCCTCACCGGTGAACTGGATGCGGAACCACCACCGCTCCACGCTCGAGAGGTGCCGGAGGATCCCGTGGAGACTGAGCCCGGACGGCGGCACCCCCTTGTCCGACAGCCGCTCCTTCGGGACGCCCGAGCACTTCAGCGCGAACGTCTCGCGGTGCCACTCGAGGAAGGCCGTGAGGATCTCCCGCTCGTCGCCGACGAGGGGAGGAGTGGACCGGGAATCGTCGTCCCACTTCTTCGAGTAGTTGGTCTCGGGAATCTCGCTCATGGGCTCGATCCTGTCAGGCGGCACCGACAGTTCCGCCGCCGCGCTCCCGGCCGGTGCGGCGGTCGTCCGCGTCCCGGCCCGGTTTTGTCGGAGCGCGTGGCTACTGTGCGGCGCGTGAAGGAACGGTGGGGCGGGGCCGCGACCCGAAACACGGGCGACGCCGAGGCAGGTCGCGCACGGGCCGACGCCGAGGGCGGTGGCCGGGCGGCGGCCAGGCGGACCCAGGTGGAGCAGCGGGAAGGCAGGGTCGCCGCGGGTCTGTCGGAGCTGGAGCGGTGGCTGGCCGACCAGATCGGACAGGGGATCGCGCAGGCACGCCAGACGGGGCCGGCCGACTGGGACGACCTCGCCAGGCGGCTCGTCGACGCGCAGGCTCCGGGTGTGGCGGGGACGGTCACGCGGCTCTCGCGCCTGCTCGCCGCCGAGGACTGGCCGGGCCTTCTGCTCGGGGAGTACGCGCTGCTTAATCTGCTCGCGGTCGCCCATCGCCGCGCCGCCGCGCTGCCCGAGCCGTTGCGGCAGACCGTGCGGGCGCGGGTCGGCTTCCCCGTCACCAGGGAGTCCGTCCTGGCCACCCCGGCAATGCGGGACCACTGGGATGTCGTCGGATGCCGGGACGAGGAGCAGGACCGGCTGGTCGCCCGGCGCGTGTGGCTGGCGGGCCGTACGACGGGCCGGGTGGCGATGGTGCTGGCGTTCTCGCCGGCCGGGCAGCCGCTCGAGTCGTTTCCGCCGCCGGGCACGACGATCGACGCCGACCTGGCCTTCTACCCGGGCGCGTCGCCGTTGCGCGCGCTGGTGGCCGAGCGACGGGGTTTCGTCGACGCGGGGCCGCCCCCGGGGACGAAGGTCTCCCAGGTGCCCGCGCTGATCGCGGAGGTGCTCGCGGCCGATCCCTGGACCGACTCCTGGCCGCTGGTGCTCGACGGGGCCGTCCCCTGCCCGGACGGCCTCGCGGACGACGAGGGGAACGCGCTGCCGCTGCATCCGTCCGCGGGCGTCCCCTGGCGGCTGCTGGCCGTCTCCGGCGGGCGGCCGGTGACGGTCGCCGCCGAATGGACGCCGCGCGGGCTGCTCCCGCTGACGGCCTGGGACGAGGAGGGCGGGGTGGTGCGGTTATGACCCGGGCCGTTCCCGGCGGGTGGGAGGCCGGGCGGGTCTCGTGGGAGGAACTGGTGTCCACCGCGCTGGTGGGCGCCGACCGCCGCGCTGTCCCGCCGGAGAGCCTGCTGGAGCGGGCCGCCGAGCAGGTGGTCCGGATGCGTGCGGGGCGGCGGCCGGGCAGGGGCAGGCCGCCGGCCCCGGCGGCGGCGGAGACGCTGCCGCTCGTGCCGAGCGCCGCCGCGGACCGGCTGGCCCGGATGCTCGCCGGTGAGCAGGGCAGGCTGCTGACCGAGTGGCTGGAGACGGCCGCCGCGCGGCGGGTGCGGGTTCCGGCCGAGATGGTCCCCGGGCTGCTCGACCTCGGGGCGCGTGACCGGTCGATCCGCGCATACCTGGGGGCGGTCACCGGAGCCCGGGGCCGCTGGCTCGCCGGTCTCAACTCCGCCTGGACGTACCTGCTTGCGGAGCCGGCGCACGTGCCGCCCGACGAGGTGTGGGAGCTCGGCACGAGGGGTGACAGGCGCGCCTTCCTGACCGCGTTGCGGCGCCGCGACCCCGCTGCCGCGCGGGAACTGCTGGAACGCGGCTGGAGCGCGGAGACGCCGGAGGACCGGGCCGTCTTCGTGACGATCCTCGCCGACGGCCTCGGCATGGCCGACGAGCCGTTCCTGGAGGCGGTGCTCGACGACCGGCGCCGTGAGGTGCGGCAGGCCGCCGCCGACCTCCTCACCCGCCTGCCGCGGTCGCGGCTGGCCCTGCGCATGACCGAACGGGCGCGCCGGTTCGTGACCGGGAACGGCTCCGGGCTCCGGGCCGAGCCGCCGCCGGCCTGTGACGACGCGATGGAGCGCGACGGCGTCAGGGCGCGGCCACCCGCCGGCATGGAGACGCGGGGCTGGTGGCTACAGCAGGTGGTGGCGCACACGCCGCTGTCGTTCTGGCCGGGTCACCTCGGCATGGCGCCGGACGAGATCGCGCGGGCCCGGATCGGCGACTGGGAGCGGGAGGTCCGCATGGGCTGGACCCGGGCCGCCATCCTGCAGCGGGACGCGACGTGGGCGCGCGCCCTGTTCGAGGCCGAGCCGCTGACCGACCTGCTTGCCGTGCTCCCGCCGGAGGAGCGGTCCCACCGGGCGGCCGAACTGGTGGCGGGCCACCCGGTGGACGGCCAGATGGTCATGATGCTGGGCGGCGTGCCGCGGCCGTGGGGGCACCGGCTGGCGAGGGCCGTGCTCAAGAAGATCGTCGAGACCACACGGACACAGCCGTGGAACGCCGGCGAGCTGATCCGGCTGGCGGGGGAGCGATTCGACCCCGTGATGCACGAGCAGGCCGGAGAGGTCCCCGAACTGGCCGCGACCCTGCGGTTCCGCTTCGACATGCTCAAGGAGCTTGCATGACCAGCGTTCTGCGCCCGCACGCGGAGGACCAGTTCGCCGACGAGCTGGCGATCCTCGCGAAGACCGACGACCGGCAGCGCCCGCCGGGCTGGCGGCTGTCGCCCTGGGCGGTGACGACCTACGTGCTGGGGGACGGCGGCCAGATCACGCCGAAGTACATCGGCCCGCGCAGGATCGTCGAGGTCGCGGTGGCGACGCTCGCCACCGACAGGGCGCTGCTGCTGCTCGGCGTGCCCGGCACGGCCAAGACCTGGCTGTCCGAGCACCTCGCCGCGGCGATCAGCGGCGACTCGACCCTGCTCGTGCAGGGCACGGCCGGCACCGCGGAGGAGGCCGTCCGCTACGGGTGGAACTACGCGCGGCTGCTGTCGGAGGGCCCTTCCCGCCGGGCGCTGACGCCGAGCCCGGTCATGCGCGCGATGGCGGAGGGACGGCTGGCCAGGGTCGAGGAGCTCACCCGCATGCCGTCCGACGTCCAGGACGCCCTGATCACCGTGCTGTCGGAGAAGACGCTGCCGATCCCGGAGCTGGGAGAGGAGGTGCAGGCGGCCAAGGGCTTCAACGTCATCGCCACCGCCAACGACCGCGACCGCGGGGTCAACGACCTGTCGAGCGCGCTGCGCAGGCGGTTCAACACCGTCGTGCTGCCGGTCCCCGCCACCACGGAGGAGGAGGTCGACATCGTGGCCCGGCGCGTGGCGCAGCTCGGCCGCTCCCTGGAGCTGCCCGAGACCGTGACCGGGCTGGAGGAGATCCGCCGCGTGGTGACGGTCTTCCGGGAGCTGCGCGCGGGCGTGACCTCCGACGGGCGGACCAAGGTCAAGTCGCCCAGCGGCACGCTCAGCACGGCGGAGGCCATCTCGGTCGTCACCAGCGGGATCGTGCTCGCCGCCCATTTCGGGGACGGCGTGCTGCGCCCGGCCGACGTCGCGGGCGGCATCGTGGGGGCGGTGGTCCAGGACCCGGTGTCCGACCGCGTGGTCTGGCAGGAGTACCTGGAGACGGTCGTCCGCGACCGCGACGACTGGCGCGACTTCTACCGGGCCTGCCGCGATGCCGGCTGAGATCGCCGCGGGCGCCCTGTCCGGCCCGGGCGGCGGCCGGGGCGGTTCCCGGCGTAGGGGCGACCGCGACGACCGGGGTCACCCGGGCGGCGAGGGCAGGCCGGGGGTGCCGGTGCCGGAGGTGTCGGTGCTGGGGGTGCGGCACCACGGGCCGGGATCGGCCAGGGCCGTGCGTGACGAGCTGAACAGGATCCGGCCCGATCTGGTGCTCGTCGAGGGCCCGCCCGAGGCCGACGGCCTGGTGGCGCTCGCCGCCGATCCCGGCATGCGCCCGCCCGTCGCGCTGCTGGCGTACGTGCCGGGTGAGCCGTCGCGGGCCGCCTTCTGGCCGTTCGCGGAGTTCTCGCCGGAGTGGCAGGCGATCGCCTACGCCGCCCGGGCGGGCGTCGAGGCGCGCTTCTGCGACCTGCCCGCCGCGCACGGTCTCGCGCTCGACGCCGACCCGGTACGCCGCGATCCCATCGGCGAGCTGGCCCGCGCGGCGGGGTACGACGACCCGGAGCGGTGGTGGGAGGACCTGGTCGAGCACCGGGGCGAGGCCGGGACGCTCGATGTGGTCGCCGAGGCGATGCGGGCCGTGCGCGAGGGGCACGTCGCGGAGGGCGTCGAGGCCCGGCGCGAGGCGTACATGCGCAGGACGCTGCGGAAGGCGGCGCGGGAGGGCTTCGCCCGGATCGCGGTGGTCTGCGGGGCCTGGCACCTGCCCGCACTGACCCCGCTCGCGCTGACTCCGCCCGTGCTGACTCCGCCCGTGCTGACTCCGCCCACGCTGTCCCTGGCCGGAGGTCGCGTCCGCGGGAGCGGTCTGCCCGCCGGGCCGGGCCAGGACGCGCCGGACGGGCCGGGCCGCCCGCCCTCCGCGGCGGAGGACGAGCGGCTGCTGCGCGGCCTGCCCAAGGTCAGGGTCGAGATGACGTGGGTGCCGTGGACCCACGGACGGCTCGCGGCGGGCGCGGGCTACGGCGCGGGCGTCGCCGCGCCGGGGTGGTACGAGCACCTGTTCACGGCGCCCGACCGTCCGGTGGAGCGCTGGCTCGCCCGCGCCGCCGCGATCCTGCGCGAGGAGGACCTGCCCGTCTCCTCCGCGCACGTCATCGAGGCCGTACGGCTGGCCGAGGGACTGGCGGCGCTGCGCGGCAGGCCGCTCGCCGGGCTGTCGGAGGTCACCGAGGCGGTCAGGGCGGTGCTGTGCGGCGGTGACGAGCTGCCGGTCGAGCTGGTGCAGCGGCGGATGGTCGTGGGGGAGCGGCTCGGGCGGGTGCCGGACGCCACACCGATGGTGCCGCTGCGGCGGGATCTGCGCGACGAGCAGCGGCGGCTGCGCATGAAGCCGGAGGCCATGGCAGGGGAGCACGACCTCGACCTGCGCAGGCCGCTCGACCTCGGCCGCAGCCGGCTGCTGCACCGGCTCGCCCTGCTGGAGGTGCCCTGGGGAACGCCACGGCGGGCCCGGAGCAAGGGGACGTTCAAGGAGTCCTGGTCGCTGGAGTGGCGCCCCGAGCTCGACGTGGCCCTCATCGAGGCCGCCGTGTGGGGGATCACGGTCGAGGCGGCGGCGACGGCCCGCGTCCGCGACCTGGCGGGCGGCGCGGGCCTGCCCGAGCTGGCCGCGCTGGTCGAGCGCTGCCTGCTCGCCCACCTGCCGGACGCGCTGCCGTACGTCCTGGGCCGGATTGAGGACCGGGCGGCGCTCGACGGCGAGGTGCGCCACCTCATGGGCGCGCTGCCCGCGCTCGTGCGGGCCCGCCGCTACGGGGACGTGCGCGGCACCGAGGGCCTCGCGGGCGTCACCGAGTCGATGCTCGCGCGGATCTGCGCCGGGCTGTCCCCCGCCCTCACGGGACTGGACGAGGACGCGGCCCGCGAGATGGCGGCGCTGATGGACGGCGTCCACACCGCGGCCGGGTTGATGGGGAGCGGCCGGTGGCTCACGACGCTGGCCGGGATCGCCCGGCGCGACGACCTGCCGGGGCTGCTCGACGGCCGGATCGTGCGGATCCTGTTCGACGCCGAGGCCCTGGAGGACGACGTGGCCGCCCGCATGGCGCGGTCGATGTCACCCGGCAACCCCCCGGCCCGGTCGGCGGCCTGGATGGAGGGCTTCCTGTCCGGGGGCGGCCTGCTGCTCGTCCACGACCCGCGTCTGCTCGCCACCGTGGACACCTGGCTCACCGGCCTGTCGCCCGAGGCGTTCGTGGACGTGCTGCCGCTGCTGCGGCGCACGTTCGGGGCGTTCCCGGCGCCGGAGCGGCGGATGGTCGGCCGGCGGGTCCGCTCCGGTTCCACACTCCGTTCCTCCGCACTGGGCTCCTCAGAAGCGGGCGGCGCCGAGGGGGCGGACTGCGACGACGGGCTGGCGGCGGGGGCCGTGCGGACCGTGCGCGAGATCCTGGGACGCGAGACGGGCGGGAGGCCCTGATGGACGGCGAGGACGAGCGGCTGCGCCGCTGGCGGCTGGTGCTGGGCGGCGCGGCGGAGGGGACGCTGGAAGGAGCGGACGCCCGGATGGACGCCGCGCTCACGGCCCTCTACGACGACGGACAGGAACGGCGCGGCGCCGGCCTGGGCGCGTCCGCGCCGCGAGTGGCCCGATGGCTGGGGGACATCAGGGAGTACTTCCCCGGCGGCGTCGTGCAGGTCATGCAGAAGGACGCCATCGAGCGGCTCGACCTGACCCGGCTGCTGCTGGAGCCCGAGATGCTGGAGGCCGTCGAGCCCGACGTGCACCTGGTGGGCACGCTGCTGTCGCTGAGCCGGCTGATGCCGGAGCGGGCCCTCGAGTCGGCCAGGGCCGTCGTCCGCACGGTCGTGCGGGAGCTGGAGGCGCGGCTGACGCGGCGCACCCTGACGGCCGTCAGCGGCGCGCTCGACCGCTCGGCCAGGACCCATCGGCCCAGGAGGGCGGCCGAAGTCGACTGGGACCGTACGATCCGGGCGAACCTGCGCAACTACCTCCCCGAGCGGAAGACCGTCGTGCCGTCCCGGCTGGTCGGATACGCTCGCGGGCAGCGGGCCGTGCAGCGGGAGGTCGTGCTGGCCGTCGACCAGAGCGGCTCGATGGCCGCCTCGGTGGTGTACGCGGGCGTCTTCGCCGCGGTGCTCGCCTCGATGCGTTCGCTCAAGACCTCGTTCGTGGCCTTCGACACGGCCGTGGCCGACCTGACCGACCGCCTGCGCGACCCCGTCGAGGTGCTGTTCGGCACCCAGCTCGGCGGCGGCACCGACATCAACCGGGCCGTGGCCTACTGCCAGAACCTCGTCACCCGCCCCGCCGACACGATCTTCCTGCTGATCAGCGACCTGTACGAGGGCGGGCCGCGGGAGGAGATGCTGCGCAGGATCGCCGCGATGACCGCCGCCGGGGTCCAGGTGATCGTGCTGCTCGCGCTGTCGGACGAGGGGGCGCCGCGGTACGACCACGACAACGCGGCGGCGCTGGCCGCGATGGGTGTCCCGGCCTTCGCCTGCACACCGGACGCCTTTCCCGGCCTCATGGCGGCCGCCATCGAGCGCCGGTCCTACGACCAAGGTCGCATTTCCGTGCGAGGACGGTGATTTGTAATGTCCGTATCATGTCTTCGGTAATGACCGCCCCAGCCGTCTTCAGCCAGCGATATCGCGCCTTGAGCGTCGGGATCGTGGCCCTGGTGATGCTCGTGGCGTTCGAATATCTGGCGGTGGCCACCGCGATGCCCTTGATCGGCCGGGAGCTGAACGGCTACCACCTCTACGGCCTGGCGTTCAGCGGTGGAATGGCGGCCAACATCATCGCCACGGTGGTCGGCGGACGCTGGAGCGACGCACGGGGGCCGTTCCCCGCCCTGTGGACGGGAGTGGCGGGGTTCGTCGCCGGGCTGGCCGTCTCCGGGTTCGCGCCCGCCATGGAGGTCTTCCTCGTCGGCCGCTTCCTGCAGGGACTCGGCGGCGGCCTGTTCAACGTGGCGCTGTACGTCCTCGTCGCCCAGGCGTACCCCTCCGCCATGCACCCGCGGGTGTTCTCCGCGCTGGCCGCGGCGTGGGTGCTGCCGTCCGTGGTCGGCCCGGCCGTCACCGGCTTCGTGGCGGAGACCTGGAACTGGCGCTTGATCTTCCTGGGCGTGGCGGTGCTGTCGGTCCCCGCCGCGCTGATCATGTGGCGGGGACTGCCCGCCTCGAGCGGGCAGCCGAGGGAGGCGATGGGCCGGGCCTTCCTGCCCCGGTTCGCCTGGGGCGTGTGCGCCGCGATCGGCGCGGCCCTGCTGCAGTACGGCAGCGGCGCTGCGGGTGCGGGGATCGTCCTGGCGGTCGCCGGAGTGGCGGTCCTCGCGCTGGCACTGCCGAAACTGCTGCCCAAGGGGACGCTGCGCGCGGCCCGCGGGCTGCCCACCGTGATCGCGCTGCGCGGCCTGGCGGCCGGATCGTTCTTCGCCGCCGAGGTGTTCGTCCCGCTGATGCTGGTGCAGGAGCGGGACCTGAACACGGCCGAGGCCGGGCTCGCGCTCACCGGAGGGGCCCTCGCCTGGTCGCTCGGCTCGTGGATCCAGGGCCGCAGACCCCACGCGCGGGCGCTGACCATCCGCCTCGGTGCGACGCTGATCGCCGCCGGAATCTGCGTCACCGCTCTGATCGTCATCCCCGCCACGCCGGCCGTCGTGGTCTTCGCGGGCTGGGTGGTGGCGGGCCTGGGCATCGGAATGGTCTTCCCGACGTTGTCGGTGCTGGTGCTGGAGCTGTCTGCGCCGGGGGAGGAGGGCCGCAACAGCGCGTCGCTGAGCATCGGCGAGTCGGTCTTCTCCGTCGTCGCCGTCGCGATCACGGGGGCCGTGTTCGCCGCGTACGGAGGCCGGCCGTGGGTCTACGTGACCTGCCTGGGCCTGCTGGTCGTCATGGCGGGCACGGCCACTCTCGTCGGCGGCCGTTTCGAGCACCGCCGCGAAGCGGGCACCATGGAGGTCTAGGGAATCCCGGAAATCCCGCCGTGGAGCAGGCCGGCCGGACGCAGCGCCCCCGCGGCGGCGCCGGGACGGCCTTCGGTGGGATCCGGGGGAAGAAGCGAGGGGATCCGAGTGCCGCGTGTCCGGGAGCTGGAGGTCTTCAGGATGACCCTGCCGTACGGCAGGCGTCCGGAGACCGTCCTGATAAAGATCACGGACTACGGCGGCATGGTCGGCTGGGGCGAGGCCGTCGATCCCGCCGAGGCCGGCCCGCTGGAGCGGGCCCTGCCCGCGCTCATCGGCCTCGACTGGGAGCACCCGTCGGAGCTGGGGGAGATCCCCGGCGGGGCGGCCGGCGACATGGCGTGCTGGGACCTGTGGGGCCGCATGAACGGCGTCCCGCTCGCCCACGCCCTCGGCGGCAGCCGCACGTCGCTGATCGCGACCGTCAGGCTGGCGGCGGACCGCTCGCTGGAGAGCATGGTCGCCCGGGTGAACCGGCACGTCTGCGCGGGCTACGGGCACGTGACCCTGGACGTCCACCCCGGCTGGGACGTCGAGCCGCTGCGCGCCGTGCGCGCCGCCTACCCCGGCCTGGCCATCGCGGTGGACGGGCGCGGCGCCTACACGGAGATCGCGCAGCTGGAGGCGCTGGACGCCTACGGGGTGGTGGCCATCGAACGCCCCTTCAAGGACCTGCTGACCAGCGCCGACCTGCAGGATCGGGTGTCTGCCGCGGTCGCGGTCGAGGTGACCTCCGTGGGCGAGCTCGACGAGGCGGTGAGCCGCAAGGCGGGCCGGGCGATGCTGCTGCGCCCCGCGAAGTTCGGCTCGCTCGGCGCCGTACGGCTCGCGCACGACCGCGCGGTGGAGGCCGGGTGGGACATCGTCTGCGCCGGCGGCCTCGGCGCGGGGCTGGCCCGGGCCGCGACGGTCGCCGTCGCCAGCCTGCCCGGCTGCTCCCTGCCCAGCGACGTGGCCGAGCCGCCGCGCAGCGCCCAGGTGGTGCTCCCGCCGGTCGGCGCGTCCGGCGGGGTCGTCGCCGTGCCGCTGACCCAGCCCGGTCTCGGGCACACCGTGGACGAGGACCGGGTGCGCCGCATGGCCCGCGAGTCGTTCCGCGTCTGATCCGTGAGCCGGCGGCGTCCGGCCGGCCTCGGGCCCTCAGCCGGATCCGCCGGCGGCGCGGTCTACCACTTCTTCCCCGGGGGGCAAGGAGGCCGTCGCGGTCGCCGCCATCGAGCACGGTGAACAG
This sequence comes from Microbispora sitophila, assembly GCF_014892245.1. Lineage (NCBI taxonomy): Bacteria > Bacillati > Actinomycetota > Actinomycetes > Streptosporangiales > Streptosporangiaceae > Microbispora > Microbispora sitophila. The sequence goes on along the minus strand of NZ_JADBGC010000005.1, from coordinate 262,823 downwards.
GAGTTCGCGGCGCTCCTCCGGACCGCGCCGGACGGCGAGGAGAACCCGGCCGTGGCCGTCGACCAGTATCTTCATCCAACTGCCTCGTCTTGGGGTGAGGCGGAGCACGGGCGCCGTTTTGACCTTCAAGCTGCTTGAAGGCCGACAATCCCACGCATGGATGACACCGACGCGTTGATGAGCATCGGCGCCTTCGCACGCAGGGTGAGGCTGGCTCCGAGCGCTCTGCGGTTCTACGACGACTGCGACGTGCTGCATCCCGCCCACGTAGACGACTCGACCGGCTATCGCTATTACTCCCCGGACCAGGAAGCCCGCGCGGTCCTGGTGCGGCGGCTACGCGAAGCCGGGATGCCGCTCACCGACGCTTCGGTGGTACTCGACGGCACTCGCGAGGAAGCCCTGGCCATTCTGGAAGAACCGCCAGAAGAGCTCGGGAGACCGCGGCATCGGCCCAGTCGGCGATCGAGGAGATCCTGCGTGGTCTGCCGAGGGGTGCGCATCGGGCCACCGTACGACTCGATGGGGCCGAGCTGGCCGGCGCCGTACGCCAGGTCGCCCCGGCGGTGGCGTCCGCTTCTGCGCGGGAGGAGCTCCCGGTACTCGGTTGTGTCCTGATCGAAGTAGAACGCCAGGACGGGCCACTCACCCTGTCCGCCGACGAGCAGCATCTCACTGTCGTCTCCCGCGGCCAGGCCGTCTCCACGCTGGCCGCCATCTGCACAGGGCCGCCTGTACGCATCGCGTTCGACCCGGGAGTTCTTCTTCCGGCGCTCGACGCAGGCGTCGGCCAGGATGCGCTGCTGGAAATCTCCTCGCCGGCCCAGCCCGTGGTCGTCCGCTCCGCCGACCAGGGCACCTTCACCACCTTGGTCATGCCGGTCCACGGCGAACCGGCTGACGAGTGACGCTTCACGTACGCATCGAGAAAGCGAGACCATGGACCCCGACAACCCCGTCGTCAGGCTGTGCACCCAGGGTATGCAGGCCGAGGCCGAAGGCCGTGACACCGACGCCAGGAGCCTCTTCGGGCCGGCAATCCTCCCAGCCGGGCAGCTGGGGGGCCGGGCGGCGGGCATCCGAGCACCCGTTGTCCGATGCCTGGTTCACGTGCCGGAGCGGAGCCGTTCGCGGTCCGCCTCGACCGTCTCGTCATCGACGGCGCCGGACAGGATGGCGTCGAGCAGCCCGGGGTAGCGGGCGTCCAGATCCTCGCGCCGCAGGATGAGCAGGTTCTCCCGGCCCGAGGGTTGTTGCCAGATGACGCCGCTGTCCCGTAGCACCCGCCAGTGATGGGTCATGGTGGACTTCGCGGTGATCCCCAGCGTGTTCAGGACGCTGGTGCAGTTGTGCTCGCCGCCGGCGTCGAGCAGGCGTACGACAGCCAGGCGCACGCCGTTTCCCAACGCCGACAGCACGTCTGCGATCCGGATCTGGTCGCGGTCGGGATGACGATAGGCCATGGTCCCACTGTACCGGGATTGTCGAACAGTCGTCGTGGGTGTGACATAGTACGACCGTACGTAAATCAACGTAGATTGGCGGGCTTCGCGTGCCCGTCACCGGCTCCCTCCGAAGGGCGATCCATGTCCACACCATCCGCGCCGCCCGCGCGATCCGCAGGCGAGGTCAAACCGCGCCTCGGCTGGACCCTGGCGCTACTGGCCCTGGCTCAGCTCATCTACGCGCTCGACCTCAACATCGTGTTCGTCGCGCTCCCCCAGATCGGCGCCAGCCTGGGCTTCCCCGGCCAGACCCAGCAGCTCGTGGTCAGCGCCTACGTCGTCTTCGCCGGCGGCTTCCTGCTGTTCGGCGGCCGGGCGGCCGACCTGTTCGGCCGCCGCCGCGTCTTCGTGCTCGCCCTGGCCCTGTACGCCGTCTCCTCGTTGGCGGGCGGGCTGGCCGCCACTCCCGCTGTCATCATCGTCGCCCGCGCCATCCAGGGCATCGGTGGTGCACTGCTGCTGCCCTCCACGCTGGCGCTGCTCAACAACCTGTTCGCCGAAGGCCCGCAACGCAACCGCGCGCTGGCGGTCTGGGGCGGCGCCGGCGCAAGCGGGCTCACCATCGGCGCACTGCTCGGCGGCCTGCTCACCCAGAACTTCGGCTGGCCCGCCGTCTTCTTCGTCAACGTCCCCCTGGCCGGGCTCGTCGCCCTGGCCGCCCTGGCCGTCATCCCGCGGGACCCGGCCGGAGGGGAACGACGCAGATTCGACGTACCTGGGGCGCTGAGCGTCACCGCCGGATCGACACTGCTGGTCTTCGCCCTGGTCGAGGGACCCGAACTGGGCTGGGGCAGCCTCCCGGTGATCGCCGCCTTCCTGCTGGCCGTCGCGCTCCTGGTGATCTTCACGCTGGTCGAGGCGCGCAGCGCGGACCCGCTCATGCCCTTCCGGCTCTTCCGTAACCGCAGCCTGACCGTCGGCATGCTGGTGACCTTCATCTACATGGCCACCTTCGGTGTCCTGCCGTACTTCCTCACCGTGCTGCTGCAGAGCGTCCACGGCTACAGCGCCCTGCAGACGGGGCTGGCCTTTCTCATCCCCTCACTGGCCATCGCCGGCGGCACCCAGGGCGGCGAACGCCTGGCCACACGGATCGGCACCCGTACCACGCTGCTGATCGGCTTCGCCATCGGCGTGGTGGGCACCGCCGTCCTCGCCCTCGGCTTCGACGCCGAGGGCGGCTACGGCCTGCTGGTGCCCGGCCTGATCGTCTCCGGCCTCGGCCAGGGCATCGTCTGGACCGCCATGTGGATCGCCGCCGCCGCCGGCACCGCCAGCCATGAACAGGGCGTGGCGAACGGTATCGCCTCCACCGCGCTCAACATCGGCAACGCCATCGGCCTGGCCGTCTTCACCGTCATCGCCGACATCGGCGTCGAGGGCAAGGCCGGCGAGGCTCTGCGTGTCGCCACCGCCGACGGCGAGTTCCTCGTCGTCCTGCTCACCGCGGCCGTGATGATCGCCGGCATCCTGATCACGCTCACCCTGCCGCGCCTCATCCGTCAAATCCCGGCCACCCCGCAGCGGGACGGGTCCCACGTGGCCGGCTGACCGCACAGGCGCGGCGAACGACGGCGACGGCCGGAGCACCTGACATGGCTCGCAGGTGCTCCGCCGTGTCCGTCGGTGCTGCCCACAGGGACCGCGGTTTGAGCCTGGCTGTGCTCGGCGATGGGCGGGAGGACACAGCCCCCAGGGGGGAACAGACGGGCTCAGCGCGCCATCGCCGTGTGCGGCGCCCCGCAGCCGTCGTCGATCGGGCTCGGCGTCCCCGGGGACGGGAGCACGGGCGCGGGGGAGGGCGTCGGGAAGTGCCGGTGCCGGCGCGGCTCCGCAGCGGACGGTGAGCCGGACGGCGTGACGGAAGGGCCGGGCTGGGCGTGGACCGAGGCGCGGATCGCCCTGGCCGTGAGCAGCCGGATCCGGTCCCAGTCGGGATAGGCGGTATTGATCAGGGGCGGCACGAACTGCAGGCTGGTGATCGAGGCGTGCTTGACCTTCCAGGCCAGCGGCACCAGGTGCTCCAGCATGGGCCGGGGCACGTCGGTGCTGATCATCCTGCGCGTGACCGCCGCGATCTCGGTGAACCGCGTCAGCACCATGGCCGGGTCGGCCTGGGAGAGCAGGGCCCCCAGGACGCATCGCTGCCGGTGCATCCGGTCGAAGTCGTCGCTGAAGGTGCGGGAGCGGGCATACCACAGCGCCTCGGCGCCGTTCAGTCGCCGGGTGCCCGACCTGACGACGCCCTCGTTGCGCAGGCCGTACACGATGTCGCGGTCCACCGTCACCACGAGCCCGCCGAGGGCGTCGATCATCTTCGCGAAGCCCCAGATGTTGACCAGCGCGTACCAGTCGATCCGCAGGCCCAGGATGTGGCCGACCGTCTCCTTGAGGACCTCGGCGCCCATGTGCCGCCGCCCGCCGAACAGCTCGGGGTGGTCGTCGGCGTACTGCCACACCGAGAACAGCAGGTCCTCCCGCCAGCCGGGGCGATACTCCGGAAGCTGGAAACCGAAGGGGAACCGCGCGGCCATGGGGCTGCCCGGAGGGAAGCGGACGTGCTCCAGGTTGCGGGGCAGGCCGAGCAGCACGGTGTTGCCGGTCCGCACGTCCACGCTGGCGACGTTGATGCTGTCGGTGCGCATCCCGATCCGGTTGTCGCCCCAGTCGCCGCCGAGCAGGAGCACGTTGACCCGGTCGCGGCCCGCCCACGGGTCGTCCTGGCGTACGGCGCCGCCCGCCTGGGCGGTCCCGCCCGGCGCGGCGAACAGCGAGTCGAGGGTCTGCTCCGACACGTGGACGTACCGGGCGGCGATCGCGAACGGCACCGCGACGACGACCGCGAGCACGCCCGCGACCAGCCCGGTGAGGACCTGCCCCCTGCGGGGCAGCCGGGCGGGCCGCAGGACGACGTACGAACGGATGACCAACCAGAACCAGGCGACGGCGCAGGCCGCGAACACCAGTGAGATCTGGCCCAGCCAGTTGAGCGCGCGTCCGGCGAGGCCCGCGTCCGCGCCGACGGCCACGCACGCGACGGCGACGACCGCGGTCAGGTAGCCGCCGAGCAGGAGCAGCCCGGTGCGCCACCGGCCCGCTCGCAGGTGCGCCGCGCCGGGCAGCACCGCCGACAGCGCCACCCAGCCGATGAGCGCGGCGGCTCTGAACGCCGGCCCGCGGCGACGCGTCGCCTGCGGGGCGCCGTTCCTGGGCGCCAGATCAGGGGTGACCACGCGTCAATTGAAGCGACACCGGCCGCGGAAAGCCCGTGACCGGCCCGAGCCGGAGCAGTCCATACCGGCATTTGACCGAGGCTCGACCCGGGGCTCGACCTACCAGGGGAAGGCGAACAGGCCGTAGTAGGCGGCGGTCAGCAACAGCAGCGCGGTCCCGCCGAGCACGCCGGCGAGCACGCTCTTCTGCCAGGGCGTCGGCTCCCAGCCGTCCCGCAGGCCGCCGGCCACCGCCGCGAACGTCGTGACCGTCTGCACGAGCATCACGATGGCGAGCAGGCGTACGACCAGCCATCCGGCCTGCACGGCGGGCCAGGCGCCGGCCTGGTTGACCGAGAACAGCACGATGAGCGTGATGAACGCCAGAACGGCGGCGAGTTCCCCGAGGCCGGTCCAGGCCATCCGGCGCAGCCGCCGCCGGATGGCGGGCCACAACTGCACGCTGGCCTCCATCCTGGCCTGCAGCCGCAGGTCGCGCCCGCGCAGCCGGACGACCATCTCGGTGACCGGCGCCGCGACATACCCGACCGCGGCCAGGCAGAGCGTGAGCCACAGGATCGTGCTGTCCCCCCACCACGGCGCGGCCGGTACGTCGGCCGCCTCGAAGCGCTGCACCGGCGTCGCCCCCGCGATCGCCACCGAGGGCCTGGCCGTACCCGGCAGGTCTCTGATCCAGTTCGCCAGCGTGGGCAGGTAGTCGGCCGCGTACGGCCCGCCGCGGATCCGCATGGCGTGGTCGGCCCCGGCGAGGAAGCGGATCGTGTAGTCGGTGTTGCCGCCCTTGGCCAGGGCGCCGGTGAGCGTCTCGGTGCTCTCCACGAACGGGATGGACGGGTCGTCGGTGCCGTACAGCGCCAGGACGGGCTGGGTGATCCCGCGCAGGGCGGGCACCCCGTCGTAGCGGAGGAAGTCGAAGCCGACCCCGCCCATCGCCCGGGTGAGCAGGTCGCGTACGCCGGTCGGGGCGTGCAGGCGCAGCAGTTGTTCGTTCAGCGCCCAGGCGACCTGGCGCAACGGTGAGACGTTCGGAGAGGAGACCAGGACCACGAAGGCGGTCTGGGGGTCGCGCGCGGCGGCGATCGGGACGACCCAGCCGCCCTCGCTGACGCCCCACAGACCGGCCCGACCCGGGTCGACGTCGGGCCGCTCGCGCAGCACCCGCAGCATGCGCAGGGCATCGTCGGCGAGCAGGCCGAAGTCGCGGCTGCGGAAGGAGTAGCCCACCGTCCGCTTGTCGTACGCCAGCGTCACGATGCCCGCCTGTGCCAGCCACTCGGCCTGCTGGGTGAACTCCCCGCCGTCGCCCGACCCCGACCCCTGCACGAACACCATCGCGGGGTGGCGTCCCGGGGACAGGGGCGCCCTGATCGTCGCCTTCAGCGTCTCGTTCACCGCCGGCACGAGCAGCGTCTCCGTACGGAACCGGTCGGTATGGGCGACCGGCCGCACTTCGGCGGCGGACTGGGGAGGTATGTCACGAAACTGGGGCGAAGCGGACAGAGGTGGGGGATCGAAGGCCGGCGGGGAGAGGAGATGGCCGACGGTGGCGAGCACCACCATCAGCACACCGGCGATCACCCCGAGAGTGCCCCGGCCGACGTTCATGAGGCCGCTCCCCCATGCGTACTCGTGATACCGAATCCAGGCTAAGTCATTACTCCTCCTTTGCGTCGTGCACCAGAGGGGCGGTTGGGGCCGCGTTTGTCGGCGGGACCTGTTAGCTTCCTGCGACATGCGTGTCCTGCACAGCTCCGACTGGCACCTCGGCCGGTCGTTCCACCGCGAGAGCCTGCTCGGCGCTCAGGCCGCGTTCGTCGACCACCTGGTCGAGACCGTGCGGAGCGAGCGTGTGGACGTCGTGGTGGTCTCCGGCGACGTCTACGACCGGGCCCTGCCTCCCGTCGACGCGGTCGCGCTGTGCAACGAGGCGCTGGCCAGGCTCAAGGCCCTCGGCGTGCACACCGTGCTGATCAGCGGCAACCACGACTCCGCCGTACGCCTGGGCTTCGGCGCCGACCTGATGGAGCGGGTGCACCTGCGCACCGACCCCGGCAAGGCCTGGGAACCGGTCATGATCGGCGACGTGGCGTTCTTCGGCATCCCCTACCTCGAGCCCGAGCTGGTCAGGGCGCCGTGGGAGCTGGCCGAGCGTAGCCACACCGCCGCCGTCACGTACGCGATGGACCGCGTGCGGGCGCATCCGGCGGCGCGCAAGGTCGTGCTCGCCCACGCGTTCGTCACCGGGGGAGAGGCCAGCGACAGCGAGCGCGACATCAGCGTCGGCGGGGTCTCGCACGTGCCGTTGAGCGCGTTCGCGGGGGTCGACTACGCGGCGCTGGGGCACCTGCACGGCCGTCAGGTGATGAGCGAGACGGTCCGCTACAGCGGCTCGCCGATCGCCTACTCCTTCTCCGAGGCCGGCCACACCAAGGGTTCCTGGCTGGCCGACCTCGACACGGGCCGCACGGAGTTCGTCCCCGCCCCGGTGCCCCGGCCGGTGAGCACGGTGCGCGGCCGCATCGACGACCTGCTGACCGACGGCCGCTTCGACCGATACGAGGACCACTGGCTGCAGGTGACGCTGACCGATCCGGTGCGGCCGCGCGAGGCGATGGAGCGCCTGCGCCGGCGGTTCCCGCACACGCTGGCGCTCGCCTTCGAGCCGGACGGCGTGACGGAGGGACCGGCGGGCCGGGCGAGGATCGCCGGCCGGGCCGAGATCGAGGTGGCGCTCGACTTCGTCCGCGAGGTCCGCGGTGAGCCCGCGGACGACGACGAACGGCGCCTGTTGCAGGAGGCGGTCGAGGCGTGCCGCATCAAGGAGAGCGCATGAGCGAGCGGAGCGAGCGAATCGATAAGCACAGTGCGATTCGCGAATGCGACCCCGAGCCGCCAGGCGAGGGGGTGGCATGAGCGGCCGGCCCGCCGCGCTCGCGGACGTGGCGGCCGGGCGGGCAGTGCCGGGGGCGGTGGTGCGGGAGCGCGGGCCCGGCCCGTGGACGAATGAGGAGGTCCGGTGAGGCTGCATCGGCTGCGCCTGGTCGCGTTCGGGTCGTTCCCCGGGACGGAGGAGGTCGACTTCGACGCGCTCGGCGAGGCGGGACTGTTCCTGATCCACGGGCCGACCGGCGCCGGCAAGACGACCGTGCTCGACGCCGTCTGCTACGCCCTGTACGGCAGGGTGCCCGGCCAGCGGGAGAGCGCCCGGAGCCTGCGCTGCGACCACGCGCCGCCCGACCGGGGGCCGTCGGTGACGCTGGAGCTGACGATCCGGGGCAGGCGCCTGCGCATCATCCGTTCGCCCGCCTGGATGCGGCCGAAGCTGAGGGGTTCCGGCCTGGTGGAGGAGAAGGCCAAGGCCCGGATCGAGGAGCTGATCGAGTCCGGTGGGCAGTGGACCGTGCGCAGCACCCGCAGCGACGAGGCCGGCGACTTCGTGAACACGCTCACCGGTATGACCGCCGCCCAGTTCTGCCAGGTCGCGATGCTGCCGCAGGGCGAGTTCGCGAAGTTCCTGCGGGCCGGCGGCGAGGAGCGGCGGGAGCTGCTGGAGCGGCTCTTCTCGGTGCGGGTGTTCAGCGACGTGGAGCGGTGGCTGGCCGACCACCGCACGCGCACCTGGCGGGAGGCGCAGGAGCTGGGCCAGCGGGTCGAGTCGGTGCTCGACCGCATGCGCGGCGCGGCGGGTGACGGCCTGCCGCTGCCCGAGGACGCCGGCGAGCCCGCGGCATGGGCGGAGGAGGTGCTCGAGCTCGCCCGGGGCGCGCTCGCCGACGCGGTCGCGGCCTGCGCGGCGAGCGGGGAGGCGCTGCTGTCGGCCCGCGCCCGTCTGGAGGAGGGCCGGGCCCTGGCCGACCGGCAGCGCAGGCACGCCGCCGCCCTCGTCCGGCGGCAGGAGCTCGACGCGGCGGCGGACGAGCGGTCGGACCTGGAGGCGATGCTCGACGAGGCCGGGCGGGCCGACCGGGTGGCGCCGCTGATCCGGCAGGCAGGCCAGCGGGCTGAGGCCGCCGCCAAGGCGCGGCGCGTGGCCGCCGACGCCGTGCTCCGCGCGCTTCCCGGCCTCGGGCCGGGGCTCGACGTGGAACCGCGTGCCTCGTGGCAGGACGCCGAGGACGCCGTATGGCAGGTGCGGGGACCGGACCCGGAGCCGATGGACCCGGAGCGGATGGATCCGGAGCGGCTGGCCGTCCTTGAGCGGGAGCGGCGCGACGAGGTCGCCCGCGTGGGCCAGATCCTCCCGGAGGAGGCGCGCCTGCGGCAGGTGCGAAGCGAGCGCGCGGACGCCGAACGCGGGCTGGCGGAGCTGACCGAGGAGGAATCGGAGCTGACACGGCGGCTGGCGGCCCTGCCCGCCGAGCGGCTCGACGTCGAGGAACGGCTCGCCCGGGCGCGTACGGCGGCGGCGAGCCTGCCGGGCCTGACGGCCGTCAGGGACGCCGCGCTGCGGCTGCGGGAGGTCACGGGGCAGGCCGCGCTGCTGGACGGTGAACTGACGCGGCTCGCCGACGACGAGGCGCGGGCACGGGCCTCGCAGGCGGAGCTGCCGGAGCTGCTGGCCGGCGCCGAGAAGCGGCTCAGGGGCTTACGCGACATGGCCGCGCGCGTCCCCGCGCTGGAGGCCGCCACTCTCCTGGCGGGCGAGCGACTGGAGGCCGCGCGGCTGCGCGACACGCTGATTGCCGAGCTGGAGGCGGCCGAGCACGACCGGCGCGCTGCCGTCGACCTGGCTCAGGAGCGCCGCGACCGGCTCCAGGAGGTCCGCCAGGCCAGGATCGACGGCATGGCCGCGGAACTGGCGGCAGGGCTCGTGGCCGGGGCGCCCTGCGCCGTCTGCGGCGCCACCGAACATCCTCGTCCCGCCGCGCCCGCCGGACGGGCCGCCACCGCGGACGACGAGCAGGCGGCGCAGGAGGCGTTCGAGGCCGCGCAGCGGGCCCGCGAGGAGGCGGAGACGACCGTCGCCGCGCTCTCGTCGAGGCTCGGTGACGCGACGGCGCGCGCCGCGGACCTGTCCCAGGAGGACGCGTCCGCCGCCCTCGCGGACGTCCGCGAGGAGCTGTCGCGGTTGCGCGCGGCCGAGACGGCGGTCGAGGCGGCCGAGGCGGAGGCCGGGCGGCTCGCGGCGGAGCTGGAGTCGGCCCGCGACCGGGCCGCGGAGCTGACCGGGCTGCTGACCGAGACCAGGACCAGGCGGGACGCCCTGCTCGCGGAGGGCGAGCGGCTCGCCGCCGGTCTGGAGGGCGACCTCGCGACGGCGGAGACGGACCTGGAACGCGCCCGGTCCCTGGCCGCGGCCGAGGAGGAGCTGGCCGCCCGCGCCACCCGGCTCGCGGCCGAGCTGGAGAAGCTGGGCGCGCGGGCCGCGCGCACCGGCGCGGCGCTCGCCGAGGCGCGCGCGCATCGGGACAGGCTGGCGGCCGACGAGCGCAGGCTGGCCGAGGTGATCGACGCCGCCCGCGGCGAGGACCCCTCGCTCGCCGCCCGCCTCGACCGGCTGGCCGAGGAGGCGGACCTGCTCAGGGAGGCCGCCGAGGCGGCGGCCGCGGCGGTCGCGGCCGACCGCGAGAGCGAGACGGCACTGGCCGAGGCGGTCAGGGCCGCCACCGGCGAGGGGTTCGCGAGCGTGGAGCACGCGGCGGCCGCCGTGCGCACGCCGGAGGACCGGGAGGCGATGTCCGAGCGGCTTGGACACCTGGACGCCGAGCGGGCCACGGTCGAGGGATTGCTCGCCGATCCCGAACTGGTCGCGGCGGCGGCCGAGCCCGCCGCCGAAGTGCCGGAGCTGGAGGCCGGCCACGAGCGGGCCGAGCGGGACCACGCGACCCGCACCTCGGCGCGCGACCGGGCGAAGGGCAGGCTCGACCAGCTCACGGGGCTCGCCGGGGAACTGGACGCCGCGCTGCGCGCCTACCGGCCCGCCGAGGAACGGCACCGCCTGGCGCGACGGCTCGCCGAGCTGGCGACCGGCACGTCCGGCGACAACCGGTGGCACATGAGACTGTCGGCGTACGTGCTGGGTGAGCGCCTCCGCCAGGTCGTCGACGCGGCGAACGAGCGCCTCGACCGCATGTCGAGCGGCCGCTACCTGCTGCGGCACGACCTGAACCGGTCCGCGGGCGACCGGGGCCGGTCGGGCGGCGGGCTGGGCCTGCGCGTGCTCGACGCCTGGACGGGCGTGGAACGCGACCCGGCCACGCTCTCCGGCGGCGAGAGCTTCATCACCTCGCTCGCCCTGGCGCTGGGCCTGGCCGACGTGGTGACCGCCGAGGCGGGCGGCGCGGAGATCGGCAGCCTCTTCGTGGACGAGGGCTTCGGCACCCTCGACGACGAGACGCTCGACGACGTGCTCGACATCCTCGACGGCCTGCGCGAGGGCGGCCGGGCCGTCGGCGTGGTCAGCCATGTCGCCGAGCTTCGGGTGCGCATCCCCGCCCAGCTCCGCGTGGTCAAGGGCCGATCCGGCTCCACCCTGTCGCACCGCTGACCCGAAGCCGCCGGAGCCCGCCGTCCGTGCGGCCTCCGGCGCGCTCGAGGACCGAGGACGCCGGAGGACGGGACCGGACGTCAGGTGCGCAGGCTGTAGGCGTACACCCACATGAACTTGTCGAAGAACGTGTCCCAGGGGAAGAACAGGGGCCAGACCTCGCTGTCGCGGACGAAGTCGGGGGCGGTCGAGACGTGGCGGGGCTCTGCCCATCGAGCGAGGAAGTCACCGGTGCGGCGGGTGTTGGGATCGCTGACGACGACGCCGTCCTCGCTGACGCGGATGATGGCGTAGTTGTGTCGCTTGTCCTGGATTGTGGTCGTCATCGGCATGTTCTCGGCGTGGAATCGCAGCATCTTCTCCCGCCACGCGGCAGGATCCGGCTTCGCGTTGTTCAGCAGCTGGATCTTGCTGGACATGGGCGAGGCGAGGCCCAGGGCCAGCATCACCGGTTCCTCCAGGGCTCCGGCGAGCTGCCCGTAACCGCCCCACATGACCGCGAAGGCCTTCTCGAAGATCGCGGGCCAGACGGGGAACAAGGTGTCCCTCGTGTCGTTGCCCTGCAGGCAGTACAGCAGCTCCGGTTCCCTCGACAACCTGTTCACCGGCAGGGCGGCGGAGACCCGGAACACCTCCGGTCGCTGGCTGGACGACGGCGCCCTGTCGGGCGCGGGAGCGCGCTTCAGCGCGACCTCGTACGTGTCGGGGCCGCCGCTGAGCGCCGAGGTCAGCAGGGCGGGCTGGGCGACGGCGATCGCCTGCAGGGCGGAGATGACCCGGCAGTCGCCGATCAGCCCCTGGTTGACGTCGGAGGGCAGAGGTGTTCCGGAGAAGGGCTTGTTCGTCAGCGGCAGGAAAGCGCTGACCATCGTCTGGCCCTGGGCGACCATGGGCTCGGGGACGCCCTCTGCGAGCAGTGCGACGAGGTCTCCGTCGGGGAGCTGGACGGTGCTGCCCGCCGTCGCCCACTCCTTTCCGTGTTTGACCACCCGTACGCAGCCCGGTTTCGGCCCGTTCACGACGATGATCTCCGACACCGTCAGCTCGACGGGCGAGCCCGCCGACGATTGGCCTTTGATCACGCGGCCTTCGGGAAACCGGACCCGGCTCGGCATGGACGAAAGGGTCTGTTCGGACATAAGGCACCGCCTCGCTCCGTCCTATGGGCCCTCATGCTCTATCCGCAGTTCAGAGGGGTCAACCGTGAGGAAAACTCGCGTCGTGCCCTCGACCGGATGGACGCACGCCCCGCTCGTCAAGGGGCGACGATGCGCGCCCGCTCACCGGGGTGCCCGCCTCCTCACCAGAGGGCGAGCGAACGGGTCAGGATGCCGGAGAGGTCCTCCTCCCGCACTGTCCTGGGGGAGGTGGTGAGCAGTCGCTGCTGCTTCATCGCCCCCTCCACCAGTGCCGGCACGTCGGCCTCCGCGTATCCCACGCCGCCGATGCCGTTCGGGATGCCGACGTCGCGCATGAGCGCGGTCAGCACGCCGGGCAGGAACTCCGCCGGCTCGTCCGGCTTCGCCGCGGAGGGATCGAGCAGCTCGGCCGCGCGCAGGTGCCGCGCCGGGTCCGCCTCGAAGGTGAACCGGAACGCCTCCGGCGCGGTCAGTGCCACGGCCATGCCGTGCGGCACCATGGGCTCGCTCCCGGGATAGCCGCGCGGGTGGAAGTCCTTCACCCGGCCGGCGATCGGATAGGCGTTGGCGTGCGGGATATGCACGCCCGCGTTGCCGAACCCCAGTCCCGCGAACGTCGCCGCCAGCGCCATCGCCCCCCTCGCCTCCGCGTCGTCGCCGTGCCGTACGGCCGTGCGGAACGAGCCCGCGAGCAGCCGGATCGCCTGCTCCGACCACATGTCCGCCACCGGGTTCGACCCGCAGTACGGCACGCGTTCCTCCGGTCGTCTGCGCTCATACGAGGTGTACGGCCGGGCGGTGTAGCTCTCCAGGGCGTGACAGAGGATGTCCATCCCCGCCGCGGCGGTCACCTCGGGCGGCTGCGTCATCGTGAGGTCCGGGTCCACGACGGCCAGCACCGGGCGGAGGCGGGCGTGGCTGATCCCCGTCTTGACCTTCAGGCCGAGCACGTCGAGCACGCAGATCGTGGTGCTCTCCGAGCCGGTGCCCGTGGTCGTGGGCACCGCGACCAGCGGCTTGAGCGGCCGGGAGGGAGCGCGCCCGGCGCCGATCGGCGCGTTGACGTAGTCCATCAGCTCGCCGGGATTCGTCGTCAGCAGGTTGACGGCCTTGGCCGTGTCGATGCTCGACCCGCCGCCGACCGCCACGAAGGCGTCCCATGGGCCGCTCTCGCGGGCGTGCCCGATCGCCGCGAGCAGGCTCTCGTCGGTGGGCTCGACGTGCACGCCGTCGTACACCTCCGCGTGCATGCCGAACCCGGCGATCTGTTCGGCGATCCGCGCCGGAGCGCCCGTCGCCGCCACCCCGGCGTCGGTCAGCACCAGCACGCGGCGCACGCCGTACTGCCCGAGGTCGAAACCGATCTCGGCGGACGCGCCGGGCCCGAACTTCAGGGCGGGCGCGCCGTACGTGAAGACGGACTCGGGGTTGCTCGGGACGATCACGATTGCTGGGCCTCTCACTCGCGGGGTCATGGGGGCGCGGGCCTCTGGGGCCTGCGCGGCGCGCGGCATGTCCGATGGGCAACCTGGCATGTAGCATGCTGCATGTCAATGCGCCGCCATACGGGGGCGAGCCCCACGACCCTCCGGAGGGTGGTCAGACGGTGCGAGCGGTCGCCGGCACGTCCAGTCTCACCGAGCAGGTCATCGAGGCGGTCAGGGACGCCATCCACTCGGGGGAGCTGCGGCCCGGAGAGCTGTATTCGGTGTATCGGCTGGCCGAGCAGCTCAACGTCTCCCGCACCCCCGTACGCGAGGCGATGCTCCGGCTGGCGGAGGCCGGCCTGGTGCGTTTCGAGCGGAGCCGGGGCTTCCGGGTGCTGCGCCGCGATCCCCGGGAGATCGCCGAGGTGTTCCACCTGCGGCTGCTGCTCGAGGTGCCGGCGACCAGGCGGGCGGCCCGCCACGCCGTTCCCGGCCTCGCTCGCGCGCTGCGCGAGGAACTGGAGGCCATGCGCGCCGCGGCGGCCGACCACGACGAGCCCCGGTTCATGCGGCACGACCGGGCGTTCCACGACGCGATCCTCGCCGCGGGGGCCAACCGGCGGCTCGCCGAGGTCGTCTCCGGGCTCAGGGACGCCACGGTGACGCTGGGCGCCTCCACCGTCGACCGCTCCCGCTCGCTCGCGGACGTCGCCGCGGAGCACGAGCCGATCCTCGCCGCCGTCCTCGGGGGCGACCCGGACGCCGCCGCCGCGGCGATGCGCGCCCACGTGGCCCACACCGGCGAGCTCCTCGTGGCCCAGGCCGCCGCCGAGAACGGCCGCCCCGCCGACCCCGCCGACATCGCCCTCATCCACGACGCAATGGGCGAATCTACAACGTAAAAGGGCAAAGCCGCTGCGGCGACGAGCGGACCACGCACATGATCGGAACATGGGCGAGAACCGATCGGTGCGAGACGTCGTCATCCCTCGGCGTGGCGACCTGGAGAACGCCAGGCGGGTGGTCCGGGCCCACCTGCGCCCCACGCCGGTGGACCGGGGTGCGGGCACACCCGGCGACCCGACGCTGAAGCTGGAGAGCCTGCAGCCCACGGGGTCGTTCAAGGTCCGCGGCGCGCTCAACGCCGTGGCCGCCGCACCCGAACCGCGTGTGGTGACGGCGTCGGCCGGCAACCATGGGCTCGGCGTCGCCTTCGCCGCGAAGACGCTCGGCCGCGAGGCGACGGTGGTGGTCCCGAGGACCGCCTCGGCCGCGAAGGCGGACCGGCTGCGCCGCCTGAACGTGGACCTGGTGTGCACCGGCGAGAGCTTCGACGAGGCCGAGGAACACGCGCTCGCGCTCGCCGAGGCGTCGGGGTGGTGTTACCTATCGCCCTACAACGACCCTTACGTCATCGCGGGTCAGGGCACGATCGGCCACGAACTGGACGAGCAGCTCGACGAGCCGCTGACCGTGGTGTGCGGGATCGGCGGCGGGGGGCTGGCCTCCGGGCTGGGGCTGTGGGCAGCGGGCCGCGCGGACGTACGCGTCGTCGGCGTGGAGGCCGCAGCCTCCACCGCCGTGTCCGCGGCGGTCGCCGCGGGCGGTCGCGTGCCCGTCGAGGTCGGCCCGACCCTCGCCGACGGCCTGGCCGGGAATATCGAGCCCGGATCGGTGACCGTCGGCCTTGTCGCGCGATATGTGCATCAACTGGTCACGGTGACCGAGGACGAGATCCGCGCCGCGCTGCGTTACCTGGCCGCCGAGCGTGGATACGTGGCCGAGGGCGCGGGAGCGGTGCCGGTCGCCGCCCTGCTCGCCGGAAAGGCCGCCGCGTACGGACGGGTCGTCGCGGTGGTCTCCGGCCGCAACATCACCGCCGCCGCGCTCGCGTCCGTTCTCTCGGCCGACGAGGCGGAACCGGCCGCGTCGCCGTGAGCCGCAGGCGGTGTCCGGCAATGCTGCGGTCCAGGTGGGCCGCCGCGGGAGCCGGCGTTTGCGGTGCCCGGACTGGTCGGCAGGACCAGGTCAGGGCAGAACTCGTTCCAGAAGATCGAGACGGTGGCGCGCAGGTCCCCGTGGATCGTCACCAGCTTGTCGGTCATGTCGCCGACGAAGGTTTCTCGTACGTTTCCTTCGGCAGCCCGCGCCGCTCGAACAGGTCCACCGCATCGCCGCAGGCGAGGTGACTCGATCGCATCCGCCCGACCATCGCAGTGAAATGCACCCGTCCTCCAGGGCGGAACGCAGCTTCGGGTTGCCGCCGTAGACCTCGTCGCCGGCCACCCAGGGGGCGTGGTGGCCGGCATCCGGGAACCGGGTGATCACGCCTCCTGCCGGCGGGCAGAGTCTGCGCTGTGACCTGCGGTCACCACGTGATCGTTTGTCTTCATTCAATACCGGAGGAGTTCGCAGAAGCGGTCCAGGGCGCGGTCGGTGCGGTGGCGGTCGCCGGTGGTCGTCAGATCGAACAGGAGGCCCCGGATGACGGCCATGACCAAGGTGGGAGTGACGGTGTCGTCAGGGGTGGTGGCGAGGTCGCGGAACGTGGCGCCGAGGGTGTTGAACCAGTTCGTGATCGCCTCGGCTCGGTCCGGGTAGTTCTCGGGGTGAGCCAGGCCGTCGGCGTGCACCTCGAAGATCAGCCGGACGTACGGGGCGCGCTCGGGCGCGCTGATCCAGGCCCAGATGCCGCGCAGGCGTTCCTCCGGAGAGGCCGCCTCCGGCGGGAGGTTCTCAGCCAGCCGTGTCGCACCGCGGCGGCGGGCCTCGGCAAGGACGGCAGACACCAACTCCTGCTTGCTGCCGAAGTCGTAGAGCAGCATCCGCGGGCTGGTGCCGAGAGCCGCGGCCAGCGGCCGCAAACTCAACCCGGCCAGGCCGTGCGCCAGTACGTAATCGGTCGCCCGCGCCAGCGTGGCCTCCCGTCGGGCGGGATCTGGAGGTCGCCCCACGGTGGATCATCCTCTCGCCAGCGCCGATCTCAGCCTACGCCAGTATATGGTACGACTGTTTCAACAATGGGAGGAGACAGTCATGCACTCGCTCGACCGGGCACTCGTACTGGGCGCCGGAGGTCTCGTCGGCATGGCCTGGATGGCTGGGCTCGCCTGCGGACTGCGCCGCGCCGGGGTGGATCTCGGCGAGGCCGATCTGATCGTCGGCACCTCGGCGGGCGCGATCACCGCCGCACTGCTGGCCACCGGCCAGGACCCCGACCGGCTCGCCACCCCAGTGCGCCCTGCCGACTCCGGCAGCACTCCTCCCCAGGTGGACGGGCGCCGGCTGGGCGAGGCGTTCGCGGTGCTCGCCAGTGCCGCCTCGAACCCGGACGAGGCGCGGCGCCGAGTGGGCCAGATCGCGCTGGCCGCCGAGACCGGCCCCGAGCAGGCGCATATCGCCCGGATGCGCGCCATGGCCGGCGCAGACCAATGGCCGGACCGGCAGCTGCTCATCACCGCGCTGGACGCCGAGACCGGCGAGCAGGAGGTCTTCGACCGTGCCAGTGGCGCACCGCTGCCCTCCGCCGTGGCGGCAAGCACCGCCTTCCCGGGCATCTACCCACCGATCACCATCAACGGCCGCCGTTACATGGACGGCTCCCTGCGGTCGGCGACCAACGCCGGGCTCGCGGCCGGAGCCCGCACGCTCGTCGTGATCGACCCGCAGGCGCACCTGTTTCCCCGCGAGTTGCTCCACCAGGAGCTGGCGGTCGCCGGGGCGCACACAGTGGTGACCATCGAGCCCGATCCGGAATCAATACGCGCATTCGGCTCGGACCTGAATGACCGGACGGCCTGGGAACCGGCCTACCAGGCGGGTCTTCGCCAAGCCACCGATGCCGAAAAGCAGCTCCGTCTCGCGTGGAAGACCGGATCAGACACGGACTGAGCGCCGCCCGATCTCCGGGGTGGTGCACCGAGGGCGGGCCAACGAGACGCACGACCAGCCACCGACCGTCAGCAGGCCGTCCGGCCGTCAAGATCACGATCTACCGCTGGAGCATAAGGCCGGGGGCGGGTCTCGCCAGACGACAGGTCAGGGAGCGCGCTCGCCCGCGGCCACCGTGGTGAGCGCGGCGACGGCCCGCAGCGCCGCCGCCGGGTCGTCGGCGAAGAACCGCACCCGCCGGACGGTCGCCGCCGGGCGTGCGGTCATCCAAGGACGGCGTGGGCGAGGCACCTCCATCGGTTCGCGCAGGTCGACCACGATGTTCGTCTGGGACGAGACCGCGAGGGCGAGTTCGCCGTCCGAGAGGCGCACGAGTCCCTTCTCGTCGTAGCGGCGGTCGATCCACGCCGCCGCGATGAGCTCCGCCGGGACGTCCAGGCTGAACAAGGAACGCCTGGGCGAACGGGTCGTCGGCGCCGGGCATCGCGCAGGCCGGCGCGGCGGCGGCGTCGGCCGCCGCGAACGGGGAGTCGCGCACGGGTTCGAGGCCCGCAGGAACTCGGCCATCCGCGGCGAGACGGCGCCGTCCGGCGACGGCGCCTCCTCGCTCAGCAGCGCGGCGAGCCGCTCGCGCCCGGCCCGGATCGCCGCCTCCTGCCGGGCGAGGTCGGCGTCCAGCTCCAGCAGGATCTCCCGCAGTTCCCGCGTGGAGTCGCCGGCCAGCACGTCGCGCACCTCGTCCAGCGACAGGCCCAGCTCGGTCAGCCTGCGGCCCGGGCGAGGCGGAGCGCGTCGCGCAGGCCGTACTCGCGGTAGCCGTTGACCCGCCTCGGCGGCTCGGGCAGCACGCCCTGGTGGTGGTAGTGCCGCGCGGTACGGGTGGACATCCCGGCCAGCGCGGCGAGTTCTCCGATCCGCATGCCCTCATCAGAGACGTTGACGTCGCGGCAAGGTCAACAGCTCACAGAGGCAGCCAGTGGGCGGTGAGGAGATAGCCGCCGTAGACGAGCGCGGCGGTGGAGACGAGCAGGAACAGCAGCACCCAGAGAGTGCCGGGCACGCGGGTCAGCCGGGCGAGCTGGTCGGCGTCGGAGTCCGGGGCGCGGCCGAGGCGGCGCTTGGTCTGCAGCTCCAGGATCGGCCGCACGCCGCCGAGCAGCAGGAACCACGCGGCGACGTACGCGCAGGCCGACTGGACGTGGGGCGGGGCGAACCACGACAGCGCGAAGACGGCGCCGCCCACGGCGAGCAGTGACACGGCGCCGAAGAAGTTTCTGATCATCAGCAGCATGCACGTCAGCAGCGCGAGCACGGCCCACAGCAGCATCGTGATCCGCCCGCCGGAGACCAGCCAGGCCGACCCGAGCCCGATCAGGGAGGGCGCGACGTATCCCGCCGCGGCTGTGGCGATCATGCCGGGTCCCGTGGGCCTGCCCCTGGTGAGCGTCACGCCCGAGGTGTCCGAGTGGAGGCGGATGCCCCGCAGCTTGCGCCGGGTCAGCACCGCGACCAGCGCGTGGCCCCCCTCGTGCGCGATCGTGATCAGGCCGCGGGAGATGTGCCACGACGCCGGATAGGCGACGACGGCGAGGGCGGCGAACCCGGACAGGACGACCAGCCAGAGCGGGGGCGCGATCTGCGTGGCGGTCAGGTGGTTCCACAGGGCCTTCAGGGGGTTCACCCCCGGAATCGTACGGCCCGCCGCCCCGGCCCGTGCTCCCCGTGCTTCCGTCCCCGGTCCGTACGGTCTGTCTGAGTAAGAACCGAGTAAGCGTGCCGATGGCGGTTACCTTCTACGTGTGGCTGAGCGGCGTATGCGTGGACTGCGCGGATTGAGCGGATTGAGTGGGCTGATGAGGGCGAAACCGGAGCAGGCTCCCGAGCACTCCATGGACCCCCGTGCGGACGAGGGGGAGACGTTCAGGCAGAGCGTGATCGACAACGCGATCTACGTGGACGGCGAGCGCGTGGACTCGCCGCTGTCGCTGGGCGACGCGATCGCCTCGCTCCGCTCGCGGCCGAATGCGATGGCGTGGATCGGCCTCTACCGGCCGGAGGAGGCCGAGCTGATCAAGGCGGCCGAGGAGTTCGGCCTGCACGAGCTCGCCATCGAGGACGCCATCGTCGCCCACCAGCGGCCCAAGGCCGACCGATACGGCGACACGCTGTTCGTGGTGCTGCGGGCGGCGCAGTACCTCGACAAGCCCGAGAAGGTCGCGTTCGGCGAGCTGCACGTCTTCGTCGGTCCCGACTTCGTGCTGACCGTACGGCACAGCGAGGCGCCCGACCTGTCGAAGGTGCGCCGGCGCATGGAGTCGGACCCCGACCTGCTCCGCCAGGGGCCGCAGGCCGTGCTGTACGCGATCCTCGACGCGGTGGTGGACGGCTACGCGCCGGTGGTCGCCGGGCTGCAGAACGACATCGACGAGATCGAGGTGCAGGTCTTCGGCGGCGACCCGGCCGCGCCCCGGCGCATCTACTCCCTGTCACGGGAGGTCATCGAGTTCCAGCGGGCGACCAGCCCGCTGGTCCCGATGCTCGACGGCTTCATCGCGGGCTCGCCCAAATACGGCGTGAACGAGGAACTGCAGCGCTACCTGCGCGACGTGTCCGACCACGCCATCACGGTCACCGAGCGCGTGGCGGGCTTCCGGCAGATGCTCCAGGACATCCTCGTCGTCAACTCCACACTCGTCAGCCAGCAGCAGAACGAGGAGATGACCAAGCTCACCGCCGCGAGCATCGCCCAGGGCGACGAGGTCAAGAAGATCTCGGCGTGGGCGGCCATCCTGTTCGCCCCGACGCTGGTCGGAACGATCTACGGGATGAACTTCGACCACATGCCCGAGCTGCACTGGGTGCTCGGATACCCCGTCGCGATCATGCTCATGGGGGTCGTCTGCCTCACGCTCTATCTGGTCTTCAAACGTCGCGACTGGCTCTGAGCCGCCGCACACGTGCATCAGCAGCCTCATGACCACTGAGAAGAGGATGGTGCATCGGTGAGCCTTGCGGTGGAGGTGCGCGGGCTGCGCAAGAACTACGGCGAGGTCGAGGCCGTCAAGGGCGTCGGCTTCGAGGTGGCGCCCGGTGAGGTGTTCGGCTTCCTCGGACCGAACGGCGCGGGGAAGACCACCACGATCAGCATGCTGTGCACGCTGGTCACCCCCACGGGCGGCACGGCGCGCGTCGCCGGGTACGACGTGGTGAAACAGCGCGACGAGGTGCGCCGCAACATCGGCCTGGTCTTCCAGGACCCGACCCTGGACGGCTACCTCACCGCCGAGCAGAACCTGCGCTTCCACGCCGAGCTGTACGGCGTGCCGAAGGAGGTGCTCGGCGACCGGATGCGCCAGGTGCTGGAGATGGTCGGGCTGTGGGAGCGCAAGGACAGCAAGGTCATGACGTTCTCCGGCGGCATGAAGCGCCGCCTGGAGATCGCCCGCGGCCTGCTGCACTCGCCCCGCGTGCTCTTCCTCGACGAACCCACGGTGGGCCTGGACCCGCAGACGCGCTCGGCCATCTGGGGGTACATCAACAGGCTGCGTCACAGCGAGGACATCACGATCTTCATGACGACGCACTACATGGACGAGGCCGAGTACTGCGACCGCATCGCGATCATCGACCACGGCGAGATCGTCGTGATCGACTCGCCGGAGGCGCTGAAGGCGAGCGTCGGCAAGGACCGCGTGCAGATCCAGACCGGCGACGACGAGCGGGCCATCGGACTGCTGAAGGAGAGGTTCGGCGTCGACGCCGCCGTACGCGAGGGCCAGGTGACGTTCGCGGTGGCGTCGGGGGAGGAGTTCGTGCCCCGGCTGTTCGCCGACCTCGGCGTGCCGATCCGGTCGGTGAGCGTGTCGCGCCCGTCGCTCGACGACGTCTTCATGTCCTACACCGGCTCCACCATCCGCGACGCCGAGTCGTCGGGGACGGGCAACCAGTGGATGCGGGCGAGAGCCATGCGGGGAAGGTGAGCCCGATGACGACCGACGTGGTCCGGGTCAGCGTGCCGCGCGCGAGCGGCGGTCACGACCTGCGCGCGATCAAGGTGGTCCTGCACCGGGAGATGCTGCGGTTCGTGAACGACCGCACCAGGATCGTCTCCTCGCTGGTCCAGCCCGTGCTGTGGCTGTTCGTGATGGGCACCGGGCTCGGCACGCTCGTGCGCGGGTCGATCCCCGGCGTCGACTTCCGCACGTTCATGTACCCCGGCATGATCTCGATGACGGTGATCATGACGGCGATGTTCTCGGCCGGCTCGATCGTCTGGGACCGCGAGTTCGGCTTCCTGCGCGAGATGCTGGTCGCGCCGGTGAGCCGCGGCGCGATCGTGATCGGCAAGTGCCTCGGCGGCGCCGTCGTCGCCTGTATGCAGGGCGTGATCATCGTCGCCCTCGCGGGGCTGGTCGGCGTGCCGTACTCGCCGGCGCTGATCCTCACGCTGCTCGGCGAGATGTTGCTGGCGGCCTTCACGATCACGGCGTTCGGCGTGACGCTGGCCGCCAGGATGCGCACCATGCAGAGCTTCTTCGGCGTGATGCAGATGGCGATCATGCCGATGATGTTCCTGTCGGGCGCGATGTTCCCGCTGGCCAACCTGCCGTCGTGGCTCCACGTGCTGACCACGGTCAACCCGCTGACGTACGCGGTGGACCCGATGCGCCGGGCGGTCTTCGGCCACCTCGGCGTGCCGCCGCAGGTGGACGCGATGCTCAACCCCGGAGTGAGCTGGTTCGGCCACAAGCTGCCGGTGCCGCTCGAACTCGGCCTGGTCGCCGCCATCGGCGCCGCCCTGCTCGGCGTGGCCGTCCTCCAGTTCCGTCGCACGGACTGAGCGTTCCCGTACGAGTTCCCCGTCCGAGTTCCCCGTACGGGTGGGTGAGCGCGAACCGGCCCGGGGCGTGGGCCACGCCCCGGGCCGGCTCAGTGATCCTCTGGCGAATCCTCTAGCGCTTCACGCGCACCCAGTCGCTCCGGCTGGTGGAGCGATCGGCCTCGCCGTTCCCGGCGAAGACGACCTTCCAGTAGCCGGACGCGGACGCCTTGGTCTTGCCCCAGAACTTGCCGGTGCTGTTCGTCCAGAGCGTCTTGACGTAGTGCCAGGAACCGCCGGCCTTCTTGAACCACACGGTCACCCGCTGGTGGCCGTAGCCCTCCCAGCCGTCGTCCCAGGCCTGGAGCTCGCCCCGGAAGGTGAGGTACTTGTGATACCTGACCGGCTCGGGCGCGGCGTTGAACTTGACGACCCGGGTGTCGGCCTTGGGCGCGGGCGGAGGCGTCGGCCGGGGCACGCGGACCGTCACGTAGTCGGTCGCGCTCGCCGAGTATCCCGCTCCGCCGGCGCCGTCGAACTCGGCCCGCCACCAGCCGGAGGTCCTGGCCGTGACGTCCGCGAAGAAGCGGCCGTCGGAGTCGGTCCAGTCGGAGGTGACGTACTGCCAGCGGTAGCCGCCGGCCGGCTTGAACAGGATCTTCACCTGCCGGCCCGGGTAGCCGCTCCAGCCGGCGAAGCCGGAGATCTCCAGCCGGCCGCGCAGGCGCAGCGCGTCACCGGCGTCGACGGGCTCGGGGGAGGCGTCGAATCCGGTGATCCGGGTGCGGCTGGCCTGGGCCCTGACGTCGACCCGGTCGCTGTCGCTCGTCGCGGGCTCGGCGTCGGAGGCGCCCTCGAACTCGGCGCGCCACCAGCCGCTCGTGTCCGCCCTGCGGTCGACCGAGAAGCGGCCGTGCCGGTCGGTCGTCACCGAGCCGACCCGGCTGTAGGAGCCGCCGACCGGCTTGAAGGCGAGGTACACCCGCTGCCCGTCGTACGCCTGCCGGCCGCCGCCGTCCCGGTAGGTCAGCGCGCCGGTCAGCCTGATCCGGTCGCCCCGGTCGACGACGTCCGGTGCCGCGTCGAAGTCGAGGTCGGTGGTCCAGTGGACCTGGAACTCCTTGGTCGCGATGCCGCCGTCGGCGCGCACCTGCAGCTTCCAGACGCCCGGCTCGTCCCTGAAGGTGAAGCCGTACCTGGCCGTGTAGGCGCCGGAGCCCGTGGGGCCCGATGCCGCGGGGGCCGGGTCCAGCGTCACGATCCGGCCGTCGCGGTCGACCAGCCTCGCCGCGCCCTTCTCGGACGCCTTGTAGGTGAAGGTCGCCGTCGTGCCCGCGCCGCTGTCGACGACCACTGGATTGGGGGAGACGGTCAGGTCACTGGGACCCGCCGCCGTCGCCGCGCCGGCGGTGGCCGGGAGCGCGACGAGGGCCGCCCCTCCCAGAGCCACTGCCGCGATCGCGGCATGGATGCGTTTCAACATTCCGGTGAACCATCCTTCCCGGTGGTTGAACGCGGCCTGAGGGTGCCACGTCATTCATAACGAGTAGACGGGCGAATACCGGCGATGGTTGAGTGCTCTGACTTATCGTCATCGATTTGTGTCAAAAGGCATGATCCATCACCGCTGGTGTGCGGAGTTGTCGCTGTGCGGGACGGAGCGTGCATCGTGCGACATAATCGGCCCTGTGGTTCGGGACGCTGTGGAGACGCATTTCGCCGAGGCCGTCGGGGCGCTGACCCCCGGACCCTCCCGGGATCCGGACCTGCCGGTGCGGCCGGGCACGGGCCTGACGGGGACACGGTGCCGTGAACTGTTCGCCGTGCAACTCGGCAGCCGGCTCCTCGACGTCGCCGCCCGCGTCATGCGTGAGCGCGACGAGGGCTTCTACACGATCGGGTCGTCGGGGCACGAGGGCAACGCCGCCGTGGCCGCCGCGCTCCGCGTGGACGACCCCGCGCTCCTGCACTACCGGTCCGGCGCCTTCTACCTGACCCGTTCTGCTCAGGCCGGGCGGCTGGCCGAGGAGGGGCTGCGTGACGTGCTGCTGGGGATCGCGGCGTCGGCCGAGGAGCCGATCGCGGGCGGCCGGCACAAGGTGTTCGGCCACCCCGGCCTCGCCGTCATTCCGCAGACCTCCACGATCGCCAGTCACCTGCCGCGCGCCGTCGGCGTCGGCTTCGCGATCGAGCGGGCGCGCATGCTCGGGCTGCCCTCACCCTGGCCCGGGGACGCCGTCGCCGTCTGCAGCTTCGGCGACGCGTCGATGAACCACGCCTCCGCGTTGACCGGGCTGAACACCGCCGCGTACGGCCGCTTCCGCGGGCTGCAGATCCCGGTGCTGTTCGTGTGCGAGGACAACGGCCTCGGCATCAGCGTGAAGACGCCGCCGGAGTGGGTCGCACAGGCCAGGCACCCCCTGCTGGAGTACTTCCAGGCCGACGGCTGCGACCTCGCCGAGACCTACGACGTGGCGCTGCGCGCCGTCGAGCACGTGCGCGCCAACCGCGCACCGGCGTTCCTGCACCTGCGCACCGTGCGCCTGATGGGCCATGCCGGCTCCGACGTGGAGATCGGCTACCGCACCCGCCGGGAGATCGCCGCCGACCTGGACCGCGACCCCCTCGTCCGTACGGCGCGATTGCTGGTGGAGGCGGGCCTGGCCGAGCCCGACGAGTTGCTCGCGCGCTACGAGGCCGAGCGCGACCACGTGCTGAAGCTGGCGTCGGAGTGCGCGCGGCGGCCCCGGCTCACGACGGCGGCGGAGGTGATGGCCCCGCTCGCGCCGCGCCGTCCCGCGGCGGTGGCCGCCGAGGCCACGCGGTCCGCGCCGGCCGAGGCGCGCGAGCGCGCCTTCGCCACGCTGCCGGAGCAGGAGGGCAGGCTGACTGTCGCCCAGGCGGTCAACCGCGCGCTGGCCGACGCGATGGCGCTGGACCCCGGTGTCCTGGTGTTCGGCGAGGACGTGGCCCGCAAGGGCGGCGTGTACGGCGTGACGCGCGGGCTGCTGCGCAGGTTCGGGGCCGAGCGGGTCTTCGACATGCTCCTGGACGAGCAGGCCATCCTCGGCCTCGCGCTCGGGGCCGGGGTGTCGGGGCTGCTGCCGGTGCCGGAGATCCAATACCTCGCCTACCTGCATAACGCGCTTGATCAGATTCGCGGCGAGGCGTCGACCATGCAGTTCTTCTCGCAGGGCGCGTATCGCAATCCCCTGGTCGTGCGAGTCGCCTCATATGCCTATCAAAAGGGCTTTGGGGGACATTTCCATAATGACAACTCAATTGCCGCATTGCGCGATATTCCCGGCGTGATCGTCGCGTCTCCGGCGCGGCCCGACGACGCGGCCGCGATGCTGCGCACCTGCCTGGCCGCCGCCCGCGCGGACGGCGGCGTCTGCGTGTTCCTCGAACCCATCGCGCTGTACCACACGCGTGACCTCTTCGAGGAGGGCGATGGCGGCTGGCTCGCGCCGTACGCGCCGCCGGCGCGCTGGGCCGAGACGCACGTCCCGGTCGGCCGCGCCCGCCCCTACGGCGACGGCCGTGACCTGACCATCGTCACGTACGGCAACGGCCTGCGGATGAGCCTGCGGGCGGCGGTCAAGCTCACGGCGGAGGACATGGGTTGCCGGGTGCTCGACCTGCGGTGGCTGTCGCCGCTGCCGGTCGACGACCTCATGCGCGCGGCCGAACTGACCGGCCGCGTGCTGATCGCCGACGAGACCCGCCACAGCGGCGGCGTCTCCGAGAGCGTGATCGCGGCGCTCGTCGACAACGGCTTCCGCGGTCCGATCGCCCGGGTGACCTCTCAGGACAGCTTCGTGCCGCTCGGCCCGGCCGCCGACACCGTCCTGCTGTCGGAGTCCGACATCGAACGCGCCGCCCGCAAACTGCTCGCCTGACCCGGGCGGGGGCAGGTGGTGCGCGCCCAGGCCGTTCCGGGCCGGAAGCCGTGAATCATCTCAACCGTGTATCACGTCAGCCGGGCCATCGCCCTGGCCCACGACGCGGTCGTCCAGTCGCGCGACACGTCCCCCACGGGTCCGAAGGCATCCGCGTAGGTCTCCAGCACGAGATTCCCGTCCCGCACGACGATCAGCACCTTTTGCGCGCCCTTGTCGTGTCCCCACAGGCCGGGCGGGAGAGTGGTCTTCACCCCGCTGACGGAGGCGCCGGGAATGTCGGGCAGTTCGGCGGAGGTCAGCGGGGCGATCTTCACTTTGACGCGTCTGCCTTGGTAGGCGACCCGCACGCTCGCACACCCCCTGGGCACCCGGACGTGGAACAGCGAGTCCGGCAGCGACTCCGGGACGGAGATCAGCGACTCGCCGAGCGCGTGTCTGCCGCTGAACTCGACCACGGCGGCGGGGCTCTTGGGGAAACGGGCGACGACCTTCGGATCCCAGAGCAGCCCTGTGGTGGCCGCGGTCCTGCATCGCGCCGGAAGAGCGCTGAAGGCCCAGTCGGCGACGGCCGTACCGCCGGAGGCGAATCTCGATGCGCGGGCGGCGACGGTGTGCACCTTCGCGTAGCCGGCCTTCGAGCCGATGAGCGCGGCCTTCAGTTCGCTCGCGGCTGGCCCGGAGGCCGGTGGTTGCGCGGCGGCGGTCACGGACAGGGCGGCCAGGAGCGGTGCGATGAATCGGATCACGATGCCTCCACGGAGATCGCGGCGTTTCCCGCAGCGTGGCAAAGAGGCGTTGCGAATCGCGTATAACCGCCCGTATAAGAGCATTGACCAGCAAGGGGCGTGATGCTGCTTCGCATCCTGGGACCGATCGAGATCCGGCAGAACGGCGAGGCCGTACGGCTGACCGCACCGAAGACGTGTGCGCTGCTCGCCGCGCTGGTCACCTGTCCGAACGAGCCGGTCGTCCTGGACGGCTTGGTCGATGCGGTGTGGCCGTCCGACCCGCCGCCGTCCGCCGCGGACAACCTTCGGGTGTACGTCGCCCAGTTACGCCGTGTCCTGGGGGACGGCGCGCGCATCGTCTCCGTCAACCGGGGCTACGCCCTGACCCTCGACTCCGATGAGCTGGACGCGCGGAGGTTCGAGGATCTTCTCGCGGAGGCCCGGCGGCGGCGGACGGGGGACCTCCAGTCCGCCGCCGCGGCGTACCGGGACGCACTGGCACTGTGGCGCGGCCCGGTCTTCGGCGGTGCGGACCTGAGCGGGAGGGCCCACGAGTACGCGGTCAGGCTGGAGGAGGAACGCGCCGCCGCGGTCGAGGAGCGGATCGACGTCGAACTGGCCCTGGGACGCCACAGCCCACTGATCGGAGAACTGCGTGGCCTGGTCGCCGCGCATCCGCTGCGGGAACGGCTGCACGGACAGCTCATGCTGGCCTTGTACCGCTCCGGCCGCCAGGCCGAGGCCCTGGAGGCATACCGGAACGCCCGGCGCGTCCTCGTCGAGGAACTCGGACTCGATCCCGGGCCCGAACTGCGCGCGATCGAGTCGGCGATCCTGACCGGCGAGCCGAGGGGCGTCTCTCCGGCTCCGACCGGCCCGGGGTCCACGCGGTCGCCGGCGATGGTGCCCTCGCCCCGGCGGGTACGCCGCCGGGTCAGGCCGATCCTGGTCGCGGGTCTCGGCGTGCTGGTGGCGGTGACGGCGGCGCTGGGGCTGCGGGGCTCCTCGCCCAAGGGGAGCCCGCCCACACCCGCACGGGTCGAGATGGCGAAGGGGGCGGTGGGGGACGGCGTCCTGACCGTCGGGACCCTGCTGCCGGTTACGGGGTCCCTCTACTTCCTCGGGGCCGCGACGGCCGCGGGAGCCGACCTGGCGGTCCAGGACGTCAACGCCGCGGGTGGCGTGCTCGGGCGGCCCGTGCGCCTCGTCCGGTCGGACTCGGGCGACCCGGCACGGGACATCGCGTCGTCCGCCGTCGCGGATCTGCTCGCCCGGAAGGCGGATCTCATCGTGGGCGCGGTGTCCAACACCGTGTCCCTGACCATCCTCGATCAGGTCACCGAGGCGGGGGCGGTGATAATTTCGCCCTCCAACACCTCGTCGCTGCTCACCTCCGCCTACGACCGCGGCCTCTACTTCCGTACGGCGCCCGGGGACGACCTGCAAGGACGTGCGATCGGCCGGCTGATCGCGGAGAACCACGACCGCACCGTCGCGATCACGGCCCTCGACGACCCCTACTCGGAGAGCGTGATCGGGGGAATCGAGTCGGCGATCACCGGGACCGGGAGCCGCGTGGTCAGGAAGGTCACGTACGACGAGGACGAAACGCGCTTCGCGAAGCCGCTGAACACCGTCACCCGGGAGAAGGCGGACGCGCTGGTGCTCATCGGCTTCGAGGAGACGGCCGAGATCGTCAAGGAACTGAGGCGGCGTGGGGTCACGGCCGGCACCCAGCACTGGTATCTGGTGGACGGCAATCTCTCCGACTACTCGGCGGATCTGCCCAGGGGGGCGTTGCTCGGTGCCAAGGGGACGCTGGCCGGTGCGGACGCCGGCGAAGAGTTCGCCCGGCGGATGCGTGCGATGGATCCGAGCCTCGGCGATCTCGGCTACGGCCCGGAGGCCTATGACGCGGTGATCCTGGGAGCCCTCGCAGCGGAGGCGGCCGGGGGGGATCTCGGCCAGTCCGTGGCCGCGCGGCTGAGGGACGTCAGTTCGGGTGGTCGGAGATGCACGTCTTACCGGGAGTGCTCGGCCCTCGTCCGCTCCGGTCTGGACATCGACTACGACGGGTTGAGCGGGCGGATCGAGTTCGACAGCAACGGGGACGTCACGGAGGGGACCTTCGGGGTGTACGAGTACGCCGCGGACAACACCTACAGTCGTGCCGGCACGCGCGTCGTGACGTCCCGATGAGCGCGGCGGACTCCTACAACCGGGACAGCGCGGCGCGGGCCATGGTGTGGAGCAGGTCGGCCATGGCCTCGGGGGCGAGCTCCCCGGCGCTGCGCGGGGTGGAGTTGAGCAGGCCGAAGACCGCGTGCGTGGCGGCGCGCAGCCGCGCGGGCGGGCACGCGGGGTGCAGTTCGGACAGCACGGTCACCCACTCCTCGACGTACAGCCGCTGCAGCCGCCGGATGGCCCGGCGGGCCTGCTCCGGCACGTTGTCCAGCTCGCGCTCGTGGACGCGGATGAGCGCGGGGTGAGTCAGCGCGAACTCGATGTGCCCGGACAGCAGCGCGTCGAGCGCGGCCTCCGCGGTGTCCGGGTCGGCGGTGGTGGCCAGCCGTGCCCCCTGCTCGCGCAGCCGCTCGCTGATGTCGAGCAGCATCTCGGTGAGCAGGGCCTCCTTGCCGTTGAAGTGCCGGTAAAGCGCCGGCCCCGACACGCCCACGGCCGTGCCGATGTCCTCGATGGACACGCCGTGGAAGCCGCGCGCCGCGAAGAGGTCCGCCGCCGCTTCGAGGATCTCGGCCCGCCGATTGCGGGTAGGGGTCTTCACGGTCCTCCCAGTCTGCACGGCACCATGGTAGACGGAGTCTGTTAATGATGATTAACATCCGAGCATGAGCACGAGTGACTGGCCGGTGCTGGAGAGCCGGTGCGACCCGGGCGGCGAGCCGTACAAGCGCAACGCGGAGGCGAACGAACGCCTGGTGGCGGACCTGCGGGAACGGCTCGCGGTGGCGGCGCGAGGCGGCCCCGAGCGGGCCAGGGCCAGGCACGTCCAGCGCGGCAAGCTGCTGCCCAGGGAC
This sequence comes from Microbispora sitophila, assembly GCF_014892245.1. NCBI lineage: Bacteria > Bacillati > Actinomycetota > Actinomycetes > Streptosporangiales > Streptosporangiaceae > Microbispora > Microbispora sitophila. Next base: position 232,651 of record NZ_JADBGC010000005.1, on the reverse strand, counting down.
CGCGTCGACACGCTCCTCGACCCCGGCGGGCGGTTCCTGGAGCTGTCCCCGCTCGCGGCCACCGGCATGTACGACGACCAGGCCCCGGCCGCCGGGATCATCACCGGCGTGGGACGGGTCGCCGGACGCGAGGTCGTGATCGTGGCCAACGACGCCACCGTCAAGGGCGGCACGTACTATCCGATCACGGTCAAGAAGCACCTGCGCGCCCAGGAGGTCGCCCTCCACAACAACCTGCCGTGCGTGTACCTGGTCGACTCGGGCGGCGCCTTCCTGCCGAAGCAGGACGAGGTCTTCCCCGACCGCGAGCACTTCGGCCGTATCTTCTACAACCAGGCCACCATGTCGGCGCGGGGCATCCCGCAGATCGCGGCCGTGCTCGGCTCCTGCACCGCGGGCGGGGCGTACGTCCCGGCGATGAGCGACGAGGCCGTGATCGTCCGCAACCAGGGCACGATCTTCCTGGGCGGGCCGCCGCTGGTGAAGGCCGCCACCGGCGAGACCGTCACCGCCGAGGAACTGGGCGGCGGCGACGTCCACGCCCGCGTCAGCGGCGTCACCGACCACCTCGCCGAGGACGACGCGCACGCCCTGAAGATCGTGCGGGACATCGTGTCGACGCTCGCCCCGGGAGGCCCCCGCCCCTGGGAGGTCGCGCCCGCCGAGCCGCCGCTGTGGGACCCCCGCGACCTGTACGGCATCGTCCCCCAGGACACCCGGCAGCCGTACGACGTGCGCGAGGTGATCGCCCGGGTGGTCGACGGCAGCCGGTTCCTGGAGTTCAAGGCCGAGTACGGCCCGACCCTGGTCACCGGGTTCGCCCGGATCCACGGGCACCCCGTGGGCGTCGTGGCCAACAACGGCATCCTGTTCGGTGAGTCGGCGCTCAAGGGCGCGCATTTCATCGAGCTGTGCGACCGGCGGTCTATCCCGCTGGTGTTCCTGCAGAACATCAGCGGCTTCATGGTCGGCAAGGCGTACGAGGCCGGGGGCATCGCCAAGCACGGCGCGAAGATGGTGACGGCGGTCGCCTGCGCCCGGGTGCCGAAGTTCACGGTGATCATCGGCGGCTCGTTCGGCGCGGGCAACTACGCGATGGCCGGCCGCGCCTACTCGCCCCGCTTCCTGTGGATGTGGCCGAACGCCCGCATCTCGGTCATGGGCGGCGAGCAGGCGGCCACCGTGCTCACCATGGTCGGCGACGCCGACGCCGACGAGATCCGGGCGCAGTACGAGCACCAGGGCAACCCCTACTACTCGACCGCCCGGCTGTGGGACGACGGGGTGATCGACCCGGTGGACACCAGGACCGTCCTCGGCCTGGCGCTCGGCGCCGCCGCGAACGCCCCCCTCGAACCCGTCGGCTACGGCGTCTTCCGGATGTGAGGCAGTCTTGATGACTCGTTCACCAGCTCCTCGTTCGCTTCGCGAGCGGCTCGTTCCTCACCGCTCACTCCGCTCACTGCGTCGGGTTCTCGCTGTGTTGATGACTCGTTCACCAGCTCCTCGTTCGCTTCGCGAGCGGCTCGTTCCTCACCGCTCACTCCGCTCACTGCGTCGGGTTCTCTCGTGATGTTCTCCAGTGTCCTGATCGCCAACCGGGGCGAGATCGCCGTCCGGATCATCCGTACGCTGCGCGCGATGGGGATCCGCGCCGTCGCCGTGCACAGCGACGCCGACCGTGACGCCCGCCACGTGCGCGAGGCCGATCTCGCCGTACGGCTCCCGCGCGGTTACCTCGACATCGACGCGATCGTCGAGGCCGCCCGGGCGAGCGGCGCCGATGCCGTCCATCCCGGGTACGGCTTCCTCTCCGAGAACGCCGAGTTCGCCCAGCGCTGCGCGCAGGAGGGCCTGGTGTTCGTCGGCCCGCCGGCCGGGGCCATCGAGGCCATGGGCGACAAGATCCGGGCCAAGGAGACGGTCGCCCGCGCGGGTGTGCCGGTCGTGCCCGGCGGCGCGGAACCGCACGACGACCTGGCCGAGGTCGCCGAGCGCATCGGCTTCCCCGTGCTGATCAAGCCGTCCGCGGGCGGGGGCGGCAAGGGCATGCTGCGGGTCGAGTCCGCCGACGCCCTGGCCGCGGCCGTCGAGTCGGCCCGCCGTACGGCGACGGCCGCCTTCGGGGACGGCACCCTGCTGATCGAGCGGTTCGTGGACCGGCCCCGGCACATCGAGATCCAGGTCATGGCCGACGGCCACGGGAACGTCGTCCACCTCGGCGAGCGTGAGTGCAGCCTGCAGCGGCGCCACCAGAAGATCGTCGAGGAGGCGCCCTCGCCGCTGCTCGACGACGAGACGCGGGCCCGCATGGGGGCGGCGGCGGTGCAGGCCGCCCGGTCGGTCGGCTACGTCGGCGCCGGCACGGTCGAGTTCATCGTCCCCGGCTCCCATCCCGGTGACTTCTTCTTCATGGAGATGAACACCCGGCTGCAGGTCGAGCACCCGGTCACCGAGATGGTCACGGGCCTCGACCTGGTCGAACTGCAACTGCGGATCGCGGCGGGGGAGTTGCTGCCGTTCGCGCAGGACGAGGTGCGCCTGCGCGGTCACGCCGTCGAGGCCCGCGTCTACGCCGAGGACCCGGCCCGCGACTTCCTGCCGACCGGCGGCCGGATCCTCGCCCTGCGCGAGCCCGCGGGCGAGGGCGTGCGGTTCGACTCGGGGCTGACCGCAGGGACGGCCGTGGGCAGCGACTACGACCCCATGCTGGCCAAGGCGGTGGCCTGGGCCCCCGATCGGGCGGGCGCGCTCGCGGCCCTCGACCGGGCGCTGGCCTCGACCGTGATCCTCGGGGTCACCACGAACATCGGGTTCCTGCGCGCGCTGCTGGCCGACCCGGAGGTCGCGGCCGGGCGGCTCGACACCGGGCTGGTCGAGCGGCGGCTCGGCGACCTGGTGACCGGCGGGGTGCCGGACGAGGTGCTGGCGGCGGCCGCGCTCGTCTTCCACGCCGGGTTCCACGTCTCCGGGCGCACGACGGACGACCCGTGGGACGTCGCGGACGGCTGGCGCGTCGGGGAGCCCGCCTGGACCGTGCACCGGCTCGGCGTGCCCGTACGGGTGCGGGGCGCCGCCGATGACGCGGAGATCGAAGTTAACGATCGTTCACTCGGTCGTGCGCGGTTGCAGTGGACCGGCTCCGATGAGGCGACGGTCACCCTCGGTGGCGTCACCCGGAGGTACGCGGTGGCCCGGAACCGCGACACGGTGTGGCTCGCCGAGGGTGGCCGCGCATGGCCCGTCACCCGGCACGATCCCGGCGACCCGAAGGACCGGGAGGGCGGGGCGCTCGCCGGCGACGGGGTCGTACGCAGCCCGATGCCGGGAACGGTGCTGCTCGTGAAGGCGGCGGAGGGCGACCGGGTCACGGCGGGGCAGCCGCTGGTCGTCGTGGAGGCGATGAAGATGGAACACACCCTGACGGCGCCGGCCGACGGCGTGCTCGCCGAGCTGCGGGCCCGGCCGGGGCAGACGGTGGAGCTGGACGCGGTCCTGGCGAGGGTGACGCCGTGCGAGTGACGATCTACGAGGTCGGCCCGCGCGACGGCCTGCAGAACGAGTCGGCCGTCGTGCCCGTCGAGGTCAAGCGCGAGTTCATCGGGCGACTGGCCGAGGCCGGGCTGACGACCGTCGAGGCGACGAGCTTCGTCCACCCCAAGTGGGTGCCCCAGCTCGCGGACGCGGGCGAACTGCTGGAGAGCCTGCCCCGGGTGCCGGGAGTCCGTTACCCGGTGCTCGTTCCGAACGAGCGGGGTCTCGACCGCGCGCTCGAGCAGGGGGTGACCGACATCGCGATCTTCGGCAGCGCCACCGAGTCGTTCGCCCAGCGCAACCTGAACCGGACCGTCGAGTCGCAGTTCGAGATGTTCGCCCCCGTCGTCGAACGGGCCCTCGCCCACGGCATGCGGGTCAGGGCGTACGTGTCGATGTGCTTCGCCGACCCCTGGGAGGGACCGGTCGCGCCCGAGCAGGTCGCACGGGTCGGGCGCAGACTGCTCGACCTCGGCTGCTACGAGCTGTCGCTGGGCGACACGATCGGCGTCGGCACGCCCCGGCACGTCGAGGCGCTGCTCGACGCCTTCGCCGAGACCGGCGTCGGGCCCGACCGGCTGGCCGTCCACTTCCACGACACCTACGGGCAGGCCCTCGCCAACACGCTCACCGCGATCAAGCGGGGGATCACGGTCGTGGACTCCTCCGCCGGCGGCATCGGCGGCTGCCCGTACGCCAAGAGCGCCACCGGCAACCTCGCGACCGAGGACCTGGTCTGGATGCTCGACGGTCTCGGCGTCGAGACCGGGGTGGACGTCAGGTCGCTGACCGCCACCAGCCTCTGGCTCGCCGAGATCCTGGGCCGGCCGAGCCCCTCCCGCGTCGTCCAGGCTCTGGCCAAGGAGATTTGAGATGCTCAACGACGAGCACGTCGAACTGCGCAAGTCGGTCGAGGAGTTCGCCCGCGAGGTGGTGGCCCCCGTCATCGGGGACTACTACGAGCGGTGCGAGTTCCCGTACGACATCGTCCGCAAGATGGGCGCGATGGGCCTGTTCGGCCTGCCCGTCCCGGAGGAGTACGGCGGCATGGGCGGCGACTACTTCGCGCTGTGCCTGGCCCTGGAGGAGCTGGCGAGGGTCGACTCCTCGGTGGCGATCACCCTGGAGGCGGCGGTCTCGCTGGGCGAGATGCCGATCCTGCGGTTCGGCACGGACCCCCAGAAGCAGCGGTGGCTGCCGAAGATGGCGGCGGGGGAGACCCTCGGGGCGTTCGGGCTGACCGAGCCCGGCGGCGGGTCGGACGTGCCGGGCGGCATGCGCACCACGGCCGTCCTCGACGGCGGCGAATGGGTGATCAACGGCTCGAAGGCGTTCATCACCAACTCGGGCACCGACATCACCGGCGTCGTCGCGGTGGCGGCGATCACCGGTCGCAGGGAGGAGGGCAGGCCGGAGATCTCCACGATCCTGGTGCCGTCGGGCACGCCGGGCTTCATGGTGTCGAAGAAGTACTCCAAGGTCGGCTGGTCGGCCTCGGACACCCGGGAGCTGTCGTTCGCCGACTGCCGGGTGCCGGAGGAGAACCTGCTGGGCGAGCGCGGCCGGGGCTACGCGCAGTTCCTCCAGACGCTGGACGAGGGCCGGGTGGCCATCGCCGCGCTGTCGGTGGGCCTCGCCCAGGGCTGCGTGGACGAGTCCCTCCGGTACGTCCGGGAGCGCCGGGCCTTCGGCCAGGAGATCGGCCGCTACCAGGCCATGCAGTTCAAGATCGCCGATATGGAGGCCAGGGTGCACACGGCCCGGCTGGCCTACTACCACGCCGCCGAGCGCATGCTGGCCGGTCTGCCGTTCAAGAAGGAGGCGGCGATCGCCAAGCTCGTGTCGTCCAACGCCGCGATGGACAACGCCCGCGACGCCACCCAGATCTTCGGTGGCTACGGCTTCATGAACGAGTTTCCCGTCGGCCGCTTCTACCGGGACGCGAAGATCCTGGAGATCGGCGAGGGCACCAGCGAGGTCCAGCGCATGCTCATCGCCCGCGAACTCGGCCTGCCCGCCTGAGCCCGTTCCGCCTGGTCCGGATCACTCGCCCCCGGCCGTGTGCCCGTTGGTCGACTGACTTCGATTCCTCCCCGTCGTCCCAAGGGACCGGCGGGGATTTTTCCGTGCGGTGTGGCGAACCCTGGTATCAGAGAGTAGTGACCCCCGCACGCCTCGTACTGTTCCTGGACTACCAGAACGTTCACGGCTCGGCCTTGCGTGCCTTCTGGCCTCGTGGCACGCACCCGGCAGAAGGCCACGTCGACCCTCACCGCCTCGGCACTCTCATCGCACGTGCACGTGACGCCCGTGGTGTCACTGGCTGAGCGAGGAGGGCTGCCACGCCGTCCCCGATTCCATCGACTATGGCCGGTCACGAAGCTGAAGGACGCCGGAGGGGTTCAGCGGGTGGCGAAACGCCGGAAACCTGTCCGGGGCGTCGAGCACCGTGGGTGCCTGCGGGGAACGGAGGGCCGGCATGGCGGTCGAGATCGTGTACGAGACACATTCGATCACGGAGGACAACGGGAGGGGCATCGCCACGGGATGGCTGCCGGGCAGGCTCTCCGAAGCAGGGCGGCGGCTCGCGGCCGAGCTCGGCGAGCGGCGCGGGAACACGGGCCTCGCGGCCGTGTTCGTCTCCGACCTGCACCGTGCGGTGGAGACGGCCCGGATCGCGTTCGAGGGCACGCCGATCCCCATCCACCTGGATCCACGGCTGCGCGAATGCGACTACGGCCCGCTCAACGGCGGGCCGGTCTCGCTGGTCGCCGCCCGGCGGGCCGCGCACATCGACGTGCCCTTTCCCGGCGGCCAGAGCTACCGCCAGGTGGTCGAGGCCACGGAGAGCTTCCTGCGTGATCTGGCCGCCGACTGGGACGGCGCCCGCGTGCTCGTCATCGCCCACTCGGCCAACAGGTGGGCGCTGGACTGCCTGCTGACCGGCGCGCACCTGGAAGACCTGGTGGACGCCCCCTTCGACTGGCGCGAGGGCTGGCATTACACGCTACCCACCGGCTGGCGCGGGTCCGGAGACTGATCCTCCATCGGTGCGGGCGCCGCCGACGTCGTCCGCTGCGCGCCGCTACCCGATCCCCGTGCCGCCTCAGCCGGTCGATGGGCCGATCCACGGCGGTTGGCGGAACGTCGCCTCCGCATAGGGCGTGGGGCTGATGATCCGGTGTGCGCCGCCTTGGACCTGGAAGATGAGGTGCGCCTGACCGAGCGAGGGGTCGGCGATCTCGTCGGGGAAGGCCACGCTGGTCTGCCCGCCCCGGTCGAGGTCGTAGACCCCGTTGACGCCGCGGTAGACGAGTGCGCGCAGGTCGCGGGCGACGGCGTCGAAATCTTGGGGGCGCCCGCACGATGCCCAGGCCAGGGCCAGCAGGTTGATCTGGTCGTAGGCCGCGCTCGCCACGGCCCTGCCCGGCGCGGCGCCGTACTTCCTGGTGAAGCGGTCGACGAAGGCGCGACCCCGGCTGTCGCCGTAGAGGCCGGTGACGGTCGCCCACACGACGCCTTCCGCCGCTTTCCCGGCCAACCGCAGGAATTGCGGTACGGCCGGCGTGTAGACCATGTAGACCAGCGTCGGCGACGGCTCGCGCACGAACTCCCGTTGGAACGCGGCCGCCTCCTCTGCCAGGTGATGCGTGATCATCACCGCGCCCGGCGTGTGGGTGCGGATGGCGCGCAGCGCCTCGTTCCAGTCGTCGTACGGCGGGGTGAGCCTGACGACGAAGTCGATGGTCAGCCCCGCCTGTTCGATCAGCCGCGAGGTCTCCTCGTTGAACGCCTGCGTGTCCGGCATCGTGGTCTCGACGAAGCCGACACTCCGCCGACGCGGTCTGAGCTCGTGCAGGAAACGGGCGAAGCCCTTGCCGTAGTTGCCGCGAGTGGGGCCGGTCTGGAAGATCCGGCCGAACCTGTCCGGCTCCTGCCGCACCCACGCGGCCTGCAGATCGCTGGTGGCGATGTTGAGGTAGGGCGCGCCATAGTCGGCCACGATCTCGTACGAGGCCCGCTCGTCGGTCAGCAGATAGCCGCCGACGATGGCCGACACCTCCCTGGCCGCGAGCTCCGCCAGGCCCGCCGAGACCGACTCGGCGTCGAGCGCGTCCACAGCGGTGACATAGGTGCGCACAGGCCTGCCCGCCACGCCGCCGCGCGCGTTGAGTTCCTCAACGGCCAGCTCGGCTCCGCGGCGCATCTGCTCGCCGTCGTCCCCCGAGGCGCCCAGCAGCGGCAGCAACAGCCCGACTTCGTGCGGCGCGACCGCGACCGGCCGGCGTGGCACCACCCCGAAGGTCGCGAACGCGGGCAGGGGCCCCGCGGTGTGCATCAGCTTGTCCACGGCACCCACCGCGAGGGCGGCCAGTTCCGGACAGCGGCCGGGGAGCGGCAGCCGGAGAAGGCCGTGGTCGACCGCGAAGGCGGCGGCGCCGCTGCGGGTCGCCTGGCCGAGCTTGGCAAGCACGCTCTCCACCTGTTTGGAAACCGTGCGCGGACTGGTGCCCAGATAATGCGCCACGTCGGTGTTGGTGAGCCCTCCGGCCAGGAGGGTCAGCACGTCGAGCTCGCGCGGGGTGAGCCCGTACGGCGGCGGCACCTCGACCGCGGACACCACCACGTCGTCCGTCTCGCGCGCGACCGTCATCGAGACGTGCGTCCAGCACTCGTCCCGCTCGACCTCCAGGAAGGTGAGGGCGTCGCGTCCCGCCCGCAACAGCGCGATCGCCGCCCTTACCAGCATCGGCCTGCCGGAGAGGTCGACGCCGATGTCGTCCAGCCGCATCACCGTGCCGTCGGCGCAGACGCGTGCCATCCCCGGCAGGGAGGACACATCCACGGGCGTCTCCTCGTACTTCAGGCGGTGCGGTCCCGGCAAGGGTTGTCCATAGGGTAATCGACGTATTGCCGCAGATAGTAGGCCATGTGACCGTTTCTCCAATCGACAGAGAGGACTGCGATGAGACTCGGCGTGGAGTGCGGCGGAACCTTCACCGACCTGGTGTTGCTCGATGACGTCGGACGGCTTGTCGCCACTGGGAAGGTGTTCTCCACCCCGGCCGACCCGTCCCTCGCTGTGCTGGAGGCCATCTCCCGTCTGGAGACGGTTGACCTGTCCGGTACGCCGCTCCTGCATGGTTCCACGGTCGCCACGAATGCCGTCCTCGAGCGGAAGGGACCGAAGCTCGGCCTCATCGTCACTCAGGGCTTCCGCGACGTCCTTGAGCTGCAACGGCACGACCGCGACGTGATGTACGACCTGCATTACCGCAAGCCGCGGCCACTCGTGCGGCGTGAGCTGGTGCGCGAGGTGCCGGAGCGGCTCGACGCGAACGGCAAGCCGCTGGTCGCGCTCGACGAACAGGCCGTCCGTGAAGCGGTGTCCGAGCTGGCCGGGCTCGGCGTCACCTCGATCGCCGTGTGCTTCCTGCACAGCTACCGCAACCCCGCCCACGAGCAGCGGGTCCGTGAGCTCGCCGCCGAGGTCGCGCCCGCCCTCGACGTCTCGCTGTCCAGCGAGGTCGTGGCGGAGTTCCGCGAGTACGAGCGGGCCAGCAGCACCACCATCGACGCCTTCGTCAAGCCGACGGTCGACAGCTACCTGAGCCGCCTGGAGCGTTCCCTCGCCGAGCGTGGCATGGGCGCGGTGTCGATGATGCAGTCGAACGGCGGTGTGGTGCCCGCCGCCTACGTACGGCGGCGGCCGATCCACGTGCTGCTCTCGGGCCCGGCCGCCGGGGTTGCCGGCGCCGTCGCGGTCGCCGCCGCGGCGGGCATCGGCGACATCGTCACCATGGACATGGGCGGCACCAGCACCGACGTCTGCCTGGTGACGGGAGGCCGGCCCCAGATCACCAACGAGTCCATGATCGACAGGATTCCGGTCAAGCTCTCCATGGTGGACATCGCCACCGTGGGTGCGGGCGGCGGCAGCATCGTCCAGCTCGATCCGGGCGGCATGCTCCAGGTCGGCCCGCGGAGCGCCGGCGCCGACCCGGGTCCCGCGTGCTACGGCCGAGGGGGAACGGTCCCGACCGTGACGGACGCGAACGTCACCCGCGGACTGATCCGTCCCGGTCATTTCCTCGGCGGCAGGCACGCGCTCGACCGGCCGGCCGCCGTGCGGGCGCTCGACGTGCTCGCCGGTCCGCTGGGACGTACGCCCGCCCAGCTCGCCGAGGACGTCTTCCGCATCGCGAACGTCGCGATGGCGGGAGCGATCAGGCTGGTCTCCACCGAGCGCGGTCACGACCCTCGCGATCACACGCTCGTCGCCTATGGCGGCGCCGGCCCGCTGCACGCCGCCGCGGTCGCCGGCGAGCTGGGCATCAGGACCGTGCTGGTCCCGCCGCACGCCGGCCTCATGTCCGCGTACGGCCTGCTCAGCTCCGACTTCCAGCGCCGCTTCGCGGTCACCCGGGTGGCGGACCTGCACGAGCTGGCACCGGGCGAGCTCGACGACGTCTTCGCCGAGTTGCTCGCCGACGCCCGCGCCGAGATCGCCGCCCAGGACATGAACCCGGACGACATGCTCGTCGAACACGAGCTGGATCTGCGTTACCGGGGCCAGGGCTTCGAGCTGACGGTCCCGGTGCCGAGGGGATCGGGGCCGGCCGAGGCCGCCGAGCTGTTCCACGATGCCCACACCCTCAGGTATGGCCATGCCACTCGGGGCAAGCCGGTTCAGGTCGTCACCTACCGGCTCACCCTCCGGCTGCCCCGGCGCGACACGGCGTTGCCCGCCGTACAGGTGGAAGGCTCCGCGCGCCGCGAGGACCTGCCCGTCGTGATCGACGGGAGGGAACAGACCTGCGCGTTCCTGTGGAGGGCGGGGCTGCCGCCCGGCTTCGCGATCAACGGACCCGCGGTGATCGAGGAGGACTCCGCCACCACCTATGTGCCGCCCGGCTGGACAGCCGCCGTGGACGACGCCACCAACCTGCTGCTGACGCGAGGAGCCTGACATGACGGTCGATCCGGTCACCCTGAACATCGTCGGCACCGCGCTGGCGGCGATCCCCCGGGAGATGGCGGCGAACCTGCGGCGTGCCGCGTTCTCCTCGGTCGTGCGGGAGGCACGGGACTACGCGGTGGCGCTCGTCGATCCACACGGCAACGTGGTCAGCCAGGCCGAGGCCATCCCCATCATGACCGCCGGCATCTCGCATGCGATCGCCGCCGTGCTGGCCGGCAACGACCCGCGCACTCTCACGGCCGACGACGCGATCCTTTACAACGATCCCTTCAACGGCGGTCAGCACCTGCAGGACATCTATCTGTTCACACCCGTCTTCCATGAGGACCTGCTCGTCGGGTTCGCGGCCAGTGTCGCGCACCACGTGGACATCGGAGGCGGCGAGCCGGGACTGACCATCAACGCCAAGGAGGTCTTCCAGGAGGGGTTGCGCCTGCCCGGCCGGCCGTTCTCGGTCTCCCGTGACTGGCACGGCGGCTTCGTCGAGCAGCTGTTCCGGCTCAACGTCCGGGTTCCCGACCTCGTGGTGGGCGATCTGAACGCGCAGTTCGCGGCCAACAGCGTCGCCGCGGAACGGCTGCGCGAGCTGGTCTCCAGACATGGGGCCGAGCTCACCTTCGCGGTGATGGAGGAACTGCAGAACTACGCCGAGCGGCGGCTGCGTGACTCCATCTCCGAGATCCCGGACGGCGACTACTCCGCCGAAGAGATCATCGACGCGTCGTCCTGGGGAGGCGATCGGCACCACGTCAGGGTCTCCGTCCGCGTGCGGGGCTCCGACATCGAGGTCGACTTCGCCGGCACCGACCCTCAGGTCGGCGCCAACCTCAACTGCCCGTTCGCCTCGACGGTCTCCTCTGTGCAGAGTGCGATCCGCGGCCTGCTCAGGGACAAGGACATCCCGTTCAACGAGGGCTGCAACCGGCCCATCACGGTGAAGGCCCCTTACGGCTCGATCCTCAACCCGGCCGCGCCGGCCGCCGTCCGGGCCAGGCTCACCCCGGCCAGCCGTGCGTTCGACGCGGTGATCCGGGCGCTCGCCGACGCGCTGCCCGACCGTGTGGTGGCCACGGGCTACGACACGACCAGCGCCGCGGCGCTCAGCTACCTCGACCCCGACAGCCACGAATACCAGGTGGTCCTGGAGGTGCTCGGCGGCGGCTGGGGCGCGGGTCCCGGACAGGACGGCGCGGACGGGCTCGACAATCCGATCTCCAACTGCGCCAGCGCCCCCGTCGAGGCGCTGGAGATCGACTACTCGCACTTCAGGGTGACGGAGTTCGCCCTCGTCCCCGGCTCGGGAGGCGACGGCCGCAACCGCGGCGGCCTCGGCTTCGTGCGTACGTACGAGGCGACCAGGGACGGCGTCACCTTCTCCGCCTACTCCGACCGGCACCGCTACGGCGCCCGCGGCCTCTTCGGCGGCGGCGACGGCGCCACCGGCGGGCTCGAGGTGACCAGGTCCGACGGGACCATCCAGCGGCTGTCCCACATCGACGCGGTCAAGCTCGCCGCCGGTGAACGGATCAGCCTGCGCACCGGCGGAGGCGGAGGCTACGGCCCGCCCGCCGAGAGGCCGGTGGCAGACCGCGAGGCCGACCTGAGGGACGGCTTGATCGTGAAGGAGACCCCCCAATGACGAAACCGCAGATGCGCCGTGTGGCACTCGCGTCCGCGCTCGGCACGAGCATCGAATGGTACGACTTCTTCATCTACACGACCGCGTCCGCGCTGGTCTTCAACAAGCTGTTCTTCCCCACGCTGTCTCCGATCGCGGGCGTGCTGTCGGCATTCGCCACGTACGCCGTCGGCTACGTCGCCAGGCCACTCGGCGCCGTCGTGTTCGGTCACTTCGGGGACCGGATCGGGCGTAAGAAGTCGCTTGTCTGGACGCTGCTCATGATGGGCACCGCGACCTTCCTGGTCGGCTGCGTGCCCACATACAGCGGCATCGGCGCGCTCGCACCTCTGCTGCTCGTCGTCCTGCGCTTCGTTCAGGGCCTGGCGGTCGGTGGTGAGTGGGGCGGCGCGGCGCTCATCTCCGTCGAGCACGCGCCTGCGCGGCGGCGCTCGTTCTTCGGCGCGTTCGCGCAGATCGGCTCGCCGGTCGGGCTGCTCCTCGCCACCGTCATGTTCACCGTGCTCAACGGCCTGCTGACCGCCGAGCAGTTCGAGAGCTGGGGCTGGCGTCTCCCGTTCCTCGTCTCCATCGTGCTGGTCGTGGTGGGCTTCCTGGTGCGACTGAGGATCGAGGAGACCCCCGACTTCCAGAAGTCCACGCGATCGGACACGCTGCCCATCGTCGAGTGCCTGCGCACCTCATGGCGGCAGATCGTGGTGGGCCTGGGCATCTTCGCGGGCGGCTTCGTCGCCTACTACCTGCTCACCACGTTCATGCTCGCCTACACCACGACTCAGCTGGGCCTGCCCAAATCCACCGCACTGGCCGGGCAGATCGTGGCAGCGGTGGTCGAGGCGGCGCTCATGTTCGTCTTCGCCGCCATGGGCGACAAGCACGGCAAGGCCAAGGTGATCGGCTGGGGCGCCGTGGCGGGGCTCCTTTGGGCGGTGCCGCCGTTCTGGCTCTTCGGGACCGGCAGCGCCTTCTGGCTCTGCGTGGGCGTCGGCGTCGGGCTCATCGGCGTGACCGCCACCTACTCGGTGGGCGCGGCGTACGTGGCCCAGTTGTTCGCGCCGCGCGTCCGCTACACCGGCATGTCGCTGTCCTACCAGCTCGCCGGGGCCATCGGCGGAGGCGTCGTGCCGCTGTTCTCCACCGCGTCGCTGGAGTGGACCGGCGGCCACTACTGGCCGGTCGCCCTGACAACCGTGCTGTTCTACGCGTTCACGCTGGTCTGCCTGCGCATCGGGCGCGTCCGCGAGGGCGCGGCCGTGCCCGCTCCTGCCGTGGGGGTGGCGCGGTGACCGTCAACGGAGGCGTGTCGTTCTGGTATCGCGAGATCGGCCTGCCCAGCCGTCGCAGGCCGCTCGACCGGTCCCTCGACGTCGACGTGTGCATCGTCGGCGGCGGCTACACCGGCCTGTGGACCGCGTACTACCTGAAGAAGGGCGATCCGGCCCTCCGGATCGCGGTCCTCGAGCGCAGCTTCGCCGGCTACGGCGCCTCCGGTCGCAACGGCGGCTGGATCACGGCGGCCCTCGCCGGGTCACGGCGGCGCTTCGCCGCCACGCACGGCCGGCAGGCCGTCCTCGACCTTCAGCGGGCGATGAACGGCAGCGTCGACGAGATCGTCGCGGTGGCCGCCGCCGAGGGGATCGAGGCCGACATCGTGAAGAACGGCATGCTGCGCGTGGCGCACGCACCCGCCCAGCTGCCCAGGCTGCGTCAGCAGGTCGTCACCGCCCAGGCGTGGGACGACGACGTGGTGCTGCTCGACGCGGAGGAGACGGTCGCCAGGATCGGCGTCGCCGGTGCGCTCGGCGCGTCCTACACCCCGCACTGCGCCCGGGTCCAGCCGGCCAAGCTGGTCCAAGGGCTGGCACGGGCCGTGGAGGGGCTGGGCGTCGAGATCTACGAGTCCACCCCGGTGACCGGAATCGCCCCCCACACGGCCGAGACGCCGTACGGGACCGTCAAGGCCCGGTTCGTGATCAGGGCGACCGAGGGATTCACCGCCGGACTGCCGGGTGAGCGGCGCACCTGGCTGCCGATGAACTCCTCGCTGATCGTCACAGAACCGCTCGGGGAGCGGTTCTGGGCGCGGATCGGCTGGACGGGCAGGGAACTGCTCGGCGACGTGTCCCATGCGTACATCTACGCGCAGCGGACCGCGGACGACAGGATCGCGATCGGCGGGCGGGGCTGGCCCTACAGATTCGGATCGAGGACGGACAACGACGGCCGAACCCGGGCGGCGACCGTACGGCAGTTGCGGGACGCGCTCGTCAGGCTGTTCCCGTCCACCGCCGACGCCGAGATCGCGCATGCCTGGTCCGGCGTGCTCGGCGTGCCCCGTGACTGGTGCTCCACCGTCGGGCTGGACCGGCGCACGGGACTCGGCTGGGCGGGAGGCTATGTGGGGCACGGCGTGGCCACGGCGAATCTCGCCGGCCGCACGCTCCGCGACCTCGTTCTGGGCGCCGACACGACGCTGACCAGGCTGCCCTGGGTGGGCAGGAAGGTCAGGAAGTGGGAGCCCGAGCCGTTGCGCTGGCTGGGCGTGCAAGGGATGTACATGGCCTACCGCGAGGCCGATCGTCAGGAAGTGGTCGCCGGACGGGTGACCTCTTCGCCCCTCGCCAGAATCGCCGACAAGGTCGCCCGCCGCGACTGATTGTCACCGACGGTGCCGGGCACTGCGCCTGCGGCGCGCGGCGGGGTCCCCGCGGGCGAACGCGGATCTCTACGGCATGGTCCGGGGCGGGAGGACGGTGAGGTACAGCGGGGCGTGGCCGTCGTAGCCGAGCCCGTGCTGGTTCCACGGGACGTCCGCGGGCCGGGGCTGGACGTTGCCCGCCTTGTCGCGGGCCCGCGACATCACGCGGTATCGCCCCGGCCGCGCCCCTCGCCACGGCACCTCGAACCGCACCCAGATCAGCGGTTCGGGCGGGGTGAGGAGTCTCGCCCCGCGCCAGGGCGTCTCCGCCACCCAGCGCCCGGGGGCGATCAGCCGCTCGATCGCGACGTCGACGTGGTCGATCGCCCCGGCGCCGGACCAGGCCCGGCCGTGCAGCGTGTGGTCGCCGGGCGGGAGCGTGACGCCGTCGTCGAGTTCGAGGGCGCTGCGGATCCGGCCGACGGTCGGCCGGACGGGGGTGGGATAGGAGGGGCCCACGAGCACCTGGTTGCGCTGGAGCCCCTGCGCGGGCAGGCGCCGTACGGACGCCTCGATGGTGCCGAGCCACTTGACCGCCGTGTTGGCGCCCCACCCGGACATGAGGGCGCGCAGCGGGTAGCCGTGGTCGACGGGCAGGTCGGCTCCGTTCATGTGATGCACCAGCAGGCTGTCGTCCCGCAGGGCCTTGCCCGCGGGGATGACCTCCGAGTAGTGCACGGTCCCCTCCGGGGTGGCGATCTCGTCCAGGCCGGTGAACCGCACGTCCACGGCGTGGCCGAGTCCGGCCGCCGCGAGCACGTCCCTGACCCGTACGCCGGTCCACTCGGCGGCGCCGACCGCGCCGAAGTGCCACTGCGTGTAACCGGTGGGAAGCCATCGGCCGTCGCCCGACGGCGGGAGCTCGGGGAAGAAGGCCGAGCAGTTCGCGCCGCAGTCGAGGGTGCGGCGCAGGGTGACCTGGGGCAGCGCGAGCAGGTCCGCGTACGAGAACGACCTGGGACGCGAGACCGCGTCACCGGTGATCTCCAGGTGCCACGACGAACGGTCGATGTGCGGCGGACGGGCCCGGTTGTGGATATAGAACCGGTCGTTGGGAATCAGGTCCCCATATCCGCCGACCGGACCCCACTTCATCTCTTCCGAGCCGTTTCCCCGGTGGGAGAAGTATCGGGACGGGGTCTCCTGCACGACGAAGTCCTGCCGGGCGGTCCCAGGGGCGGCCTGCCGCGGTGGCGCCTGCCGTACGGCGGCGAGGGCCAGCGGTCCCGCGGCCGAGTAGGCGAGGAACCGGCGGCGGGAGCAACCCGTCTCTCCGCTCTCGGCCCAGTCCTGTCGACGACGATCTTCCATGGCCCTCACCCCGACCTATACCTGCCCATTCCTGGACAAATGCCTCGTCGGGTCCGCGGGTTCGTTCAGGCGATGGTGTAGCGGAGTTCCGGGCGGCCCGGGCCGCCGTACTGCGGGACCCGGCGCGCGACGCCGGTGTCGACGAGGTGTTCCAGGTAGCGCCGGGCCGTCACCCGGGACACCCCCACGGCCGCGCCCACGGCCTGGGCCGACATGCCGCCGGCGGCGTTCCGCAGCGCGCCCGCCACCGCCTCCAGGGTGTCGCCCGTCATCCCCTTGGGCAGATGGGGGCGGGCGGTCCCGCGCAGGGTGGACAGCGCCCGGTCCACCTCGCCCTGGCCGCTGACCTCGCCCGGCCCGCTGATCGACGACCGGAACGCCGCGTATCGCTCGAGCTTCTCCTGCAGCAGGGCGAAGGTGAAGGGCTTCAGCAAGTACTGCACGACCCCGGCGGAGACGGCCGACCTGACCACCGACAGGTCCCGCGCGGAGGTGACGGCGATGACGTCACAGGGAAGGCCCGCGGCCCGCATGGCCCGGCAGACGTCCAGCCCGTGCATGTCCGGCAGGTAGAGGTCGAGGAGCACGAGATCCACCGGTTCGCGGCGCAGCGCGCGGACGGCCTCGCCTCCGGACCTGGCCACGCCGGCGACCCGGAAGCCCGGCACCCGCTCGACGTACAGGCGGTTCGCCTCGGCCGTGAGCTCCTCGTCCTCCACGATCAGGACCGTGATCACGGCCGCACCTCCTCGCGCGCCGGGTCGCCTGTCACGCCATCGTGGGCCGGCCGGGGCGGCAGCGGGAGCCGTACGGTGAAAATCGCGCCCTGACCACCGGGGCCCTGACCACCGGTGCCCACCTCGATGCCGCCGCCCAGGCGCCGGGCCGCCTGCCCCGCCATCGCGAGGCCGAGCCCCCGGCCGTCGCCCTTCGTGGACCAGCCGCGCCGGAACACGTCCCGTACGACTCCGGGGTCGAGCCCGGGACCGCTGTCGGCGACCCGGATCAGGAACGTGCCGTCCTCGGCGCGCAGGTGGACGCGGACCCGGGCGGGCGGCGCGCCCTGCACCGCGGCGTCGATCGCGTTGTCGATCAGGTTGCCGACGATGGTCACGAGGTCGCGGGCGTCGAGGGCGACGTCGTCGAGCTCGCTGCCGGGACTGATCACGAGGTCGACCCCGCGTTCGGCGGCCGCCGCGCTCTTGCCGAGCAGCAGCGCCGCGAGGACGGGTTCGCGGACCGCGCCCACCACGCGGTCGGTGAGCCGCTGGGCCGCCCGCAGCTCCGCGGTGGCGAACTCCACCGCCTGGTCGGCGCGGCCCAGCTCCACGAGCGCGACGACCGTGTGCAGCCGGTTTGCGGCCTCGTGCGCGGCCGAGCGGAGCGACTCGGCGAAGCCGCGTTCGGCGTCGAGCTGCCCGGTGAGGGCCTGCAGCTCGGTGTGGTCGCGGAGCGTGACCACCGTGCCGAGCGAGCGCGTACCGGAACGGACCACGGCGGCGCTCGCCACCAGCACGCGCTCCCCGGTCAGGTGGATCTCGTCGGACCGGCTCTCCCCGGAGCCGAGCATCGCGGCCAGCGAGGGCGACAGGCCCAGGTCGCCCACGTGCCGTCCCTCCGCGTCCGCGGGCAGGCCGAGCAGCTCGCGGGCGCCGTCGTTGGCGAGGGTCAGCCGGCCGTCGCGGTCGACGAGCAGCAGCCCCTCGCGCACCGCGTGCAGGATCGCGTTGTGGTACTCGTACATGCGGCTCAGCTCAGCCGGGCCCAGCCCGTGCGTCTGACGGCGCAGACGGGCGCCCACCAGGTAGGCGCCCGCGATGCCCGCCGCCAGGCCGAGCAGTCCGGTGAGTACGGCCGAGCCGATCTGTTCGCGCACCTCGGCACTGATCTTCGCCACCGTGATGCCGGCGCTGACCAGTGCCCGGACCCGGCCGGTGGCGTCCCGTACGGGGGTGACGGCCCGTACGGACGGCCCCAGGGTGCCGGTGTAGGTCTCGGTGAACGTGCGCCCGGCCAGCGCGGGCGCGATGGTGCCGAGGAAGCGCCCGCCGATCTGCCGGGGGTTGGGATGCGTGTACCTGCGGCCATCCCTGTTCATGATCGTGATGAAGTCGAGCCCGGCCTCCGCGCGCACCCGCTCCGCGTACGGCTGGAGCACGGCCGAGGGGTCGGGGTCGTCCAGCGCGTCGAGCACGGTGGGCGCGTCGGCCACACTGATCGCCACCGCCCTGGTCGTCCTCGCGGCCTCGTCGCCGAGTAGCTCGCTCGTACGCAGGAGGCCGAGAAGCGTGGCGCCGGCCACGGTGATCCCGACGACCAGGATCTGCAGCACGAGCACCTGCCGGGCCAGGCTCCAGCGTCCGAGCCTGGTGGTCATCGTCGTCACGGCCTCAGCGTCCTCGTTCCACGTGCGGGTCTGCGCGGGTTCACCGGGGCGCGCCGGTGAAAACCGCCGTGAACGAAATGTACGCAATAGTGACCCAGGTCACTACCGCGGCGCATAGTCACCGACCAGATCGCATCTCCGCCCGCGCCGTCGCGGGCCCGCATGAGGACGAGGAGGGTCGTGTGACGACCACGATGAGCCGGGCGCCCCGGGACCGGACCCATTATCTGTACCTGGCGGTGATCGCCGCGGTCGTCCTCGGCATCGCCGTGGGGCTGGCGGCGCCGGACGCCGGGGCCGCGCTGAAGCCGCTGGGCACGGCCTTCGTCGCCCTGATCAAGATGATGATCAGTCCGATCATCTTCTGCACGATCGTGCTCGGCGTCGGATCGGTGGCCCAGGCCGCGAAGGTCGGCAAGGTGGGCGGGCTGGCCATCGGATACTTCATGGTCATGTCCACGGTGGCGCTGGCCATCGGCCTGCTCGTGGGCAACGTCCTGCACCCCGGCGAGGGGCTCCAGCTGACCGACGAGCTGCGCAAGGCCGCCGAGGAGCAGGCGGCCAAGGGCGGCGAGAGCGACACGACGTCGTTCCTGCTCGGCATCATCCCGGCGACCTTCGTCTCGGCGTTCACCGAGGGCCAGGTGCTGCAGACCCTGCTGGTCGCGCTGCTGACCGGCTTCGCGCTGCAGGCGATGGGGGAGCGTGCGGCGCCCATCCTGCGAGGGATCGGCCACCTGCAGCGGCTCGTCTTCCGCGTCCTTGCGATGATCATGTGGGCGGCCCCGGTCGGCGCGTTCGGCGCCATGGCCGCCGTGGTCGGCGCGGGCGGTTTCGACGCGCTGCGCAGCCTGGCCGTGCTGATGGGCGGGTTCTACCTGACGTGCCTGCTGTTCGTGGGGGTCGTGCTCGGCGCGGTGCTGTGGCTGGGCGCGCGGATCAACCTGCTGTCGCTGCTGCGCTACCTCGGCAGGGAGTTCCTGCTCATCCTGTCCACGTCCTCCTCCGAGTCGGCGCTGCCGCGCCTGATCGCCAAGATGGAGCACCTGGGGGTGAGCCGCACCGTCGCCGGCATCACGGTCCCGACCGGCTACTCCTTCAACCTCGACGGCACCGCCATCTACCTGACCATGGCGACGCTGTTCGTGGCCCGCGCGACCGGTGCCCCGCTCTCCGCGGGGGAGCAGATCGGCCTGCTGGTCTTCATGATCATCGCGTCCAAGGGGGCGGCGGGCGTCACCGGTGCGGGCCTCGCCACGCTGGCGGCGGGCCTCCAGTCGCACCGGCCGGCCCTCGTGGACGGCGTCGGCCTGATCGTGGGCATCGACCGGTTCATGTCGGAGGCCCGGGCGCTGACCAACTTCGCGGGGAACGCGGTCGCCACGGTCCTGATCGGCACGTGGGTGGGCGACTTCGACCGCTCGCGGGCGGAGGAGGTGCTGGCCGGCCGGGCCCCCTTCGACGAGGCGACGTTCGTGGACGACGAGGGCGCCGCCCCGGCCCCCGAGGCGGGCCCCGCCCCCGCCCCCGCCCCGGCGGCCCACCCGTAACCGGATCAGCGGGCGGGCGGCGCGAACTCCGGCTGGTCGAGCACCCGCAGCCAGCTTCCGTCGGGCTGGCGCCGTACGACCTGGGCCCGGGCGCCGGCGCCGTCCTTCGGCGGGGTCGAGGTCAGCGCGATGTCGCCGCTGACCAAGGTCGGCAGTGGCTCCTCGGGCTCGAAACGGGGGCGGTTCGCCAGCACCTTCTCCCACAGGGCGCGGATCGCCTCCCGGCCGACCGTCACGCCGCCCGGCGGGTAGGCCAGCACCGCGTTCTCCTCGTACAGGGCCGCCACACCCTCGGCGTCCCCGGCGTTGGACCGCTCGACGAACAGGCGGGTGATGTCCTCCGGCCGCATGGCCTTCTCGTACTCCGGCATGGGTTCCTCCCGATCTCTCGTACGGCCTCCAGCCTGCCGATCCGCCCGTCAGAAGTCCAACAGATAGATCTGATGGGAACTAGAATCAGTAGTTATGGAACTGCGCCAGCTGGAGTATTTCGTCGCGGTCGCCGAGGAGCGCAACTTCACCCGGGCCGCCGAGCGGGTGCACATCAGCCAGTCGGGCGTCAGCGCCCAGATCCGGCAGCTCGAACGCGAACTCGGCGCCGAGCTGTTCGACCGGTCCGCGCGGAGCGTCACGCTGACCGTCGCGGGGAAGGCCGCGCTCGACCACGCCCGCGCCGCGCTCGCCGCGGCCGGGGCGCTGGGGCAGGCGGTGGGCGAGGTGACCGGCCTCATCCGGGGCCGGCTCACCGTCGGGATGGTCGTCGGCTGCACCGTCACGCCGCTGTTCGACGCCCTCGCCGCGTTCCACCGAGCCCACCCGGGGGTCGAGATCTCCCTGCTGGAGGACGGCTCCGACCGGCTCGTCGAGGGGGTGCGCTCCGGCGCCCTCGACCTGGCCCTCGCCGGGCTCGCCGCCGCTCCGGACGGCCTGGAGACGCTGACGGTCATCAGCGAGCGGCTCGTCGCCGCCGTCCCGCCCGGCCACCCCCTCGCGGGCCGGGACGGCGTCACCCTGCGCGACCTCGGCTCGCACCCGATCGTCTGCATGCCGTACGGCACCGGCCTGCGCGCGGTGTTCGACGAGGCCTGCGCGGCCCGGGGCCTCCAGCCGGTGATCGCACTGCAGGCCGGGGCGGCCGACGCCGTCGCCGGCCTCGCGGCCCGTGGGCTCGGCGTCGCCGTCCTCAGCGAGTCGATGGCCGCGGCTCACCGCGACCGGCTCACCGCGCTCACCATCGAGGACGTCGAGACGCCCGCGCTGCTCGCGCTGGTGTGGCGCGGCGGGCAGGGCCCCGCCGTACGCGAGTTCGTGCGGCACGCCCGGCGGTCCTTCGCCGTCACCGCCGTCTGAGGGGCCTTCCCGTCTGCCTCCGGTCTCGGGACGTGGGCTTGGATTGGACGTATGTGCCCAGGTACTCCTAGAGTCCCTTTCATGACGTCTGGTGATCTCCAGCTCCGGAGGGCCGAGAAGACCGACGCGGACGAGATCTTCGCGCTCGCCCGCGAGTTCGCGCTGACGTTCCGGCCCGAGCGTGCGCCGTTCGACGCGGCGCTGCCGCAACTCCTGGAGAACGAGGACGCCTTCCTCATCGTCGCCACGGTCGAGGGGACCGTACGCGGCTACCTGCTGGGCTTCACCCACCTCACGCTGTTCGCCAACGGCAGGGTCGCGTGGGTGGAGGAGGCGATGATCGAGAGCGGCTATCGCCGCCACGGCATCGGGCGGCGGTTGCTGGAGGAGTTCGAGACGTGGGCGCGCTCACGGCAGGCCGGATACGTCGCGCTGGCGACCCGGCGGGCCGCCGAATTCTATGGCGCCCTCGGCTACGAGGTGTCGGCCACCTACTACCGCAAGATGCTCAGACCGAAGATGTGAGCCCGTTATCCGGGGCTCGCGGGATCCGGAAACTCCTGATCGCCGTGAGGGCGGCGATGATCGAGTCTATGATTCCCGGATGTCCCCAAGATCCCTATTGCCACTTCTGGTGCTTCTCAGTCTCCTCGCCGGCTGCGGCGCGGCGGCCCGCACGAGCGGCGCGGACGACGTCGTGTCTCCGGAGCCGTCCGCCTCGCCCGCGGAGTCGATCCAGGGACGCTGGTGGACGTGGGCGTCCTCCGAGACCGAGAGCACCAACCCCGTCGCGGACGACACCGGAGAGTTCTGCGATCGCAACCAGCCGGAGGACGTCTGGTTCCTCGCCGGGACCTTCGGCGGCACCGTACGCCGGACGTGCGCGCTTCCCGCGGGGAGGCCGCTGGTGTTCCCGCTGGTGAATCTGGTCGGCGACCAGGCGGACTGCGAGGACTTCATGGCCACGGCGAAAGGCGGCGCCGTCCTCGACGGCCGGCCGGTCACACCGGAACGGATGGAAGAGGACGACGTCGCCGTGACCGGTGTGGCGGGCAATCCTCTGACCGGTGTGGAGGGAACGGAGACGTACTACGCGTGCGGGCTCTGGGCGCGTCTGGACCCACTGAGGCCCGGCCGCCACACGCTGACCATCCACGGGTCCTCCGGAGGCTTCCGCGTCGGCGCAAACTACACGCTCATCGTCGGGACCGGGCTGCGGGCATGACCCGACCGGCCCTTCCGGAGAGATCCCGCGCGTCGCGCCGTACGCCACGCGCCGCAGGGACGGTCAGACGGTCGAGGTGAGCTGGGCGTCCAGGCGGTAGCCGTCCACGGTCACGTAGACCGAGTCGCCGGGCCGCGCGTTCAGCCGCATCAGGACCGGCTGGAGCGAGTCGAACACCGGCTGCCGGTCGCGCCACACCAGCACGACGGCGTTGTCTCCCGGGCCGGTGACCGACAGCAGCGTCCCCGGGCGCATGCCGAGCTGGGCGGCGTACCCCTCGGGGACCGCCACCGGCTCGCCGCGCAGATGGCCGCTGGTGACGTCGATCCGCTGCCAGCGGCGGGGGTCGGAGGCCGGGCTGGAGGTCGGGCGGGGGTTCGGCACCAGATGCGGCCGGGGCACGCCCCCCGCCAGGTTCCCGTTCAGGTTGCCGTTCGTGAGCGCGTTGAGCGCGGCGAGCGCGGTGGCGGCGTCGGGCCCGTTGTTGGCCTGCGAGGGGATCGGGACCCCGCCGCGGCCGTGGTGGTGCCCGTTCGCGCCGGGCGTACGGCGGGGCAGCGGCGTGGGCTTCGCCGTCTGGTCGGGGCCGTGCCGGGTGGGCAGGGGGCCGGGCTCGGACGGGGAGCTCGCCTGCGGCATCGAGTCCAGCCACGCCTTGGCGGAGTGGGCGCGGATGCCGAGCTGGCCGAGCAGCTCCACGACGTCGGCGTCCGCGGGCTTGCTCGCCAGCAGCTGGCGGGTCTTGTCCCGCAGCCCCGCGAGGTCGCCCACCACGAGCCAGCCGTCCTGCAGGCGGCGGTCGGGCATCAGCGTGACCAGCACCCGCCACAGCGGCGTGCCGAGGGCCGGGACCTCGATGGGGTGGGACGGGTCCGCCGAGATGAGCTGCTCCTGGGTGGCCGCGGCGCCCAGCCACTCGGTGAGCCCGAACAAGTGGCCGGTGAGCGGCGCGGAGTCGGGGGAGCGCAGCCACAGCAGCACCCGCTCCTCGGCCGTGCGCTGGGCCTGGGAGAGCAGTTCGCGGTCCACGTTGAGGTTGTGCGCCAGCGTGCGCAGGCTCACCGGCTCGGCGGCGAACAGCCGCTCGGCCGCGACGGCCCTGGCGAGCGGGTCCCAGCCGCGGAACAGGCCTTCGACGACCGCGACCATCGGGTGCGCGCTGAGGTCGGCCGGCTGCCGCTCCCGCGCCGCCTCGGCCGCGGGCTGCTGGGCGGGGGCGGCCGCGGGCGGCGGGATCGAGGCCCCCGGCTGCCGGGCGAAGGGCTGGGTGGCGGGCTTGGCCGGCTCCGCGACAGGCGCCTGCGACGGCGCGCCCCGCCCGGGCCGGACGGGTGCCTGCCCCTGCTGAGCGGGCGTCTGGGTGGGCGTCTCGGCGGCCTGCCCGGGCGCCGGCGAGGCAGGCCGGCCGAACGGCTGCGAGGTGGTTCCCGGGGCGGCGACCTGCGGGAAGGGCTGGGAGGAGGTCCCGGCCTGCGGGAACGGCTGTGACGTTGTTCCCGGCGCGACCTGGGGGAACGGCTGAGACGTCGTCCCGGGCGCGGCCTGGGGAAGGGACTCGGAGGCGGGACCGGCGGGTGCCTGTGCCTGTGCCTGGACCTGTGCCTGTGCCTGTGCCTGGACCTGTGCCTGGGGCGCGGGCTCGCCCCCTGCGAGCGCCTGCTCGGACCGCCCGGACGCCAGCTCGCTCTCCAGGCGCCCGAACACCTCCCGGAACACGGTGGTCAGGAGGACCTCGGGCGAGGCGGGAGCGGCCGGGGCCTGGAGATCGCACGGTGTCAGGCGGCGCAGCCGATACCACCCGCCGAGGTGGTTGACCACCGTGCGTACGGGATCAGGCCAGCCGGGCATGGCCGGGTCCACGGTGTGCACCTGGAGCGCCGGGAGCAGGTCGGTGAGGGGCAAATGATCCCAGCGGCCGACGGCGAGGCGGGCGAGCCGCTCGCAGAGCCAGTCAACGCCGGTCGCCCGCATCGCGCGGCCGATCCCGACGGAGGCCCACCAGCCGCCGGGCAGGCGCGGGTCGGCCAGCATCTCGGCCACCTGCTGAGGACGGCTCCAGCGCAGGGCCGGGACCAGGTCGCTCAGGCAGATCGTTGACTCGGCGTCCATCGGTATGACCGCACCCTCCCGAGAGTGACGCATGTTGCTAATGGTGCAGCTTACGCCGCAAACCAGCAATTGGTGTCAATAGGGTAAAGTTCCCAGGATCCGGCCGGGCGCCGACCTGCGCGACCGCCGCCGCGCCCGCCTCACACCCCTTGCGCAGGGCTTCCTCGGGCGTGCTCCCGGCCATCGAGGCGACCAGGAACCCCGCGGCGAACGCGTCTCCCGCGCCCGTCGAGTCGACCACCTCCGCCGGGGGCGCGGCCGCTCTGGCGACTATACGGCCATCGCGGGCCAGCAGGGCACCGCCGGCCCCCAGCTTGACCACCGCCGTGCCGTAGTGGGCGCTGAGGGTGCGGGCCGCCGCCTCGGGATCCACGGCGTCCGCGAGCAGCAGCGCCTCCTCCAGGTTGGGGATCACGACGCTCGCCGGGGCCGTCTCGCGGAGGAACCGCTCGGTGCCGAACGCGCGCAGGGGCCCGCAGGAGGCCGGATCGACGCTGACGGGGATCCCACGCCCGGCGGCCTCGCGCATGGCGAGCCGCACGAGTTCCAGGCCCGGCTCGGCGAACATCGTGTACGCCGACAGGTGCAGATGCCCGACCCCGTCGAGCAGGTCGGGCGTCCAGTCGCCGACCCCGATGTGGCCGCTCGCCCCTCGGTTGGTGAGCATGGACCGCTCCCCGGTGGAGTCGACCATGGCGATCACGACGGCGGAGGGCCGCTCCGGGTCGATCCGCAGGTGCGGCCGGACTCCGGCCTTGGTCAGCTGGGCCGCGTGCCACTCGCCGGTGTCGTACCCGGCCCGCGCCAGCAGGCGGGTGTCGGCGCCGAGCCGGGCGGCCCAGGAGGCGGTGTTCGCCCCCGAGCCGCCCGGGCGCAACGCGATGTCGGCGGGCGTGTCGGTGCCGGTGGCCGCGGGGCCGTCGTGCAGCGCGACGACGTCGGTGACCACGTCGCCGATCACCAGCAGACCGCTCACCCGGCCGCCCAGGCGGCCGCGATCTCCCCGGCCAGGCGGGTGTTGCCGCGTACGGCCGCGAGGTTGGCCTCCAGCGACGCTCCACCCGTGCCCTCGACCAGGTATTCCAGCAGGAACGGGGTGATGGCCTGCCCGGTGACCCCGCGCTCCTCGGCGGCGCGCAGGCCCTCCGCGAGCACCCGGTCGTGCAGGTCCGGGTCGAGCTGGAGATCGACGGGAACCGGGTTGGCCACGATCAGCGCCGTGTCCAGCCCGCCGAGCGTGTCCTGGGCGCGCATGACGCCGGCGGCCTCCTGCGGCGTCTCGATGCGCCAGTCCACCGGCTCGCCGGAGCTGTGCAGGTAGAAGCCGGGGAACTCGTCGGTCCGGTAGCCGACGACGGTGACCTGCTTGGTCTCCAGCCGCTGAAGCGTCGCGGGCACGTCGAGGATCGACTTCACGCCGGCGCACACCACGGTGATCCTGGTGCGGCTGAGCGTGTCGATGTCGGCCGACTCGTCCTGCACGGTGGTCCAGCCGCGGTGGACGCCGCCGAGACCCCCGGTGGCGAACACCCGCACACCCGCCCTGGCGGCCAGGAACGAGGTGCCGGAGACGGTGGTGGCACCGCTCAGCCCGAGCGCGGCGGCCGGGGCGAGGTCGCGGAAGCCGAGCTTGCGCAGGCCCGGCTCGGTCGCGATCCGCTCCAGCCCGTCCTTGTCCAGGCCCACCCGCGGGACGCCGTCCAGCACCGCCACCGTCGCCGGCACGGCCCCCGCCTGCCGGACGATGTCCTCCAGTTCGAGGGCGACCTGGAGGTTGCGGGGCTGGGGAAGCCCGTGGGAGATGATGGTGGACTCCAGGGCGACGACCGGACGGCCGGCGGCCAGCGCCTCGGCGACCTCATCGGAAACGCGCATGTCTCTCCTGTCTCCCGCTTGGGGTTCTTTCGTTGGCGGAGGATTGTCCGCTTCGGCATATTCTGCCCGGGTATTGCGGGGGACTTTGCGATACGTTGCGGGCATCCGCTCAGGTCCGCCGACGCCACATCCTCCCGTCACCCCTCCGAGACCCTCCCACGCCCGCCGCCGCGACTCGCATCCGGCCCGCATACAACCGCGACACCGAGCCACGTACGACCCGGGAGAACGCTCCATGCCACGCTCGCACTACGACGTCGTCATCGCCGGCGCCGGGCACAACGGCCTCGTCGCCGCGGCCTACCTCGCCAGAGCCGGGCGCAGCGTGCTGGTCCTGGAACGCCTCGATCACGTGGGCGGCCTCGCCGTGTCGGCCCGCGCGTTCCCCGGCGTGGACGCGCGGCTGTCGCGCTACTCCTACCTGGTCAGCCTGCTGCCCACGAAGATCGTGAAAGAGCTCGGGCTGCGCCTCGACCTGCGCCGCCGCCGCTTCGCCTCCTACACACCGGTCGGCGACACCGGCCTGCTCGTGGATAACGAGGACGCCGCGCGCACCGCCGCCTCCTTCGAGGCGGTGACCGGAGGACGGCACGACCTGGCGGCCTGGGAACGGTTCTACGGGATGACCGCTCACGTGGCCCGGCGGGTCGCGCCGACGCTGCTCGAACCGCTGCGCGGCCGTACGGCCCTGCGGGAGGTCGTGGGGGACGACGAGGCGTGGCGGGACCTGTTCGAACGGCCCGTCGGCGAGGTCGTGGACGAGCGGTTCGCCGACGACACGGTGCGCGGGGTCGTCCTCACCGACGCCCTGATCGGCACCTTCGCCGATCCGGCCACCGACCTGCTGGCCAACCGGTGCTTCCTCTACCACGTCATCGGCGACGGCACGGGTGACTGGAACGTGCCGGTCGGCGGCATGGGCGCGGTGACCACCGAGCTCGCCGAGGTCGCCCGGCGGCACGGCGCCGAGATCCGCACCGGGGCCGAGGTGCTGGCGATCGACCCCGGCACCGGGGAGGTCACGTTCGACGACGGTGCGGAGCACGCGGTGACCGCGGGCAAGGTGCTGGCCAACCTGCCGCCAGCCGTGCTCGCCCGGCTGCTCGGGGAGACGCCCGAGCGACCCGAGGGCGCGCAGCTCAAAATCAACATGGTGCTGTCGCGGCTGCCCCGGCTGCGGGACCCCGCCGTGGACCCCGCCGAGGCGTTCAGCGGCACCTTCCACATCAACGAGAGCCGCGACCAGCTCGCCGCGGCGTACGCGCAGGCCGCCGCGGGGAAGGTGCCGGACCTGCCGCCCGCGGAGGTCTACTGCCACTCGCTCACCGACCCCTCGATCCTCGGTTCGGAGCTGCGGAAGGCGGGGGCGCACACGATGACGCTGTTCGGCCTGCACATGCCGGCGCGCCTGTTCGCCGACCCGGCGGCCAAGCGGGAGGCGCTGGCCCGCACGCTCGCCTCCATCGACTCCGTGCTCGCCGAGCCCATCGAGGACTGCCTGCTGCGCGCGCCCTCGGGCGAGCCCTGCCTGGAGGCCAAGACCCCGCTCGACCTGGAGCGGGACGCGGGCCTGCCCGGCGGCCACATCTTCCACCACGACCTGTCCTGGCCGTACGGCGAGGAGCGCGACCACGGGGCTCGGCCTGCTCAGTGGGGCGTCGAGACGGCGCACGAGCGGGTGCTGCTGTGCGGCGCGGGCGCCCGGCGCGGCGGCGGCGTCAGCGGCATCCCCGGGCACAACGCCGCGATGGCGGTATTAACGGAACCTTCATGACGCTCGGGTAGCTTGTGCCGGTGCGTGAGGAATCGGCGAAACTGCTGGTAGTGGACGACGAGCCCGCCCTCAGGGAGGCGTTGCGCAGCAGCCTGGAGTTCGAGGGCTACACGATCGAGACCGCCCCCGACGGGCTGACCGCGCTCGACCTCCTCGACCGCGCAGCACAAAACGGGGGCGCGTACGACGCGGTGCTTCTCGACGTCATGATGCCCAGGCTCGACGGGCTGACGGCCTGCCGGCGGCTGCGCGCCTCGGGCAACCGGCTCCCCGTCCTCATGCTGACCGCGCGCGACGCCGTCGGCGACCGCGTCTCCGGCCTGGACGCCGGGGCGGACGACTACCTGGTGAAGCCGTTCGAACTCGACGAGCTGCTCGCCCGGGTGCGGGCGCTGCTGCGGCGCGGCGGGCAGTACGCGCAGGACGACAGCGGCGGCGACGTCCTCGCCTTCGGCGACCTGCGCATGGACACCGTGAGCTGGGAGGTCACCCGGGCCGGGCGCAGGCTCGACCTCACCCGCACCGAGCACCTGCTGCTCGAACTGTTCCTCACCCACCCCCGCCAGGTGCTGACCCGCGAGCAGATCCTGCGTGAGGTGTGGGGCTTCGACTTCGAGCCGTCGTCGAACTCGCTCGACGTGTACGTGATGTACCTGCGGCGCAAGACCGAGGCGGGCGGACTGCCCCGTCTGATCCACACCGTGCGCGGTGTGGGCTACGTGCTCCGGTCGTCGCCATGAGACACCGATCCCTCCGGTCCCGCCTCACGCTGCTGATCGCGGCCGCGGTCGCCCTGGCCGTCGCGGTGGCGGCGGCGGTGTGCTGGCTGCTCGTCCGGGGCGAGATGCGTGGTCAAATCGTCGACTCGATCACGCACCTGCAGCCGCCGGCGCAGCAGGTCGGGTTCGCGCTGCGGGACTGCGCCGGTCAGGGACGCAGGGAGGGCCACCCGAGGCCCGACTGGGACCCCTCCGGACGCAGCTGGCAGGTCGTCCTGGCGGACGGCTCGGTGTGCGTCGCGTCCGGATCGGCGCGGGTGACGCCGACGGCGCGGGAGCGGGCGATGGCCTTCTCCGGCGGCACGCCCGTGCTGCGCGACGCGGTCACCACCGACGGCACCTCCGTGCTCGTCTACACCTTCAGGTATGAGCCGCGTCTCGGCGGCCCGCCTGGCGACGCCGCGCAGTTCGCGGAGCCGCCCCTGCCGCAGGGCCCGGTGACGGTCAGCGTGTTCCGCTCCACCGCCGAGATGGACCAGACGCTCCGCATCCTCGCCCTCGTCTTCGGCTCCGTCTGCGTGCTCGGCGTGCTCGGCGCCGCCGTGGCCGGCCTCTGGCTGGCCCGTACGGCCCTGCGCCCGGTGGGGCGGCTGACCCGCGCGGTCGAGCACGTGGCCAGGACGGAGGACCTGAGCGTGACGATCCCGGTGGAGGGGGAGGACGAGATCGCCCGCCTCAGCCGGTCGTTCAACACGATGACCGCCGCCCTGTCCAGCTCGCAGGAGCGCCAGCGGCGGCTCGTCGCCGACGCCGGGCACGAGCTGCGCACCCCGCTGACGAGCCTGCGCACCAACATCGACCTGCTGCTGCGCAGCGAGAACACCGGCCGCGCCATCGAGCCCTCGGCCAAGCGGCGGCTGCTGGCGAACGTCAAGGAGCAGTTCGAGGAGATGTCGAGCCTCATCGGCGACCTGCTCGAGCTGTCGAGGAAGGCGGAGAGCGGCGAGCTGTCGTCCGACATCGACCTGCACGAGGTGGTCGCGTCGGCGGTCGAGCGGGCCAGGCGGCGCGGGCCCGGGCTGCGCTTCGACGTGGACCTGGAGCCGTGGCAGGTCCACGGGGACGCCCGGGGTCTGCAGCGGGCCGCGGTGAACGTGCTCGACAACGCCGTGAAGTTCAGCCCGCCCGGGGGTCTGGTGACCGTGCGGCTCAAGGGCGGCGTGCTGACCGTGCGCGACGAGGGCCCAGGCATCCCCGAGGACGAGCTGCCGCACGTCTTCGAGCGGTTCTGGCGCTCGCCGTCGGCGCGGAGCCTGCCCGGCTCGGGTCTCGGCCTGTCGATCGTGGCGCAGGCCGTACGGGACGCCGGGGGACGGGTCGCGATCGAGAACGCGCCCGGCGGCGGCACGCTCGCCACGGTCGAACTCCCCGGCGGACCGCCGGGGGCCTGACCTGGCTCGGGCTTCTGCCGCCGGCGTCGCCGTGGCCGGGCCGGGGCTCGAGGGACCAGCGTCAGGGAGCCTCGGCGTGACGGGCCGGGCACGCCCCGGCGTTCCCGATTCGGCGGAATACGCAGGTGACGACCACTAGGGTGGCGGGTTAACGCGACGGGAACGACGGATGACGAGATCCCGCTCGCTCCACCAGATCCGAGCCCGTCCGGGAGACGCGACAGGATGACCAGCCCGAAGGCCACCGTCGACGTGGTGGTGCTCACCATGAACGACCGGCCGGAGCCGTTCGAACGGGCGATGGAATCCCTCCTGGCCCAGCGGGACGTCGACCTGCGCGTGGTCATCGTCGGCAACGGAGTACAGCCCGATCACGTGCCCGCCGGGGTCCGCACGGTGGTCCTGCCCGTCAACGAGGGCATCCCCGCCGGGCGGAACGCCGGCGCCGACGCCCTCGCCGGGCCGGACGCCGGCGAGTTCGTCTTCTTCCTCGACAACGACGCCGTCCTGCCCGCCACCGACACCCTCGCCCGGCTCATCGCGGTCGCCCGCCGCCACCCCGGGGCGGCGTACATCCAGCCGCGCATCGCCGACCCCGGCACCGGGGTCACGCTGCGCCGCTGGGTGCCCCGCCTGCGCGCCGGCACGGTCACGCGGCCGGGCACCATCACCGTCATGGCCGAAGGCGTCGTCCTCGTCCGCCGCGCCGACTACGAACAGGCCGGCGGCTGGCCGGGACACTTCTTCCTCTTCCACGAGGGCATCGACCTGAGCTGGCGGCTGTGGGACCTCGGGCGCACCGGCCACTACGCGCCGGACATCGTCATCCACCACCCCGCGACGAACCCGGCCAGGCACGCTCCCTTCTACCGACTCGTCGCCCGCAACCGCGTCTGGCTCGCCTACCGCCGGCTCCCCGTCCCGCTCATCCCCGTCTACCTGGCCGTCTGGACCGTGGTCAGCATCGCCCGGATCCGCTCCCGTGCGAACCTCGCGGTCTGGTTCCGGGGGCTGCGCGAGGGCCTGAGGGGCGGGCACGGGCAGCGCGCCCCGATGTCCTGGGCCACGGTGGCACGGCTCACCCGCGCGGGCCGTCCCCCGATCGTCTGATCGGAGCCTCTCGGGGCGTTCTCATCCGGGCTTAATGAACGCCTCAGGGCCGTCCCATCCCCGCCCGCGAGCGTGGGCCCATGAGCGAGCGAAGTGAGCGACTCAACAGGCACAGCGCGATTTGCGCCGGCGTCATCGGCGCGCCTCCGGCGCGACGCCACTCCGAGCCGTCTGGCGAGGAGGAGGCATGAGCATGACGATGGTTGCCGGGCCGGCGGCGGGGGCGTCCCGCAGGACCCGCCTGGTCGAGGTTGTCGTCCCCGTGTACAACGAGGAGCGGGTCCTGGCCGCGAGCGTGGGGCGGCTGCACGCCTACCTGAGCGGTGACTTCCCGTACGGCTTCCGCGTGACGATCGCCGACAACGCGAGCACGGACGGCACGTGGACGATCGCCCAGCGGCTGGCCCGGGAGCTGCCGGAGGTGCGGGCCGTCCACCTCGACCAGAAGGGCCGGGGCCGGGCGCTGCGGCGGGTGTGGGAATCCAGCGACGCCGACGTGGTCGGCTACATGGACGTGGACCTGTCGACCGACCTGGACGCGTTCCTCCCGCTGATCGCGCCGCTCATGACCGGCCACAGCGACCTGGCGATCGGGACCCGCCTGTCCCCGTGGTCCAACGTGGTGCGCGGCCCCAAGCGCGAGATCATCTCCAGGTCGTACAACCTGCTGCTGCGCTCGCTCATGGGGGCGCGCTTCTCCGACGCGCAGTGCGGGTTCAAGGCGGCCCGCACCGAGGTCGTGCAGGCTCTGCTGCCCGCCGTGCAGGACGAGGCGTGGTTCTTCGACACCGAGCTGCTGCTGCTGGCCGAGCAGCACGGGCTGCGCATCCACGAGGTGCCGGTCGACTGGGTGGACGACCCCGACAGCCGGGTGGACATCGTCAGGACGGCCGTGGACGACCTCAAGGGCATGTGGCGGGTCGCCCGGGGGAGCCTCTCGGCCCCCGCCCCGTCGCCGTCCCGGACGTCGGTGCGCACGCAGATCCCCACGTTCGCGCTGATCGGGGCGATCAGCACCGTGGCGCACCTGGCGCTGTTCTGGCTGTTGCGCTCGGTGCTGCCGCCCGTGGCGGCCAACGCGATCGCGTTGTTCGTCACCGCCGTCGCCAACACCGCGGCCAACCGCCGCTTCACCTTCGGCGTACGGGGCCGGGCTGGGGCCCTGCGGCATCACCTCGGCGGGCTCGTCGCGTTCGTCGCAGGCCTCGCGCTGACCAGCGGCGGCCTGGCCGCGCTGCCCGGTGGCGCGTCACGGGCGGCCGAGCTGGCCGCCGTCATCGTGGCGAACGGTCTCGCCACCCTGCTGCGCTTCCTGCTCCTGCGATCCTGGGTCTTCGCGCCCCGGAAGGACTCCCGATGACCCTTCTCGCCTCCGTGACCCCGGTACGCCACCGGGCTCCGGCGGACAAGGCGACCCCGCTCCTGCGCTGGGGGAAGTGGGCCGTTCTCGTCCTCGCCGCGGTGCTCTACACGTGGGCGCTCGGCCGCAACGGGTACGCCAACGACTACTACGCCGCCGCGATCTACTCCGGCACGAAGAGCTGGAAGGCGTTCTTCTTCGGCGCGCTGGACGCCGGGTCGTACATCACGGTCGACAAGCCGCCCTTCGCGCTGTGGGTGATGGGCCTGTCGGCCCGGATCTTCGGGTTCGGCACGTGGAGCATGCTGCTGCCGCAGGCGGCTGCGGGGGTGGCGTCGGTCGCCCTGGTCCACTCCGCCGTACGGCGGGCGCTGCGCGGGCTCGGCGCGGGTGCGGCCGGGGCCGCGGCCCTGCTGGCGGCGCTCGTCATGACGCTGACCCCCATCACCGTGGCCATCAACAGGGACAACAACCCGGACACCGTCCTGGTGCTGCTACTGGTCGCGGCCGGATGGTTCTGCCTGGAGTCGATCCGCACCGGGCGCCTGCGCACGCTGCTGGTCACCGCCGTGCTGGTGGGCCTCGCCTTCAACACCAAGATGCTCCAGGCGTACCTCGTGCTGCCGGCGTTCGCGCCGACCTATCTCCACGCCGCGCCGGGCACGTTCGTACGCCGGATCGGGCGCCTCCTGGCCTCCGGGGCCGTTCTCGTGGTCGCCAGCGGGTGGTGGATGGTCGTGGTCGACCGGTGGCCCGCGTCCTCGCGGCCGTACATCGGCGGCAGCACGGACAACACCGTCTGGGACCTGGTGATCGGATACAACGGCCTGGGCCGGATCTTCGGTGGCGCGGGCAACGGCGGCGGCCCGGGACGACTTCCCGCCGACGCTTCGGAGGGAGTGACACGGGCCTTCGCCGGCGGCATGGGCGGCGGCCCGGGTGGTGGCGGCTTCGGCGGCGCGTCCGGCGCGGGCAGGCTGTTCAACGACGTCATGGCCGGGCAGATCTCCTGGCTGCTCCCGTTCGCCGCCGTGGCCCTCGTCTGCGGCCTCGTCCTGGTCGCCGGGCCGGCGCTGGGGACCGCCAGGGACGCGGTGCGCGCGTCGCTGCTGCTGTGGGGTGGCTGGCTCGTCGTGCACTACGCCGTCTTCAGCTTCTCCAGCGGCACCTTCCACCCGTACTACACGACCGCGATGGCTCCCGCGGTCGCCGCGCTGACCGGCATCGGCGGCGTGCTGATGTGGCGGGCGGCACGCGCCTCGGCCGCCTGGCGGCTGATCCTGGCCGCCGCGGTCGCCCTGACCGGGGCCTGGTCGTTCGTCGTGCTGCGCCGTACGCCGGAGTTCGTGCCGTGGCTCGCCTGGGCCGTCGTGGGCGGCACGGTGGTCGCGGTGCTCGCCCTGGCGGTCACGGCGCGCGCCGCCACGGCACCGGACGCGGGAAGCGGTGGCCCGGCCGGGCGTGGGGGCCGGGCGGCCGCGCGGATCACGGCGGTGGCGCTGGCCGCGGCGGTCGCGGCCGGGCTGGCCGGTCCGGCGGCGTACGCGGTGACGCCGCTCGGCGCGGCGATGAACGGCAGCAACCCCACGGCGGGGCCTTCACAGGGCGTGGGAGGACCGTTCGGCCGCGGCGGCTTCGGCGGCATGAACCCGCCGACGGGCATGACTCCGCCCGGTGGGAACAGGCAGGACGGGGCCGGGCAGGACGGGGCGGCGCGGGGCGGCCGCGGCATGCGCGGTCCCGGCGGCCAGGTGGACGCGGCGATGGCGGCGTACCTGAAGCGGAACAAGGGGAGCGCCACCTGGCTGGTGGCGGTGGACAGCGCGCAGAGCGCGTCGTCGCTGATCCTGTCCACCGGCGAGCCGGTCATCGCGATGGGCGGGTTCACCGGGTCCGACCCGGCGATGACGGTCGAGAAGCTGCAGCGGTACGTGACCGAGGGGAAGCTCACGTACATCCTGATCGGCGACGGCGGCTTCGGGCCCTCCCGCGGCGCGAGCTCCGACGTCACGGCGTGGGTGAAGAAGCACGGCACGCAGGTCGAGGCGGCGGAGTACGGGGGCACGGACGGTAGCGGCTCCTCGCTCTACAAGCTGGGCTGACGGCGTTCGGCCGCCTCCTCAGCGGGTACGTGATGGGCCTTCCAACCGACGAAAGGACGACGTCAGATGGACACGGAGGGCTTCATCGCCCTGCTCAACGAGGACCTGGAGAGCGAGTACCGCTCGATCGTGCAGTACGTGCAGCACGCGGCCACGATCAAGGGCGCGGAGTATCTGTCGATCATCGAGGAGCTCAAGCAGCACCTCGGCCAGGAACTCAACCACGCGACCACGCTGGCCGAGCAGATCGACTTCCTCGGTGGCGTCCCGAGCGTCCGCGTTCCCGAGGTGCCGGTGGCGACCGACGGCGCCGACGCCCTCCGGCTCGACCTGGAGTTGGAGCAGGAGCAGCTGCGCCGCTACCGCGAGCGCGTGGAGCAGGCCCAGGAACTCGGCCTGAGCGACGTGGCCGAGGCGCTGCGCCCGCTGCTGCAGCAGACGCAGGACCACGTCATGGACCTGCAGACCGCCCTGGGGAAGTGACGGACGGCCGCGGGTGGAGCGAGGCGGGACGTCGCGGCCGGGGCCGGGCCGCGACGGACCCGCACGGCGCGCTTCGCGGCCGCGCGCGCGTTCGCGAGGAGCGGCGCTACGCCGTGTGCGCGGCCACCGGGCCGGTTCCACCGCCGCCGAACATCGTCGCCGCGGTCTCCTGGCCTATCGCCTGGTTCTCCTCCACGTAGGGCCGCAGTTCCGCCTCGTAGGCGGCGAAGGCGGCCGCGTGGTCGCCGCCCGCCGAGGCCAGGGCGCGTGCCAGCGTCCGGGCGCCGATCAGCGCCTGTGAGGTCCCCATGCCGCTGGTCGGCGCGGCGCAGTATCCCGCGTCGCCGACCAGGGCGATCCGGCCCGACGACCAGTGGTCCAGGTGGACCTGGCAGGTCGAGGAGAAGTAGAAGTCGTCGGCCTCACCCATCGCCTCAAGCAGCCGGGGCACCTGCCAGCCGCGCCCGGCGAAGGCGGCCCGCACCGCCTGCTCCTGCTCGTGCCGGGGCCGCCGGTCGAGCGCGGGTGAGTCGGTGGAGAAGGAGAGGCTGACCGTGAGCCGCTCGGCGTCCCCGGCGCTGAGCAGGAAGATCGCCCTGTCCTTGCCGTGCTGCAGCATTCCGCTGCGGCGCAGGCCGAGGTGGTTGGCGGTGCTGAAGCAATCGGCTACCACTTCGGCTCCAAGGACGCCCTGCTCACCCAGGCCCTGGTGGAAGCGGTCGACGAGCTCTCCCAGGAACTCGCCTCTCGTGCGCCGTCCGGCAAACCCGAGGACGGCTGGCAGGCGCTGATCGACAGCTTCACCACCCACCGGGCGTTGTGGGTGGCCCAGCTCGAGGCCGTGGTGCAGGCCGAGCGGTCACCGGAGGTACGCGAGCACCTCGCCAAGGGGCAGCGCGAGGGACGGGAGGGACTCGGCGGCTCGGTGCCGCTCGCCCTGCTGACCGGCCTGATGCTGCAATGGCTGGTGGATCCGGACCGCGCGCCCAGCGGCGCGGAGGTGATCGCCGGGCTTCGCTCGCTCGCCGCCGAGCTCTGACCGGCTCCGGGCCCGCCGACCCGCCGAGGGGACCTCTCGGTGAGCGTACGGCAGGCGGGTCAGCGCGGCCGGGCGTAGTCGTCGAGGGCACGCACGATCAGCGCCCTCGCGTCGTCGCGGAAGGCCGCCACCTCGCAGAACTCCTCGAACGCCTGCGCGTAGAAGGCGATGTCCTCGGCGTCGCGCAGCAGCAGGTCCCTGGTCCTGGTCGCCACCCCGACCATGCAGTCGTCGTAGATCCAGAACGAGTTCATCAGGGCGGACGGCAACTGCGCCTCGAACGGCAGCAGCCCGAACTCCACGTTCGGCAGCGTGGTCACCGCGATCAGCCGGTCGAGCTGGCCGCGCATCACGTCCGGGGGCGCGAGCCGGTAACGCAGCACCGCCTCCGGCATGACGAACCGGAACCGCCGTGCCGGGTCGTACAGGATCTCCTGGCGCCGCATGCGGACGCGGATCGCGTCGTCCACGTCGTCGGTGGACTCGTACACCCGCCTGACCTTGCCGAAGATGTGCCTGGCGTACTCGGTGGTCTGCAGCAGGCCGATCACCACGCCCGGCTCGAAGGCCCGGAACAGCCGCGTGCGCGTCTCCAGGTCGCGGACGTCCTCCTGCAGCGCGGCGAGGCCGTTCCTGTGCCGCTGCCGCCAGGAGTCCTGCCGCTCCAGCAGGCCGGCCGCCTGCCGGATCAGGCCGTCGATCGTCTGCGGGTCGGCCTCCACGGCCTTTCCCCACAGGGCCACGTCGTCCTCGGTGGCGGTCTGCCGGGCGTTCTCGATCCGCGAGACCTTCGACGGCTGCCAGCGCAGCCGCTCGGCGAGGTCCTTCCCGGACAGACGGGCGTTCTCCCGCAACTGGCGTAGCTGGGCTCCCAGGTCCATGCGGGCCTGATGGAAACCGCTCAATGCCACCTCCGGCCGTGGTGCGGTCCAAGGTAGACCCGGCACGCCGGATCATGCCAGAGGGAAGCTCTCAATCGTGATCGGGCAGGACCCGCCGGGCGATCTCGACGAGGAGTTCTCTCGGCACCTCGACCGCGGTCTCCCCGTCGAGCACGTGGCGCAGGTCGGCGCGGGCCTCGCGGTCCACGACCTCCAGGCCCTGGACGACGATCGTGCCGCGGTCGGTCTCGTAGAGGGAGGGGCAGGCCCCCGCCTCCGACGTGGAGCCGAGAAAGCGCAATCGCATGTCCTTCCCCCCAATTCGCACCCGATCGCGGGCAATCCTAGTCACGCGGGAATGGGCACGCACACGGCGCGAAGACGCTCGCCGAGCGCCTTCGCCTGGGCGTCGAGGAGCGGGCTGGCCGCGACGCCTCTGCCCAGCAGTCCGTGGACGACGAAGTTGAGCGCGTGCAGGTTCGGCAGCGCGAACCGCTCGATCGGCAGATCGCCGACCTCCGGCAGCAGGTCCCTGAGCCGATCCACGGTCAGGAACGCCGCGAGCCACGGATAACGGGCGGGGTCGCGCACCCAGACGCCGAGGTTGGCGTCGCCGCCCTTGTCGCCCGAGCGGGCGCCGACGACCGTGCCGAGCGGCGCGACCGGCCCGGCCGCGAGATCCCCGGCGTACGGCGGAATCGCGGCGCCGGCCGCGTCGCCGGGCGGTGGCCCGCCGGCCTGCTCACCCAGCACCGGACCGGACGGCGGCACGTGCGGCACCTCGACGCGGACTCCGTC
This sequence comes from Microbispora sitophila, assembly GCF_014892245.1. NCBI lineage: Bacteria > Bacillati > Actinomycetota > Actinomycetes > Streptosporangiales > Streptosporangiaceae > Microbispora > Microbispora sitophila. Next base: position 194,275 of record NZ_JADBGC010000005.1, on the reverse strand, counting down.
CACGGTCACCACCGGGAGCACGGCCCGCGCGTCGGCCGACGAGGGCCAGTAGACGCCGTAGGGCGAGGCGTCGCCGGGCGGCGTCAGGCCGTAGAAGCCGGGGTAGCTCGCCAGGCCGGTCTCCACCACGGCGGAGGAGAACGCCCGCCCGGCCCTGCGCGGATCGGGGTCCATGACCGTGATCCGCAGCAACGCGGTCCCGGCGTCGTCCCCGCGATCCACCTCCGCACGGTCGCCGCTCTCGCCCACGCCGAGGGGGGTGAGCTCCACGTGGACCCGCTCGAACGACTCGCGGGGGACGCGGGCCCAGACCGCCTCCTGCGCGATCCGGGCCTTGGCCGCGATGTCGAGGCCGGTCAGCACGAGCGTCATCGTGTTGCGGTAGCCGCCGAGGTAGGTGACGGCGACCTTCAGCGTGTCCGGCGGGGGCTCGCCGCGCACCCCCGTGATCCTGACCCGGTCGGGCCCCTCCTGCTCCAGCCGGATGGTGTCGAAGCGGGCGGTCACGTCCGGCCCGAGGTAGCGGGGCGAGGCGATCTCGTACAGCAGTTGCGCGGTCACGGTGCCGGTCGAGACCAGCCCGCCGGTGCCGGGGTGCTTGGTGATCACGCTCGACCCGTCGGCGTACAGTTCGGCGATGGGGAAGCCGCAGTGGGCGAGGTCCGGCACCTCCTCGAAGAAGGCGTAGTTGCCGCCGGTCGCCTGGCAGCCGCACTCGATCACATGCCCGGCGACGACGGAACCGGCCAGCGGGTCGAGGTCGCCAGGATCCCAGCCGAACCACCACATGCCGGGCCCGGTGACCAGCGCGGCGTCGGTGACCCGCCCGGTGACGACGACGTCCGCGCCGTGCTCCAGCGCCACCGCGATAGGCCGGCCGCCGAGGTAGGCGTTGGCGGTGAGCGGGGTCGCCCGCAGGGTCTCGCCGGTGTCCGCGTTGACCGGCGGCTCGGCGAGCGGCATGAGGTCGTCGCCGGTGACGTGGGCGACGGCCGCGCGCAGCCCGAGCCGGTCGGCCAGGGCCGAGACGGCCTCAGCGCAGCCGGCCGGATCGAGGCCGCCCGCGTTGGCGACGACTCTGATTCCCCGGTCGAGACAGGTGCCGAGGACCTGCTCCATCTGGGTGAGGAACGTACGGGCGTAGCCGGGGCGGCCCTTGAGCCGGTTGCCGGCGAGGATCGACATGGTCAGCTCGGCCAGCCAGTCGCCCGTCAGCACGTCGATCGGCCCGCCCTCGACCATCTCCCGGGCGGCCGACAGCCGGTCGCCGTAGAAGCCGCCGCAGTTCGCGACCCGCATCGGTCCCGGCCGCCCGGCCTCCGCGGTCATCGCCCGGCTTCTGTTGCCGGGGCCTCGGCGGGAACCCAGGCCGCGGGCCGTTTCTCCGCGAAGGCCCGGATGCCCTCCTGCCCCTCCTCCGAGGTGAAGCGCTCGGCCGACAGGGCGGCCATCGCGCGGAACCCCTCCTCGACCGGCAGCAGCGGCACCTCCCGCACGAGCCGCTTGGTGATCGCCAGCGCCTCGGGGCCGCCGCGCAGCAGCATGCCGGTGTAGTGCGCCACGGTCGCGTCGAGGTCCTCCTCCGGGACGGCCCGGGTCAGCAGGCCGATCTCCACCGCGCGTCCGGCGGTGAAAACCTCGCCGGTGAGGAAATACTCGGCCGCGGCCCGGGGCTCCAGGCGGCGCAGGCAGGTGACCGCGATCATCGCGGGGGCCACCCCGAGCCGCACCTCGGTGAAGGCGAACGACGCGGTCGCCGGGGCGATGGCGAAGTCGCAGGCCGCCACCAGGCCGAGGCCGCCCGCTCGCGCCGTGCCGTTGAGGCGGCACACGACCGGCTTCGGGCTCTCCCAGATCCGCAGCATGATGTCGGGGAACGACGCGGTGACCGGCGCCCCTCCGCCGCGCTGCTCCTTCAGGTCGGCGCCCGCGCAGAACACCGGTCCCGTGCCGGTCAGCACGACGACCCGTACGGCGGGCTCGTCCAGCGCCCACGACAGGGCGTCGTCGAGCTGCCGCAGCAGCCGGGACGACAGGGCGTTGCGGTTGTGCGGCGAGTCGAGCGTGATCGTGGCCACGCCGCCCGCCTGCTCCCGGCGGACCAGCACCTCCTGCGGTTCGCTCACGGCCTCGTCGCCTCCCCGCCGATCTCCCTGCCGATCTCTGGACCCCCTTGCGTGCCCGGGTCCGCGCCCGTCTCGGTGCCGGAAGGAACTGCCGCCTCCAGGCCCGGCCCCGGGCCGGTTGCCGTCCCCGGACGCCCGCCCGTGTCCGTTCCCGTCGCCGGGCTCGTGTCCGGGCTCGTCTCCGGTCCGCCTTCCGCGCCGAGGTGGTCGCCGCGATCCGGGTCCGAACCCGCGCCGGTCGCTGTGCCGGGCTCCGTCGCGGGCTCCGTTCCGGTGCCTTCCGCGTGCGGGCCGCCGTCCGGTCCCGGCCGCGACGGCTCGATGACGGCGAGTGGCACGCCCGCCTCGACCTGCGCGCCCGGCGTCACGTGCAGCGCGGCCACCGTGCCCGAGGCGGGGGACACGATCAGGTGCTCCATCTTCATCGCCTCCAGCACGACCACCGGCTGCCCGGCCTCGACCACGTCACCGGGCTTGACCTCGACACGCAGGACCGTACCCGGCATCGGGGCGGGCAGCGCACCCGGCGTCACCCGCGCCTCCGGTTCGGGCAGCCGCTCGACCGGGATGAGCCGCACCGGACCGAGCGGAGAGTCGACGTGCACCATGCCGGGGTCCGTGCCGGGGCCCATGCCGGGGTAGGCGGCCACCTCGAAGGTGCGCCGCAGACCCGCCGTCTCCAGCACCACCCGGCCGGGTTCCGCCGTCACGAGCGTGACGTCCTCGAAGCCCTCGGCCCGCAGCCCGTCCCTGGTCAGCCGGTAGGCGACCTCCAGGCGTCCGCCGTCGTCGGTGCCGAACGCCGTGCGTTGCGGCTGGGAGGGGACGTTGCGCCAGCCGCTCGGCAGCCCGCCCAGCACGCCGTGGCGCCGGGCGGCCGCGCGATTGGCCGCCGCCCCGGCGAGCGCCGCCGCGAGCGCGGACAGCCGTACGGCCTCGGGACCGGCGAGCGGGGCCGCCGCGGGATGCCGGTCCAGGAAGCCGGTGTCGAGCGCCCCGGACAGGAAGTCCGGGTGCCGCAGCACTCCCACGAGCAGGTCGCGGTTGGTCGTCAGCCCGTGGATGCGCGCCCGCGCGAGCGCGTCCGCCAGCCGCCGGGCCGCCTCCGCCCGGTCCCGGCCGTACGAGACGACCTTGGCGAGCATCGGGTCGTAATGGACGCCGATCTCGGTGCCGGAGACCACTCCGGAGTCGAGCCGCAGCCGTGCCCCGAGACCGAACTCGCCGTCCACGCCGGGGATCTCGAAACGGTGCAGCACGCCGCTCTGCGGGCGGCCTCCGGAGTCCTCCGCGTACAGGCGGGCCTCGATGGCGTGCCCGACCGGGCTCGGCGGCAGCGCGGCGAGGTGGGCGCCCTCGGCCACCTCGATCTGCAGCCGGACCAGGTCGACCCCGTAGACGCACTCGGTGACCGGGTGCTCCACCTGGAGGCGGGTGTTCATCTCCAGGAAGAAGAAGCCCTCGTCCGACAGCAGGAACTCGACGGTGCCCGCGCCCTGGTAGCCGATCGCGCGGGCGGCCCGGATCGCCGCCTCGCTCAGCTCGCGGCGCAGTTCGGGGGTGACCGCGGGGGACGGAGCCTCCTCGATCACCTTCTGGTGGCGGCGCTGGATGGAGCACTCGCGCTCGCCGAGCGCCCAGACCGTGCCGTGGGCGTCGGCGAGGATCTGCACCTCGATGTGGCGGGCGCCCTCCAGCAGGGGCTCGGCGAACAGTGTCCCGTCGCCGAAGGCCGACAGCGCCTCCCGCCGGGCCGACTCGACGGCCCCGGCCAGATCGGCCGGGTCGCGCACCACCCGCATGCCGCGCCCACCGCCGCCCGCCGACGCCTTGACCAGCACGGGAGCCGTTATCTCCACCGGGCCGTCCGGGGACAGCGGGATGGTCGGCAGGACCGGCACCCCGGCCTCCGCCATCAGCGCCTTGGCCTCGATCTTCTTTCCCATCGCGGCGACGGCCTCGGGGGAGGGGCCGATCCAGGTCAGCCCGGCGTCCAGCACGGCGCGGGCGAACCCGGCGTTCTCCGACAGGAAGCCATACCCCGGATGGACCGCGTCGGCTCCCGTCCTGCGGGCCGCCTCGACGATCCGCTCCGGGTCGAGGTACGCCAGGGGGGCGCCCAGCCGTACGGCCTGGTCGGCCTCGGCGGTGTGCGGGGCGGACGCGTCGGCGTCGGTGAAGACGGCGACCGTCTCGATCCCCAGCTCACGGCAGGTGCGGAAGACCCGGCGGGCGATCTCCCCGCGGTTCGCGACCAGCAGCCGCCCGATCATGACCTCTCACCCCCGTCGATCTGCGTGAACACGGTGCCGATGAACACGGTGCCGATGAGCATGCCGGTCACATCCGGAAGACGCCGTAGCCGGCCCGGCCGGGGTCCGGCGCTCCCGCCACCGCCGACAGGCACAGCCCGAGCACCGTACGGGTGTCGCGGGGGTCGATGACCCCGTCGTCGTACAGCCGACCGGACAGGAAGAACGCCGCCGACTCCGACTCGATCTGCGCCTCGACCGCCGCGCGCATCGCCGCGTCGGCCTCCTCGTCGTAGACCTGCCCCCGCGCCTGCGCGGCGGCCCGGCCCACGATCGACATGACGCCCGCGAGCTGGGCCGGTCCCATGACGGCCGACTTGGCGCTCGGCCAGCTGAACAGGAAGCGGGGGTCGTAGGCCCGCCCGCACATCCCGTAGTTGCCCGCGCCGTAGGAGGCGCCCATGACGATCGTGATGTGCGGCACGGTCGAGTTGGCCACCGCGTTGATCATCAGGGCGCCGTGCTTGATGATGCCGCTCTGCTCGTACTCCCTGCCGACCATGTACCCCGTGGTGTTCTGCAGGAAGACCAGCGGCGTACGCGACTGGTTCGCGAGCTGGATGAACTGGGCGGCCTTCTGGGACTCCGCGCCGAACAGCACGCCGCTGGCGTTGGCGAGGACCCCGACCGGGTGGCCGTGGACGCTCGCCCACCCGGTGACCAGGCTCGGCCCGTAGAGCGGCTTGAACTCGTCGAAGTCGCTGCCGTCCACCACCCGGGCCAGGACCTCGCGGGGGTCGAAGGGGACCTTCAGGTCCTCCGGCACGATCCCCAGCAGTTCGTCCTCGTCGTACCGCGGTGCCGAGTAGCCGGAGGCCGGAACGTTCCCGGTCTTGCGCCAGCCGAGCCGCCGCACGATGCGGCGGCCGATCCGCAGCGCGTCGTACTCGTCGGCGGCGAGGTGGTCGGCCAGCCCGGAGGCCCGCGCGTGCATCTCCGCGCCGCCCAGCGACTCGTCGTCGGACTCCTCGCCGGTCGCCATCTTCACGAGGGGCGGGCCGCCGAGGAACACCTTGGCCCGCTCCCGCACCATGACGACGTGGTCGCTCAGGCCCGGCACGTACGCGCCGCCCGCGGTGGCGTTGCCGAAGACCAGCGCGATCGTCGGGACGCCCTCGGCCGACAGCCGGGTCAGGTCGCGGAAGACCTGGCCGCCGGGGATGAAGATGTCCTTCTGCGACGGCAGGTCCGCACCGCCCGACTCCACCAGGTTCACGTACGGCATGCGGTTGCGCAGCGCGATCTCGGCGGCGCGCAGCGTCTTGCGCAGCGTCCAGGGGTTGGACGCGCCGCCGCGTACGGTCGGGTCGTTGGCCGTGACGACGCATTCGACGCCCTCGATCACCCCGATGCCGGTCACGACGCTCGCGCCGACGGGATACTCGGTGCCCCAAGCCGCCAGCGGGGACAGCTCCAGGAACGGCGAGTCGGAGTCGACGAGCAGTTCGATCCGCTCGCGGGGGAGCAGCTTGCCGCGCTCCCGGTGCCGCTCGACGTACTTCGGCCCGCCTCCGGCGACGGCCTTGGCGTGCTCGGCCTCGAGCTCGGCGAGCTTCGCCAGCATGGCCTCGCGCCGCGTGCCGTACTCGCCGCTGGAGGTGTCCAGCCGGCTCACGAGCACTGTCATGGCACCACCGAACCGAGTTCTGTCACCTGATGATCCTCCGTGGTGAGCCGCCGTCACGTCAACGAGCCGGGTCCGGCTCCGTCTGAGCCGGCCCCGACGTCCTCAATCAGCCCCAACGATCAGCCTCAACGATCAGCCCTGGCGATCAGCCACAGTGTGACCACGTGCTGCTCCAGGCGGCGGTGCCGTAGCCGCCGCCCCAGATGACGCACTTGCCCTTGGCCGGCAGCCGGAGCGGCCCCGCGTAGGTCGTGTAGGAGCCGGAGTCGGCGGCCGACGAGCCGTTCTGGACCTTGAGCACGGCGCTCATCTTGATCTTCCCGGGCACGACGTACTTCGACATGGTGATCACGCAGTTGTAGCCGTTGGACGAGTTGTAGAGCAGGTACGTCGTCGCCTGCCCGTAGGAGTGCGAGTCGACGACGGCGTAGCCGCTGCCGCACACGCCCTTGGCGGTGTAGGGGTTGAGCTTGGGCGCCGCGGTCTTCGTCGGGGTGGCCGTCGCCGTCGCGCTGGGCCTGGGCGCCGTGGTGGTCTTCGTCGGCGCCGGGGTGGCCTTGGGTGGCGCCGTCGTGGCCTTCGCGGACGGAGTGGTCTTGGGGGCGGGACTGGGCTTGGCCGGGGTCGGGACCGCGTGGGAGGGCGACGGCTGCGACCGGCGGGTGTGCGTGGGGGAGACGGGCGGTTTCGCGCTGACGCTGGGCCGCCGTGCCGCCGGACTCGGCGAGGGTTTCCTGGTCTTGGGCCGCGCGGGGGCGGTGACCAGCTCGGACGGCTGCGGGATGGGCAGTTCGTCGTCCTGGGACGCCGTCACCGTGGGCGACGCGGTGGGGCCGAGGGCGTCCTCGGAGGAGATCTGCTGGGTGGACACCCACGTCGGCACGAGGAAGGCCGCCGCCGCGAGGGCCGACACCCCGATTCCGGCCGCCGTCCACGTCAGCACCGGCCGCCGCGGCCTCGACCTGTCGGGGCCGGGCCCGCGCCGCACGGGCGGCGTGGGCGCTCCGGCACCCCGAGGTCCCGGTGCGGGTGCGTGCGGGCCGGGCGCCGGCGCGGGACCCTGATGGCCCGGCACGGGGCCATGCGGTGCGGCGCCCCGCGGTCCTGCCGGGGGCACCTGCGGCCCGGGCCCGGGGGCCTGCGGTCCCGGCGCGGGCGGGTGCGGTGCGGGCGCAGGCGCTGCGGCGGCGGGCCGTACAGGCACGGTGGGCTGCCCGGTGAGCCGCGCGACCACCGCCTCGGCCGAGGGGCGCAGCGCGGGGTCCTTGGACAGGCAGGCGGCGACGATGTCCCGCAGCGGCGCCCCGAGGTCGCCCAGGTCGGGCTGCGCGTGCAGGATCCGGGTGATCACCGAGGGAATCGAGTCCGCTCCGAAGGCGGGCCTGCCGGTGGCGGCGAACACCATCGTGACGCCCCAGGCGAACATGTCGGCGGACGCGCCCGCCGTGCCGCCCGAGAGCACCTCGGGGGCCAGGTAGGCGGGTGTGCCGATGGACGCGCCGGTCGCGGTGGACTGGGGCGAGTCGGGCGCCCTGGCCACCCCGAAGTCGATGACGACCGGGCCCTCGGGGCCCATCAGGACGTTGGCCGGCTTGAAGTCGCGGTGGGTGATCCCCGCCCGGTGGATGGCGGCCAGCGCCGTCGCCGTGCTGATGGCGAGCCGTTCGAGCGCGGCGCCCCGGCGCGGCCCCTCCCGGTCCACGAGCTGCCGCAGCGACGGCCCGGACACGAACTCGCTGACGATGAACGGCTGGTTGCCGGCGAGGTCGGCGTACAGGACGGGGGCCGTGCAGAAGGGCGCGACCCGCTGCGCCAGCGCGACCTCGCGCAGGAACCGCTCCCGTGCCTCGGGATCGGCCGTCAGCCGGGTGTGCAGCAACTTGATCGCGACCTGCTCGCCCGCCGGGCCGCGCCCGAGGAAGACGACCCCCTGGCCGCCCTCCCCGAGCCGGTCGACGAGCGTGAACGGGCCCAGGCGGTCGGGATCCCCAGCCTCTAACGCCACCATCGCCCCCGATTACCCCTGCAACCTGACAATGGCACCAAACGCTACCAGTGGTCAGATCGCCTTACCGGGGTTGAGGATGTTCAGCGGGTCGAACACCTGCTTGATGCCCTGGTGCAGTTCAGCGGCCACCGGGCCGGTCTCCAGGCCGAGCCAGCGCTTCTTCAGCAGGCCGACACCGTGTTCGCCGGTGAGTGTCCCGCCGAGGTCGAGCGCGGCGCGGAAGACCTCGTCGGCCGCGGCCCAGACCTCCTCCGGCGGCTCGGCGAGGCCGCGGTCGAACACGAACACCGGGTGCACGTTGCCGTCCCCCGCGTGGGCGACCGTCGCGATCATCACGCCGTGCCGGGCCGCCACCTCCTCGATCGTGGTGATCATCTCGGGGAGCGCCGAGCGGGGCACGCACACGTCCTCCACCAGGCACTGGCCCAGTCGCTCCTTGGCCTGGTAGGCCAGGCGCCTGATGCCGATGAGCTCGGCGGCCTCCTCCGGCGTGGACGAGACCGCGACGAACGACGCGGCTCCGCACAGGTCCGCCATCCGGGCGGCCATCTCGTCCGCCGAGCCCTCGGCCTGGGCGATGAGCATCGCCCTGGTGGACGGCTCCAGCCCGATGTTCTTCCAGTCGTCGATGGCCTGCAGGGTCGTGCGGTCCATCAGTTCGAGCATCGACGGCTGGCAGCCCGCGGCGACGATCGCCGACACGGCCGCCGCGGCGTCACGCAGCGAGGTGAACTCGGCGGCGACCGTGGCCATCTCGAGCGGCGCCCGCCGCAGCCGCACCGTCGCGGCCGTGATCACGCCGAGCGTGCCCTCCGAGCCGACGAACAGGCCGGTCAGGTCGTAGCCGGTCACGCCCTTCATGGTCCGGCGGCCGGTGTTCAGCACCCGCCCGTCGGCCAGCACGACCTCCAGGCCCAGCGCCGAGTCGCGGGTCACGCCGTACTTCACGCACCGCAGGCCGCCCGCGTTGGTCGCCAGGTTGCCGCCGATGGTCGAGATCTCGTACGACGAGGGGTCGGGGGCGTACATCAGGCCGTGCTCGCGGGCCGCCCGGTCGAGGTCGGCGGTGATGACGCCGGGCTCCACGACCGCGATCTCGTCCTGCGGCGACAGCTCGCGGATCGCGGTCATCCGCGCGAGGGACAGCACGACGCAGCCGTCCACGGCCGTCGCCCCGCCGGCGAGCCCGGTGCCGGCGCCGCGCGGAACCACCGGCACCCGGTGCTCGCTCGCCCAGCGCATCGTGGCCACGACGTCGTCGCGCGACTGCGCGAGCACCACGCCGAGCGGCCTGCCCGGCGGCACGAACGTGCGGTCTCTGGCGTACGAGTCGATGACGTCGGGATCGGTGAGGACTCGCCCGTCCGGCAGCGCCGCGGCGAGCGCGGAGGTCAGCTCGGTCACGTCTGGACTTTACGGCACGGTTCGGTATCGGGTGCCATCCGGAATTATTAACGGTTTTCGGTACAGATCACATTTTGACAACCATGCCGGTTGCCTCTTTACCCGCCCTTTACCCCCTCGTTTAAGGTCCCGCATGCGCGCTCATCCCGGCGCGCCGTGCATGGGTGTCCGGGGAACCCGGACGGGAAGGGATCTCGTTGTCCAGAAGAATCCGGCGTCTCGCCGCGATCGTGCCCGCGCTCGGGCTGGCGGCAGGAGGTCTGGCGGCGGCCGGTGCGGCTGCGGCGCCCACGGCGGGCTACCAGCCCTCCGCCAAGGACCACTACATCAACTACGCGCCGCCGCGCGTGCAGGGCGACTTCACCACGACCGAGGAGAAGGTCCCGGCCAAGGGCGCCAAGCGCACCGCGGCCCTGGCGCAGGCCGTCGACCACAAGTTCGCGAGCGGCAACCCGGTCGCGGCACGTGTGCTGGCCAAGCACGAGAAGCAGGCGATCAGGACCGGGAAGAACCCCTTCGACTTCATCTACAAGAAGGCGAAGACGACCCGGACCGCCAAGCTCCTCACGCTGCTGGTCGAGTTCAACGACCAGGCCAACGACGACTTCTCCGGCTGGTCGCACCCGAAGACGATCGACGACGTCGACGACTGCGTGACCGAGCCGCCGGGCACCAAGCTGAACGGCCCGCTGCACAACAAGATCCCCAACCCCGCCACCGCGGGCGGTGGGGGCAAGGACAACAACTCCATGTGGGTGGCCGACTTCAACACGGCCCACTACAACAACATGCTCTACACCTCCAAGGGGATCACGACCCGGGTCCGCCCGGACCTGACCGACCCCCGGGACGGCAAGAAGGGCATCGACATCTCCGGCTCCACCATGAAGAACATGTACGAGGAGATGTCGAAGGGCGCCTACACCGTCACCGGTGAGGCCGTCGGCTGGATCAAGGTCCCGCACTCCGAGGCCTGGTACGGCGCGGGCAAGTGCCACACCTACCCGCAGGACATGACCGGCCACCCGGACAACCCGCGCGGCGCCGCCCAGCTGGCGGTCGACGCGGTCGACGCGCTCGTGAAGTCGAACCCGAACTTCCCGTGGGCGGACTACGACGTGGAGGACACCTCCGACGCCGACGGCGACGGCAACTACGACGAGCCCGACGGCGTCGTCGACCATCTCGTGCTGATCCACGCCGGCGAGGACAAGTCGGGCGGCGGCGGCGCCGAGGGCACGATGGCCCTGTGGGCCCACTCCAGCGACGTGGCCGGCGGCTACACGGTCCCGGGCACGAACGTGAAGATCTCCAACTACATCCTCCAGCCCGAGGACTCCGGCGTCGGCGTGTTCGCCCACGAGTACGGCCACGACCTCGGCCTGCCGGACCTGTACGACACCACCGGCGCCGGCGACTCCGACGTCGACTTCTGGGACCTGATGTCGAGCGGCTCGCACTCCGGGCCGATCTTCCAGTCCCTGCCCACCCACATGGGCCTGTGGGACAAGTGGGTGCTCGGCTGGGCCAACCCCAAGATCATCGAGCCGGGCGGCAAGAACCAGCTCGTGGCGGTCGGCCAGACCTCGCGTACGCCGAAGGGCACCGAGGACGGCGTCCGGATCAACCTGCCGGACAAGCTGAACATCATGTCCACCCCGCACAGCGGATCGAACCTGTGGTGGTCCAACAGCGACCAGGACTGGGCCGACAACAAGCTGAGCAGGACCGTCGACGTCCCGGCCGGTCCGGACGCGAAGTTCTGGTGGTGGAGCGACTGGGGCATCGAGGCCGACTGGGACTTCGGCTTCTTCGAGATCTCCGCCGACGGCGGCGCCACCTGGACCGAGCAGAAGATCTACAACGAGGACGGCAGCCTCGCCAGCACCGGCGACGACTACACCGACCCCAACGGCCGCCTGAAGGACTACGGCGGCAAGAAGTACGGCCTCACCGGTGAGAGCGGCGGCTGGCACCACCTGTACGTCGACCTCGCGCCGTTCGCGGGCAAGTCCGTCCAGATCCGCCTGCGCTACGCCACGGACGCGGCGTCCGTGCAGCGCGGCTGGTTCAACGACGACTTCTCGCTGAACAACGGCGCCACCGCGGTCTGGACCGACGACGTCGAGGGCGGCGCCAACGGCTGGACGACCGCCAAGGGCACGTTCACCGACACCACCGGCGCCGGCTGGGTCATCCACTCCGGGCAGGAGCAGGCGGCGCAGTACTACCTGGCCGAGTGGCGCAACTTCGACGGGTTCGACAAGGGCCTGCAGTACGCCTACGACACGACCTGGCTGCGCGACGGCGCGTGGAAGGTCGAGAAGGTCAAGTACAACGCTCCCGGCCTCCTCGTCTGGTACCGCGACACCTCCGTGGCCAACAACGACGTCTCGGGCCGCACGTTCGACCTGCCGTCGGTGGGCCCGAAGGGCGAGCTCCTCATCGTGGACTCGCACTTCGACCCGCTGCGCCGTACGGGTGAGGCGGCCGCGCACGACCCGAGCACGCTGAAGAACCTGCAGTCCCGCCCGCAGTCGTCCAACGCGGCGTTCAACTTCGTCGGCACCTACCCGTTCAAGGAGTGCGTCGAGGGCGAGCCGTTCACCGAGTACTGCACCTCGTTCGGCAAGCAGGCCGCGGTCACGACGTTCACGGACGCCAAGGGCTGGTATCCCGGCCTGGAGGTCCGCGACGGCAGCCTGTACTACCGTCAGCGTGACTCCTCGGCCGTCGTCCCGTCCAAGGACAACCAGCCGTACTCGACCCGGATCGTCCACGCGGACGGCACCCCGGCGACGGAGCTGTACGGCACCGACATCGGCGGCGCGATCCTCGGCACCGGCAACCCCGGCGACGAGGGCAAGCAGCTCGGCGTGCAGATCAAGCTGATCAGCCCGCTGCCGGCCAACATGGGGGCGATCGTCCAGATCACTCCGGCGAAGAAGTAACCGCCACCGGCTCGTAGAGCACGTGGTCTCCGTGCCCGGCCGCCGTCCGCTCCGGACGGCAGCCGGGCACACTCATGTGCGGGTTCCGCGGAATGCGCGCCCGCGCCCGGCGGCCCCTAGCATGTGAGCGTGCGGAGCAAGGCGGATCACACGGCGGCAATCCACCGCGAGCGGAGGGCCGCCGTCGTCGTGAACACGAAGTCCCGGCGAGGCCGCCGCCACTACGCCGAGGTGCTGCGGCTGCTGAAGGAGCGGGACTTCCGGCTCACCGGCGTCCACCCCGTGACCGACCCCTCGCGGCTGCGCGACATCCTGACCCGCGCGCTCGACTCCGGCCCCGACCTGCTCGTCGTCGGCGGCGGCGACGGCACGCTGAGCAGCTCGGTCAGGCACGTGGCGGGCCGCGACGTCGCCCTCGGCGTGCTGCCGCTCGGCACCACCAACAACTTCGCCCGCAGCCTCGGGCTGCCGCTCGACCTGGCCGGGGCGATCGGCGTGTTCACCGAGGGCAAGGTGGCCGACATCGATCTCGGCGTCTGCGGCGACCGGCCCTTCGCCAACCTCGCGAGCTTCGGCGTCTCGGTCGAGGTGGCGGGCACCGTCAAGCCGTGGCTCAAGCGGATGCTCGGCCGGGCGGCCTACCCGCTGACCGCGCTCACGATCCTGCCGAGGCACCGTCCGTTCCGCGCCTACATCACGGTGGACGGCAAACGTCACGAGCTGCTGACCCACCAGCTCAACATCGCCAACGGCCGCTTCCACGGCGGCTGGCAGATCGCCAGGGACGTCAGCATCGACAACCGCAAGCTGGTGGCCTACCAGCTCGGCTCCGGCAAGCGGCTGCGCCTGCTCGGGGAAACCCTCGTGCGGGCGACCACCGGCAAGTGGACCAGTCTCGCTGGCGGGCCGTTCGTGACCGGCCAGGAGATGCTCCTGGAGACCGACCCGCCGATGGCGGCCGACATCGACGGCGAGGTGCGGCTGCGCACGCCGCTCGTGCTCAGGACCATCCCGAACGGCGTGCGGGTGATGGTTCCGCAGAGTTTCGAGGACACCTGACCGCTGCCCCCTACTCGGCCCCCTCGTTCTCCTCGTTCCCCTGGGCCGCGAGGGTCCGGTACGCGGGCCGCAGCAGGTCGAGCAGCGGGATGTGCCTGGCCTTGACCTGCGGCGGGTCCAGCGCGCGCAGCAGCAGGTCGGGAGGCGACCCGGGGTCGGCCGGCGGGCCGAGGCGGGCCGGTGAGGCGCCGGACTCGTAGAAGTCGCCGACCCGATCGGCGAACGGGACGTCGGCCACGTCGAGAAGCCCGGGTATCCCGCCGCCAGGCCCACCCTGAACGTCGCCGCCGTGGCCGCCTTCGCCGGTGGCGCGGAGGGCGTCGAGCAGCGCGTCCCTGGCCATGCCCCGCCAGGCCAGCACCAGGAACGGGTCGTCGTCGAACGCCTCGGCCAGCAGGTAGAGCACGGCCGACAGATGCTTGCACGGGAAGCCCCAGTCGGGACAGGAGCAGGCCATGTCCAGGCCGCGCTCGCCGGGAAACAGCGGCAGCCCGCACCCGGAGAAGACGTCCTCGATCTCCGGCGGCATCTCCCCGGCGAGCAGCTTGGCCCGGTGGAGTGCCTGCGCGGCCAGCGCCTCGACCAGCCCCGCCCACTCCCGCGCGCCGTACGCCGTGATCCGCACGCTCACGTCGTACGGCGTCGGGCGCGAGCCCTGCACCCGGGCCTTCACCAGGCCGGGACCGAGGTCGAGGTCGAGCACCTGGCCCCGTCGCGCGTACGCGCGCCCCCGGCTCAGCCTGCCCGCGTCGCAGACACGCTCCAGGATGTCGATGAAGCGCCGCGACCACCACCGCTCGCCGATGGACCCCCGCTTCGAGCGCGCCTTGATGCCGCCCTCGACCCTGATGGGCCGCGCGGCCTCGAACCAGCCGTCCCGCCCGACCGGCATTCAGCTCACCGCCTCGGGGGACAGGCGGAACAGCTCGCGCAGCTCCGCGGTGGACAGCCCGGCGATCCAGTCCTCGCCCGTCCCGACGACGCTCTCGGCCAGGGCCTTCTTGCGCTCGATCATCTCGTCGATCCGCTCCTCCAGCGTCCCCGCGCAGATGAACTTCCTGACCTGCACGTTGCGGGTCTGCCCGATGCGGAAGGCCCGGTCGGTGGCCTGGTTCTCCACGGCCGGGTTCCACCACCGGTCCACGTGCACGACGTGGCTGGCGGCGGTGAGGTTGAGCCCGGTGCCGGCGGCCTTGAGCGACAACAGGAAGATCATCGGTTCGTCCTCGGTCTGGAACCGCTCCACCAGCGCGTCACGCGTCTTCTTCGGCAGCCCGCCGTGCAGCCACAGCACCGGGCGGTCGAGACGCGCCGCCAGGTAGGGCTGCAGCATCGAGCCGAACTCGGCGTACTGCGTGAAGACCAGCGCCTTGTCGCCCTCGCTGAGGATCTCCTCGGCCAGCTCCTCCAGCCGGGCCAGCTTCCCCGACCGGCCGGTCAGCCGGGAGCCGTCCTTGAGCAGGTGGGCGGGATGGTTGCAGACCTGCTTGAGCCTGGTCATCGCCGCGAGGACGTTCCCGCGCCGCTCAATGCCCTCGCTTCCGGCGATCCTGTCCATCATGTCCTCGACCACCGCCTGGTAGAGGCTCGCCTGCTCAGGGGTGAGCGTGCACCAGACCTTCATCTCCATCTTGTCCGGGAGGTCTGAGATGATCGTCTTGTCGGTCTTGAGGCGCCGGAGCACGAACGGGCCCGTGGCCCGCTTGAGCGCGGCGGTCGCCGTCTCGTCACCCCGCCGTTCGATCGGCTCCTGGTAGCGGTCGCGGAAGGCCCTCGCCGATCCGAGCAGGCCGGGGTTGCAGAACTCCATGATCGACCACAGCTCGGCCAGATGGTTCTCGACCGGTGTGCCGGTCAGCGCCAGCCTCGTCCGCGCCGGCAGCGAGCGCACCGCCTGGGCCTGCCGGGCGGCGGCGTTCTTGATGGCCTGGGCCTCGTCGCACACGACCCTGGCCCAGGTGAACCCGGCCAGGGCGTCGCGGTCGCGCAACGCCGTGCCGTACGTCGTGAGGACGAGGTCGGCCCCACCGATCCGCTCGGCCAGTTCCTCGCCGCGCAGGCGGCCCGTGCCGTGATGGAGGTAGACGTCCAGCGAGGGCGCGAAGCGGGCGGCCTCCTTCTGCCAGTTGCTGAGCAGCGACATCGGGCACACCAGCAGCGTCGCCCCGGCCCGCTCGCCCGACTCGCGCTCTTTCATTAGGAGTGAAAGCGTCTGGGCGGTTTTGCCCAAGCCCATGTCGTCCGCGAGGATGCCGCCGAGTCCGATCTGGGACATGAAGCTGAGCCAGGCAAGGCCCCGCTCCTGGTAGGGCCGCAGCGTGCCGTGGAAGGCGGCCGGGGTCGCGACGGGTTCGAGACGGCGGTCGGCCTCGCCGGACAGCAGGTCGCCGAGCAGGCCGTCGGCGTCCACCTCCACGAGCGGAAGCTCGTCGTCCCCGCCGTGGACCACCTCCTGGATGACCTCGCCGATCGTCATCTGTCCCGAACCGCGGCGCTCCACCGCCTTCAGCGCGGCCCCGAGCTGCCGGGCGTCCAGCTCGACCCACTGCCCGCGCAGCCGGACCAGCGGCACCTTGAGCCGGGCCAGCTCGGCCAGCTCCGCCTCGCTGATCGTCTCGTCGCCGACGGCCAGCTCGGCCCGGAAGTCCACGAGCTGCGCCAGCCCGAACCCCTGGTCGGCGGCGGCGCCCGGCCCGGAGCGGGACCGTGCGGTGAGCTTCAGGCCGAGCCGGGCGCGGCCCGCCCACGCGGGCAGCTGCACACCGAACCCGGCCGACTGGAGGAGGGGCGCGGCGTGCCGGAGAAAGTGGAAGGCCCCCTCCACGTCGAGACCGACGTGCGCCGGCCGGGCCTCCCGGAGCGCCTCGTCGATCCTCGGGTAGAGACGGGCCGCCCGGCCCAGGCCGGCGAGCAGCGTCTCGTCCGGCCGCCCGGGCAGGCCGGGCACGGTCTCGCCCGCCCAGACGAGGGGAGCGGGCACGTAGAGGCTCGGGTCCTCGGCAGACTGGAGGGCGAACTCGACCCGCCAGCCCGCCGCGCCCGCTCCGGCCGCGGCGTCCCTGTGCGATGCGGTATCCGCAGCGGCCGTGGTGCCCGCCTGGGTCCTGATGTCTGCCCGGGCTAGCGGCTCCGCCTGGGCCGCGGCGTCGTCTGCCGCCCCCGGGCTCGCGGTCGCCTCGTGGCCCGGCTGCTCCTCGGCCAGGAGGGGCTCGACGAGGCGGAAGCACACCTTGACCGGGCCGTCGAGCTGGTGGGCCGCCCTGAACCAGTCCTCCAGCGGCCGGGCCAGCGCCTCCGCCTCCTCCCGGCGCGCGCCGGGAAGGGCCGCCGTGTCCCCGGTGAGCGCCACCGTCCACCGGTCGGCCAGGGGGCTGCGCGACCCGGGACGGTGCCCGCCGAGCAGGCGCTCCGGCAGCGCCTGCCGTACGGCGGCGTCGGCGAGACCCGCAAGCGCCTCGATCAGCACATGGGCGGACGGCCGCTCCTCGCCCACGGCACGGCAGACCGGCGGCATGGCGGCGGCGAGTTCGCGGACGCGGTCGGCGTGCGCGCCGGTCAACACCGGCCGCCAGCGTGCCGCGTAGCCGCCGTCCTCCGCGACGAGCTGGGGCAGCACCCGGCCGCGCCGCACCAGGTCGCGGGCGTGGGCGGCGACGATCGCGAGATAGCGCAGGGACGGCCCGGCGGCGGGCGGCGGCTCGAACGCCCCCGTCAGCAGCCGCAGCGCGGGCCCCGGCTCGACCAGCAGCGCGGGCACCCGCCACGGACTGATCCTCGGGCGCCGCGCGGTGATTCGCAGACCGGTCTCCGGCGAGGGAAGGGGACTCGTCGCCGAACTCGGCAGCAGCAGCACCGCCTCGCCGGACACGGCCTTGCCTGCCGCCTCGGCCGCGGCGTCCCCCCAGCGCGACAGCTCGGCGGCGAGGGTGGTCGCGGGGGCGGCGAAGGGGTGGGGGCGCACCTCGGCGCGGGAGGCCACCGGCTCCGCGCCGGCCGTCTCCTCCGCCCAGAGCACGAGTTTCCCGCCGTTCCAGGCGGCGTGGATCACGAGCACGCCGTCTCCTTCGCCCGGAGTGCGAGCCGCCCGCTGTCGCAGGCCACGTGTATCACGAGCACGCCGTCTCCTCCCGCCATCCGGAACGCTAGCAGCGGAAACGGGGCTCCCGATCCGCTCCCGCCGCGCCTGTGGACAACGCTCCGCCCTCGCATGGCCGGAGCGGAACCGCATCAGGCGCCGCGGCCCCGCTCGGGCATGGTGGTGTAGCCCGTGAATCCGACCACGTTGCCCCAGGAAGCGGCGACCTCGACGGTCCAGCCGCGCGGAAAGGCATGCCGAGCTGTGGTTCGGCGCGGGCGAGCGCCGAAGCCCGGCCGAGGCTGTTTAGCCGCGCTAAACGTGTCTTGAGACATTGGGCGTTGTCGGGCCGGAGCGGTAGCTGCCAGCGTGTCGGGGGGCGCGCAGGAGATGCTGCTCGTCCATCGAATGCGGCCTGCTCAGCTGCCCGTCGCGCGGCGGTCGATCGTCGGCCTGGCCGCACCCCTTCCTGCTCTGGAGGAGTCCCGACATGCCCCTACGTGAACAGGTGACCTTCGCCGGTGATGCGGCGAAGCTCGCCGGTCACCTCTTTCTGCCCGATGCCGCGGGCACTGACGACGCCGCCCCGGTGGCGGGTGTCGTGGTCGCCGGAACCTGGACCAGCGTCAAGGAACAGATGGCCGACCGGTACGCCGAGCGACTGGCCCGGCCGCCATCCCGGACGGCGCCCGCCGCTTCCACGACAACCTCGCAGGGCCCAGGCACTTCCTGTGGACCGAGGGCACTCAGTTCGACTTCTACGACCAGTCACCCCAGGTCGACTTCGCCGTGGACGCGGCGGCCGAGCACTTCGCCCGCACGCTGTGAACACCTCGCACCCACACCTACTTCGTCGCCCCGACAGGAGTCCCTTCGCCATGTCCGAGTCCTTCGAGGCCGCCGCGCCGTCCCCGGCCGAGACCAGGATCGAGGTCGCGGAAACCTGCACCCGGATGGCCGTTCACGCGGACCGCCGGGAATGGGGGTCCCTGCGCAGGTTGTTCGCCGACGATGTGCTCCTCGACTACACCAGCCTCAACGGCGGCGAACCGGTCCGGCTCACTCCTCAGGAGATCGTCGATGCCTGGTCGGCGACGCTCGGCGGCTATGACGCCACCCAGCACCTGATCGCCAACCACCTGGTCGAAGTCGAAGGGGACCGTGCCGTGTGCACCGCCTCCTTCCAGGCCACCCACCGCCTCACCACCCCCCATGGGGCTCCGCTGTGGACACTCGGCGGCGACTACCGCTGGGAATCGGCACGGACCGGCGGTCGATGGCTGATCAACTCCGTGGTGATGACGGCGACGTGGGGTGACGGCAACAAGGACCTGCCGGCACAGGCAGCCCGCTGCCCACGCCTCACGTCGGGCGGCGGGGCCCGCGCCGTCCGGGTCCCCTCACTTCACCGCGCCAGGGTGCTCCCGCTGCCAGCCGACATGTCAGCGGTCGCCCCTGACCTCCGATCTCGGTTGCACATCTACACGAACGTCTCAGGAGTGCCTTGGTGAAACCCCTGCTCAAGTCCTCCCCGGCCGCCGGCGCCGAGGCCACCGCGGGCGCCGCGCCGGAGGCGGCGCGCGGCGGATCCCCTGTGGTCCTGGGAGCCGCTCTGCTGGGCTTCTTCCTCATCTCGTTGGACGCGCTCATCGTCACTGTCGCGCTGCCCGACATCGGCCGCGGCCTCGGCGGCGGGATGTCGGGCCTGCAGTGGGTGGTGGACGGATACACGCTGATATTCGCCGCCCTGATGCTCTCCGCAGGCGCCCTCTCCGACCGCATCGGGGCCCGACAGGCGTACGGCGGCGGGCTGGTGCTCTTCGCGCTGACCTCGGCCGCGTGCGGGCTCGCGCCCAACCTCGGCGTGCTGGTAGCGGCGCGGCTGGTGCAGGGGGGCGCGGCGGCCGTGATGATGCCGGCGTCGCTGGCGCTGGTCCGGCAGGGCTTCCCGGACCAGGCGAAGCGGGCGAGGGCGATCGCCATCTGGACCGTGGGCGGCGCGGCCGCGGTGGCGGCCGGGCCGGTGCTCGGCGGAGCACTCACTGCCTCCGTGGGCTGGCGGTGGATCTTCTTCGTCAACCTCCCCGCAGGTCTGCTGGCGCTCGCCCTGCTCTCGCGCGTGCCGGCCTCCCCGCGGCTGCCCGCCCGACTGGACGTGGCCGGGCAGGTGACGGCGGTGGTCGCGATGGGCGCGCTGACCTACGGCGTGATCGAGGGCGGCGACAAGGGCTTCGGCCGGCCGCTCGTGGTGGTGTCGCTGCTGGTGGCCGTGGCCGCGGCAGTCGCCTTCCTCATCGCGCAGGCCAGGAACGCGCACCCGATGCTCCCGCTGCCGCTGTTCCGCTCGCGGGTGGTGGCGGTGTCCATGGTGGTCGGCTTCATGCTCAATGCCGCCTACTACGGCGGGGTGTTCGTCTTCAGCCTGTACTTGCAGCAGGAGCGCGGGCAGACGGCTCTGCACGCGGGCCTGATGTTCATACCGATGACGGCACTGGTCGCCCTGGTGAACCTCGCCTCGGCGAAGCTGGCCGGGCGGTTCGGCCCGCGAGTGCCCATGGTGGCGGGACAGCTGATCGGGGTGGCCGGGCTGGTGGCGCTGCTCACCGTCGGCGCGCACACCAACGTGTGGGCGGTGGCGGCGCTGATGGTGCCGGTCGGCCTCGGCGGGGCGCTGACGGTGCCGGCGCTGACCGCGATGCTCCTCGACGCGGTGCCCGCGGACCGGGCGGGCACCGCCTCCGCCGTGCTCAACACCGGCCGCCAGGTCGGCGGAGCGATCGCGGTGGCAGTCTTCGGGGCGCTGCTGGCGGGGGCGGACACGTTCCTCGCCGGAATGCGATGGAGCATGCTGCTCGCGGCGGCCGGGCTCGTCCTGACGGCGGGCACGACACTGACCCTGCCGCGGGGCGGGCACGGGGACACCGAGGCGTAAGACATGCCGCTGGCCGGCCCTCCCCGTTCCGGCGGCGCCCGTGCCGGATGAGGCGGCCCTGGGGGGTGCGGCAGGGGAAGAAGGCGTCGCGCCAGGCGCGGGACACCCCGGCAGCCGTGATCAGCGGCAGGACCGAAAGGTCCTCCGGCGACACCGTTTCCTGTGTCGCCAAGGGGTGGTCGGCGGGCACGACGAGGGCGCGGGGTTCGGAGAACAGGACGGGGCCCACGGTGATGGCCGGATCTTCGACGGGAGGCTCGGCGACCAGAAGGTCGATGTCCCCACTCTGCAACGCCGCGATGGCCTGGTCGTACGTCACTTCCTGCAGCTCGACGGTGAATCGGGGATGGCGCTGGTTGAACGCCTCCGACGCCCGCACGATGAGGGCACCGGACCATGAGGCGGTGAATCCGACGCGCAGCACACCGCCAAGGCCCCGAAAGGCCGCCGAGGCCGCGTCTGACCGTCTTCGGCAGGATGCCGCGCTTGCGGGACACCTTCGACAGTTCCGGCGAAGTCGGAGGCGAACATCCGCGCCGTCTCGCTCGCCACGCCGTGATGATGCGCCGCATGATCGCGCGGCATTCCCTTCCGGAGGAGGCGTCCCCCCGAGCGTCACTCGGTGGGCGGGATCCGTACGGCGGTGTAGCGGCGCAGATCGTCGCCGTCGAGCGGAGTTCCGGGGAGGGGCGATCCCCGGTCGGCGCGCAGGCCGTCCAGCATGATCTCCACCACGCGCGCCATGGCCGGCTCGCCGGGCAGGGCCGGTGGCGTGTAGACGTTCAGGGTCATCAGGACGGCGATGTCGCCGGGGCCGACGTCGGCGCGCAGCGCGCCGTCCGCCTGCGCCCGTTCGATCATCCGCAGGACGGTGGCGATCACCCGCTGCCGCATCTCGTGGAGGTCGGGGCCGACGCGCATCCGCTGATGCAGGTGCGGTTCGAGCTTCGCCGGCAGCACGCCCAGCCGCAGGGCGACCGAGCCGCGCAGGAAACGGCACAGCGCGTGCCAGGCGTCCGGTTCCTCGCGCCAGGCCGTCTCCGCCAGGTCCACCAGGCGGCGCAGGCTCTCCTCGCCGACCGCCCGGAGCAGCGCGTCCCGGTCCGGGAAGCGGCGGTAGAGCGTGCCGACGCCCACGCCGGCCCGGCGGGCGACCTCCTCCAGCGGCACGTCGACGCCCTGCTCCAGGAACAGCTCCTGGGCCGCGGCGACGATCAGGTCCCGGTTGCGGCGCGCGTCGGCGCGCAGCCCCTTCTCCACTGCCACCTCTCTTCGAGCGGGATCTGGACGATTTTCCTCCGGTTAGGATACCGTCGTTTATGCGGAGGAAAATCTTCCGGTTAGGGGGTACGTCATGAGCACAGTGTTGATCTCGGGGGCCGGGATCGCGGGGCCGACGCTGGCCTACTGGCTGGCCGGGCACGGATTCCGGGTCACGGTCGTGGAACGCGGGGGGAAGCCCCGGTCCAGCGGCAACCCGGTGGACGTCAGAGGGCCGGCCGTCACGGTCGCGGAACGGATGGGCGTCATGCCCCGGCTGCGCCGGGCCGCCACCGGCACGACCGGGGTCAGCTTCGTCGACGCGGCGGGCAGACAGGCCGGCCGGATGGACATGCGCGCGGTGCAGCGGCCGGACGAGGTCGAGGTGCCGCGCGGCGACCTCGCGTCGATCCTCTACGAGGCGAGCCGCGACCACGCCGAGTTCCTCTTCGACGACTCCGTCACGGCGCTCGGCCAGGACGAGCACGGGGTGGACGTCACCTTCGAACGCGCCGCCCCTCGCCGCTTCGATCTGGTGATCGGGGCCGACGGCCTGCACTCGGTGACGCGGCGCCTCACGTTCGGCCAGGAGACGGGGACGCCGCAGAGCGGGCTCGTGCGCCACATGGGGCTGTACGTCGCGACGATGCCGCTCGGCGACGGAGCGGCCGGGGCCGGCCGGGACATCCTCATGCACAACACGCCCGGCAAGGCGATCGCCGTCAATCCCAGGCCCGCGGTCGCGTTCTTCCTCTACCGGAGCCCCGAGGAGCCCGGCTTCGACCACCGCGACACCGAGCAGCACAAGCGGATGCTGACCGACGCCTTCGCGGACGTGTCCTGGCGGGCGCCGGAACTTCTCGAACGCGTACGCGCCGCCGACGACCTCTACTTCGACTCCGTCAGCCAGGTGCGCCTGCCCCGCTGGTGGAAGGGCCGCGTCGCGCTCCTCGGCGACGCCGCCTCCTGCGTGTCGCTGTTCGGGGACGGCTCCACCCTGGCCATGGCGGGGGCGTTCACCCTCGCCGAGGCACTGGCCGCCCACTCCGGCGACCCCGGGGCGGCCTTCCGCGCGTACGAGGCCGCGCACCGGCGCCTGGTGGACCCCAAGCAGCGCAACGTCGCGCAGGCGTCGGCCCTCCTGGTCCCCGCGACGCGAGGCGGCATCCTCGCCCGGAACCTGGCCACCCGCCTGTGGCCGGCCATGGCCGCCGCCACACGCCTCAGGCACGCCCTCGCGTCCTGAGGGCGGGTGAGGGCGGCGGCCGCCACCGGGCAGAACCCGCGCGTCGTCCCGTCAGAGGCCGGACGTCCGCCAGGTGGCGCCGGCGGCGGTGACGGCGAAGGCCTCGTAGCCGTCCAGTTCCTCCACCCACTCCCGGGCGGCACCGCCCATGGCGAAGGCGCCGGTGGCGTACGCGTCGGCCAGGGCGAGGTCCGGCCCGACGACCGTCACCGAGGCCAGCGCGGTCGCGGGCCTGCCGGTGTGAGGGTCGACGACGTGCGCCCCGCGCTCCGCGGTGCCCGAGGTGGCGACGGCGAGGTCGTTGCCCGACACCACGGCGGCCAGGTCTCCCGGGCGGAGCGGGTGGGCGACGCCGACCCGCCAGGAACGGCCGGGGCCCGCCGAGCCGGACAGCCGCACGTCCCCGCCGCCGTTCACGCAGTGGTCCGGCACGCCCGCCTCGCGCAGCATGGCGGAGGCCCGTTCGACCGCCCATCCCTTGACGATGGCCGAAGGGTCGAGCCGGCCCCCGGGGTAGGCGGTGAAGTATCCGTGCGACCGGTCGCTCACCGATTCGCACATGCGGAGGATGTCGGCCACCTCAGGCGGGCAGTCGGCCAGGGTGATCTCGCCCCGGCCCAGCCGGCTGACCGGGCTGTCCGGCTTGTAGGTCGAGAAGACCTCGTCGACGTGGTGCAGCCAGGCCACCGCCTCCGCGACACACGGCTCGGCGTCGGCGTGGCGTCCGTCGGAGCGGCGTACGTCGAAGGAGAAGACGGTGCCCATCACGTGCTCGACGTGGCGGGTCAAAGGCCGGCCTTGTCGAGCGCGCTCTGCAGGGAGCGGATGTACCCGTCGCTGGTGTAGGTGGCGCCGGAGACCGTGTCGATCTGGGCGGACTGCGCCGACAGCGCCTCCTCGTTCAGGATCGGCAGCGCCTCGTTGTTGATCTCGAGGTCGCGGCGGTTGTTCGCGGGAGCCACCGGCACCTTGATCCCGGCCAGCTTCCCGCCGGAGATCACGATCTGCACCTGCACAGGTCCCCAGCGGGTGTCGGCGGAGTCGCCGGTGACGGTCTTCTCGCCGCTGGTGGCGCCCGCGGTGGCGCCCTGCCCGGTCCACGCCGACCCGGAACCCGAGGAACCCGAGGAGTCCGGGGAGCCCTCGCCGAAGCGGTCCCCGTTCCCGCCGCCGAACTCGTCGTGGCCGTGGCCGAAGAATCCGTCGCCCGGGCCCTGCCCGGCTCCCTCCTCACCGGGGACGCGGTCGCCGTCGCCGGAGTCCCCGCCCTGGGTGACGGCGGCCGGACGCTCGGCCAGCGAGGTCACCTCGTGCGGTTTGAAGGACAGCAGCAGCACGAGACCGACGGCGGTCGCGAGCACGGCCAGAATGGCTCTGCGCATGGAACTCCCATCCAGGGTGATCAGAACTCGAACGATTCGTGGTGGATGCGGCGCTTCGGCATCCCGGCGGCCCGCAGGGCGGCGGTGACGGCGCTCGTCATCTCGGCCGGCCCGCACACGTACGCCTCGTGGCCGGGCAGGCCGGGCACCAGCCCGACGAGCGTCGCGGGCGTGAACGGGTCGCCGATCACGGCCCGGGGGCCGACGCAGTAGTGCAGGGTCGCGCCGCGCGCCGTGGCGATCTCCTCGAGCTCGGCGCGGAACACCAGGTCCCGTTCGTCGCGCGCGCGGTAGAGGAGGGTCAGGTCGCCGGGGGCGG
Organism: Microbispora sitophila; assembly: GCF_014892245.1. NCBI lineage: Bacteria > Bacillati > Actinomycetota > Actinomycetes > Streptosporangiales > Streptosporangiaceae > Microbispora > Microbispora sitophila. The sequence continues at coordinate 169,574 of NZ_JADBGC010000005.1, read as the reverse complement.
CCGGCACCGACTCGAACAGCGCGCGCAGCGGCGTGATGCCGACGCCGCCCGCGACCAGCAGCACCTTGCGCGCCCGGCGCCCGCTCGCGGTGAACGCGCCGTACGGCCCCTCGGCGAGCACCCGGGTGCCGGGCCGCAGGCCGGCGAGAGAGCGGCTCTGGTCGCCCAGGTCCTTCACCGTGATCCGCATCTCGCTCGCGCCGGGCGGGGCGGACAGCGAGTACGGGTTGGGGGACCACCACAGGTCCCTGGTCAGGAACCGCCAGCGGAAGAACTGGCCGGGCTCGGCCCGCAACCGGTCCAGGCGCCGCCCGGTGACGTACACGGAGACGACCCCCGGAGCCTCCGGCACCACCCGGGAGACCCTCAGGCGGTGCCGTACGGCCAGCCGTACGGGCGTGAGGAAGCGATACCACACGATCAGCGCCGCGACACCCCAGTAGAGGGCGTACCAGGACGTGCGGGCGACCGGGGCCACGGCGAACTCCGCGCCCGTGGCGAGCTGGTGCCCGAAGGCCAGCCACGCCGCCAGGTAGGTGTAGAAGTGCAGGTGGAACCACGTCTCGTAGCGCAGCTTCGGGCGGATCTTCCGGGCGGAGACGACACCGACGCCCACCAGGAGCAGCAGTGCGACGGTGGCCTTCAGCACGTCGGGATAGGTGAGGTTCAGCGTCACCGTCTCGCTCACCACGTCGGTGCGGTCGGTCAGCGCGTAGCCCCAGATGATCAGCAGCATGTGCGCCACCGCCAGGCCCACGACGTAGCGGCCGCCCATCGAGTGCCACCGGGCGAGCCGGTCGGAGCCGACGCCGCGTTCCAGCGCGGGCACCCGGGCCATCAGCGCCAGCAGCACGGCGATCGCGTATCCGGCGAGCAGCCCGGTGATGCGCCCCGCGTTCGTCAGCCAGTCGTCGAAGCCCCCGACGCCGGGCGTGTTCGCCCACCACATGCCGATGACCGCGACCACGCCCGCGGCGATGAGCGCCAGGACGGCCTCGGGGCGGGCGCGCACGCTCCGTCGTTGCGGACGAGCGTGCCCGGTCGTCACCGCTGTCCCCGGGAATGTCGTGGTCACGGATGTCTCCTCGTCGTCATCACGCGACCCACCGTGCCAACCGAACCTCTTGTTTTCCTATGAACCGGGGCATCTGCGGACCATTCATAGGATTCTCTGAGGCGGCTCACAGGGTGTGCCCGGTGAGCGGGGAGGACCCTGTAACCATCATGCGTAAGACTTCGAACGACCAGCCCGGACTGGTCCGCCCCGACGGAAACCCCGTACGCGTCCTCGTGGTCGACGACGAACCGGACCTCGTCGAGGTCCTCGGCGCGGTGCTGAAGTACGAGGGATGGGAGGTGCGTACGGCGGGCGACGGGACGTCGGCCGTGCAGGAGGCACGGGAGTTCCAGCCCGACGCGGTGCTGCTGGACGTGATGCTGCCCGACTTCGACGGGCTGGAGGTGCTGCGCCGTCTGCGTGCCGAGGCCCCGGACGTGTGCGTGCTGTTCCTGACCGCGCGCGACGCGGTGGAGGACCGCATCGCGGGCATCACGGCGGGCGGGGACGACTACGTGACCAAACCGTTCAGCCTGGAGGAGGTGCTCGCCCGGCTGCGCGGGCTGCTGCGCCGCGCCGGCATGGCGCGCACCGCCGAGGGCGACCGGCTGGTGGTGGGCGACCTGGTGATGGACGAGGACGCCCGCGAGGTGACCCGGGACGGTGAGCTGGTCGAGCTCACGCCGACCGAGTTCGAGTTGCTGCGCTTCCTCATGCGCAACCCCCGCCGGGTGCTGAGCAAGGCGCAGATCCTCGACCGCGTCTGGTCGTACGACTTCGGCGGGCAGGCGCACGTGGTCGAGCTGTACATCAGCTACCTGCGCAAGAAGATCGACGCCGGCCGCAGGCCGCTGATCCACACGGTGCGGGGCGTGGGATACGTCCTGCGGCCGTGACCGGGCCACCGTGACAGGCCGGCCGCTCCGGCGCCGCCTCCTACGCCTGGCGCCGACGACGCTGCGGGCCCGCCTGGTGGTGGGCACGCTGGTGCTGCTCGTGCTCGCCTGTGCCGCGGCCGGAGCGGCCTCGTCCCTCCTGCTCGAACGGTTCATGGTCGAACGTCTGGACCAGCAGCTGTCCGTGACGGCCGGGCGGTTCGCGGCGAGCCTGGTCCACGAGGAGCACGAGCACGGGTATCCGCGCAATCCGTACGGCGAGCGCGGGGACTCGCGCGGGCAGGCGACCGGCACGCTGGGCGCGTTCGTCCGGGACGGAGAGGTGGGCGCCGCGGTGGTGGGGCGGGCCGACCCGGTCCTGTCGGCGGCGGACCAGAAGGCGTTGTCGGCCGTCCCGCCCGACGGGCTCGGGCACACGGTGGAGCTGTCCTCCGGCGGCCTCGGCGACTACCGGGTGATGGGCCTCCGCGATCCCGACGGGGATCTTCTCGTCACCGGCCTGCCGCTGGACGACGTGCGCACCACCGTGCAGCGCCTGCAGATCGCCGAGATCGGGGTGTTCGCCGTCGTCGTGCTCGTGACCGGGATCGCCGGGGCCGTCTGGGTGAGGCTGTCGCTGCGCCCGCTGGACCGGGTCGCGGCCACGGCCCGGCGCGTGGCCCGCCTGCCGCTCGCCGACGGCGAGGTGGCGCTGCCGGAGGGGGTGCCCGACGAGGACCCCCGCACCGAGATCGGCCAGGTGGGGGAGGCGTTCAACCGCATGCTCGGCCACGTGGGTCGGGCCCTTGTCCACCGTCACGCCAGCGAGCAGCGGATGCGCACCTTCGCCGCCGACGCCAGCCATGAACTGCGCACCCCGCTCGCCACCGTCCGCGCCCACGTCCAGCTCGCCCGGCGCGACGAGGAGGCCGTCCCCGGCGCCGTACGGCACGCCCTGGAACGCATCGACGCCGAGTCGGCCCGCATGGGCACGCTCGTGGACGACCTGCTGCTGCTGACCCGGCTCGACGCCGGCCGCCCGCTGGCGCGCGAGGAGGTCGACCTGACCCGCCTGGCCATCGACGCCACCGGCGACGCCCGCGCCTACGGGCCCGACCACCGCTGGAGGCTCGACCTGCCCGAGGAGCCGGTCACCGTGCCGGGGGACCCCGACCGGCTCCATCAGGTGGTGGCCAACCTGCTGGGCAACGCCCGCGCGCACACCCCGCCCGGCACCACGGTGACCGTGGCCTTGCGCGTGCCCGGCCCGGACAAGGCGGAGCTGACCGTGACCGACGACGGCCCCGGCATCCCCGAGGACCTGCAGGGCGAGATCTTCGAGCGGTTCGTCCGCGCCGACAGGGCCCGCACCCGGGCCTCGGGCGGCAGCGGCCTGGGGCTCGCGATCGTCAAGGCGGTGGTGGCCGCGCACGGCGGCACCGTCGACGTCGAGAGCCGTCCCGGCCGTACGGCGTTCCGCGTCGTGCTGCCCGCCGGCCCTGTGGCGTGGGACAAGGCGCTTCTCGATTGATCCTGACCGGTGGTGATCGGTTCCGGTAATGTCACGTCCGATACGGGAGGGGACATGGCGGGGTTACGGGCGCTTCGTGCCGACGATCCGCGGCAGGTGGGCCTCTACCGGCTGGTCGGCCTGCTCGGCGAGGGCGGCCAGGGGACCGTGTACCAGGGCCTGGCCCCGGGCGGCGAGCCGGTGGCGGTGAAACTGCTGCACGCGCGGTTCGCCGGGGACGACCGGGCGCGGGCGCGGTTCGCGGCCGAGCTCGACCACGCGCGCAGGGTGGCGGTGTTCTGCACGGCGCGGGTGCTGGACGCCGACGTGGCAGGGGATCGTCCCTACATCGTGTCGGAGTTCGTGGCGGGGCCGTCGCTGGGCGAGGTGATCGCTTCGGGCGGGCCCGTGACGGGCGGCGCGCTGGAGCGGCTGGCGATCGCGACGGTGACCGCGCTGGCGGCGATCCACGAGGCCGGTGTGGTGCACCGGGATTTCAAGCCGGGCAACGTGATCATGGGCCCTGACGGGCCCCGGGTGATCGACTTCGGGATCGCGCGGGCGCTTGACGCCACTGGCACCATGTCCAGCGCGGTCGTGGGCACCCCCGCCTACATGGCCCCGGAGCAGATCGCCGGGCAGGCGGTCGGACCCGCCGCCGACGTCTTCGCCTGGGCCTGCACGATCGCCCACGCCGCCACCGGGACCACTCCCTTCGGGCAGGACTCCATCCCCGCGGTCATGAACCGCATCCTGCACGCCGACCCCGACCTCGGGCCTTCGGCCGGCGCCCTGACCGGGCCGCTGCGGGAGATCCTCACCGCCTGCCTGGCCAAGGACCCCGCCCGCCGCCCCACCGCCCGGCAGATCCTGCTGAGCCTCCTCGGCGCCGGCCACCCCGCCGACACCCTGCTCGCGGAAGGCGCCCGCGCAGCCGCCCATCCCGCCGCTCGCCCCGGTCCCGGCGCCGCTCCGCCGCCGTACGACGGGTCGCGGCCCTCCGACGCCCCGCCGCGCACGCTGCCGCTGTCCTCCGCGCCCCCGGCCGCCGCCGGCGCACGGCCCGCGTCCCGGGTGCTCGACGCCCCGCCGCTGATCGTCGCGGCGGTGCCGGCGCTGGGCGGGTTCATGGTGCTTCTGGACGGCACCATGATGGGGACGGCCGTGCCCACACTCTCCATGGAATTCGGCGCGTCGTACGCGGACGCGCAGTGGGCGATCACCGCCTACCTGCTGGCCGCGACGGTGGCCATCCCAGTGACGGGGCGGCTGGCCCAGCGGTTCGGGGCGGCGGCGGTGTGGATCACCGCACTCGTCCTGTCGCTGGTCGGCTCGGCCCTGTGCGGGCTGGCCTGGTCGTTCGGCGCCCTCGTCGCCTTCCGCGTGTTTCAGGGACTCGGCGCCGGGATGGTCTTCCCGCTGACCCGCATCCTCGTCCTCGAGGTCGCCGGCCGCGAGCGGCGCGGCCGGGCGGTGGCCCTGATGGCGGTAGCCGTACAGGCGGCGCCCATCGCCGGGCCGGTCGTCGCGGGAGCGGTCGTCGACGTGTTGTCGTGGCGGTGGATCTTCTTCCTCACCATCCCCCTGCTGCTGCTGACGAGCATTCTGTCGGCCGTGCTCCTTCCCTTCGCCCCCGACCGGGCGGCGCTCGCGGGGTGGGCGGCCCGATCCGCCGGGCCCCGGGTGGTGGACCCGCGCCTGTTCCGCGACCGTGCGTTCGCCGCCTCGGCCTCCGCGTCGCTGCTCCACCACGTCGCGCTCTTCGCCGCGGTGTTCCTGGTGCCGCTGTACCTCCAGACCGTCGGCGGCCTGTCGCCGCTGCAGGCCGGGTGGTTGTTCGCCGCGCAGGGGGTGGGCACGATCGTCGCGGTGCTCCCGGCCGGGCGGCTCGCCGACGTCTCGCGCACCTCGCGCCTGCCGGTTCTCGTCGGCCTCGCCCTGGTCGCGGCGGGCACGCTTCCTCTCGCGCTCGCCCCGGCGGTCGTGAACTCGGCGCCGCTGCTGGTCGCGGCATTGTTCGTCCGCGGCGTCGGGCTCGCGTTCGTCGGCACGCCTCTGATGACGGGCCTCTACCACTCACTGCCCGAGACGCGGGTTCCGGCGGCGTCGACGGCCGACGCGATGGGTGCGCAGGCCGGCGGCGCGGCGGGGACGGCGCTGATCGCGGTGGTGCTGGGGTGGTCCACCGTCCCCGGCGTCGCGAACCTGGGCTCGGGATTCCCCACGGCGTTCTGGGTGATTCTGGCGGTCGTCGCGGTCACCGTGGTCCCCGCCCTGTTCCTGCCCGCGGGCAAGCAGCGCCGGACGGGCTCCTGACCTCGACCCCATTCGAGAGGGTGCTGTCGAGGGGGTGCTGTGAAACAAATGTTGCATATGAGGAATACTTAGTCGTTGGGGGGGCAGGGGGGTCTTTCTGAGCGGAGGTCCCTCCGCGACAAGAGAGGTGTGCAATGACCGCGACTGCTACCGAGCGCCGCACTGCTGACGGGCTTACCCACCCATGGCCGGATGACCGCTACGAGGTCAGGTGCGACAGGGAGAGCCCGTTCACCGGTAGCCGTGACCGTTACCACTACGCGAAGAACGCCGTGGAGTCGGCGAAGGCGCTGGAGAGAGCGGGACTCGCCCGCCGCGTTGTGGTCGTCAGGCTGGCGGACGAGACCGTCATCTACGACCGTGTCGGCGACGTGAACCTGCCTCCGGAGGCCTGGTGATCCGGTAAGTCACGGCGTGACATGTACGGTCGCGTCCAGTTCGTATAACGGAAGACGACGATCCCCCGGGAGTGTGTCCCGGGGGATCGTCCGTGTCTGGTCGCGCCTGTCGCGGTCCCGCCGGTCAGACGGGCGTGCCGGTCAGACGGGCGTGCAGGTCACGTCGGGGGCCTTGCCGCCGCCCAGGCGGGCGGTGAAGCCGAAGACGGTCGAGCCGCCGATCGGCAGGTCGCCGTTGTAGCTCTCGTTGCCGAACGCGTACATGCCCACGACGCCGATCACCGGGAGAGGCACGGCCCCCCACACCTGCGTGATGACGCTGCCGTCGGTGAAGCGCCACGACACACGCCAGCCCTTGATCGCGGACGACCCGGTGTTGGTCACGGTGACCTGCCCGAGCACGGCGGCGTCCCGGGTGCCGGGCCATACGCTGGTGATCGTGTAGCTCGCTTCGCAGCCGATCGAGTCCGCGGCCGCCGGGGCGGCCGTGAGTCCCGCGGCCGCCAGGACCAGGGCTGCCGTGGCGATCGTCCGTCTGATCATCGATCTCACCCTTTCTCGGCACTGACGTGGATGCCCGCCTTCCCCAGAGAGGGGTCCGTCTGGGGAAGGCGGGCGACTCGGGCGAGCCCGGGAGCGCGGGCTACGCGGGGGTGCAGGTGACGGTGGAGGGAGCGGTGCCCGAGCCGGTGCCGGTGAAGCCGAAGCTCGTGGTGGCGCCGGGGCTCAGGCTGCCGTTCCAGGACAGGTTCTTCACCGTGACGTTCGACCCGCTCTGGCTGACGGTGCCGCTCCACAGCTGGGAGACGGTCTGGCCGTTCGGGAACGACCAGGCCACCGTCCAGCCGGAGACGGCAGAGGTGCCGGAGTTGCGTACGGTGACGTCCGCCTGGAAGCCGCCCTGCCACGAGTTGGTGACCTTGTACGTGGCGGTGCAGGCCTTGCCGTACACCGTCGGGCTGGGCGACGGAGACGGCGACAACGGCGGGTCACACGGGCTGCCGCTGTTCGCCGGCGGGCACGTCGGCGTCGGCGACGGGGACGGCGAGACGGAGGGGCTGGCCGAGGGAGACGGGGACGGCGAGACCGAGGGGCTGGGCGACGGGGACGGCTCGGTCCCGGGCGCGTTGCCCCAGATCTTGGTCGATCCCGAGTACAGCGTCATGTTCTGCACCGTCACCGGCGTGGACGGCGTGGTGGACACCCCGGTGTACGACCAGTCGTTCGACGGGTCCCACGAACCGGAGCTGGCGATGCGGAACTGCACCTCACGCCGCGACTCCGACTGCCCCTGCGGCGCGATGACCTGGCCGGAGCAGTCGATCGTGACGTAGTAGACCTTGCCGGAGAACTGCGTCGGGCCGGTCGGCGGCTTGCACTGGTTGTAGTTGGCCGTCAGCGTGATCTGGCTCGGCGTGGTGTCGCCGTCGAGGGTGAAGTAGTAGCGGAACGAACCGTCGGTCAGCGCACGGGCGGGCCAGGCCGAGTGGTTGTAGACCAGCGTCTTGATCTCGGTGAAGTTCTGGCCGGTGGCGTTGAGCGCCGCCTGAAGGTAGATCTCCGGGCCGTCGGGGGTCTCCGCGACCGGGAAGTTCGCCAGCGGCGTACCGCCGTACTCCTTGTACAGCCGCACCAGCGCGCTGGTGAAGCCGGCGTTGTAGTCGGTGGCGACCTCGTTCATCGTGTAGTCGGCACGGCTGTCGGTGTAGGCGTCGTCGGCTGACTTGGGGCCGCCGACCAGCGCGCCGTACAGGATGTGCCGGCTCTGCTCCGGCTCGCCGTTCAGGTTGTTGGTCCAGGTGCCGTGCGCGGTCCTATGGTGGGGGTTGCGCGGCGGGTTGGTCCCGAAACCGATCTCGTACGACGACTTGCGCGGGTTGTCGCCGAGCGCGTAGTTGATCTGCCGCACGGCGAAGTCGTGGTAGCGGGCCTTGCGGGTGGCGTCGGTCAGCCCGTCGCTGTAGTAGAGCGCGACGAACGCGGTGTTGGCGGCATAGCGGAGCGAGCCCCACGAGTCGAGCACGGCCTGGCCGCCGGGGGAGTAGTTCACCCTCTGCCCGTTCACGCCGACCGTCCACCAGTCGAGCCACCGGTTCGCGTCGTCGGCGTACTGCTGCTTTCCGGTCAGCCTGGCCAGCAGCGCGTAGGAGCCGTACGACTTGTCGTCCCAGGCGATCGTCCACTTGTACGACTTGGTGGTCGACTGCGGCTCGGTGCCGAGGTTGGCGTAGTACGACTCGGCCTTGGCGAGGTAGGAGGAGTCCTGGGTGGCGCGGTAGAGCCAGATGGCGCCCCACACCAGCTCGTCGTTGTAGCCGCTCCAGGACTTGTAGAAGTTGGCCGCGTCGGTGATGCAGTCGCTGTACTTGCCCCGCACGGTGTCGGCGAACGTGTACAGCTGCTTGGCGTGGGTGAGGAGCTTGTCGGCGTACGACGGGTCGGTGGGCCGGAAGACGATCGAGGAGGCCGCCATCGCGGCCGCCGTCTCACCGGCCAGGTCGGATCCGCCGCACGAGGAGTCGATCTTGTACGAGGGTCTGCTCATCGGCAGCACCTCGGCCGCCCCCCACCAGGCGTGGTCGGCGTTGCCGCTGCCGACCTGGCCGTACAGGACGTTGGGGGAGGGGTGCGCCTTGACGAAGTAGTCGTTGACGAAGCGCAGGCTGTTGAGCAGGTAGGTGAGCTGCCCGGACGAGGCGTAGGCGTCCCGGTAGTCCACCGCGCCCCACGCGAGCATCGTCGCGCTGAACGCCATCGGCAGGCCGAACTTGACGTGGTCGCCGGCGTCGTACCAGCCGCCGGTCAGGTCCACGCCCACGTCCTTGCCGTCGTTGAGCGCCGAGTCGCCGCGCCAGGTGACGCGGTTGGTGGACGGCAGCTTGCCGGACTGCTGGGCCTCGTAGAAGAAGAGCGACTTCTGCAACGCCTCGCCGTAGTTGAACGCCGGGGCCGCGGAAGCCGTGGTGGGGACCGCCGCAGGGACGACCGCGGTGGAGATGATCAGCGCCGCCAGTGCCGGGAACGTACGCCGCATGGAGATGTGCCTCACATAGGTGGGGGGTCGGGGGCGCGGCGGCGGGGCAGGCGCCGCCCCGCCCCGGCTTAATCGGGCGTGTGCCCCGGGGCCCAGTCCATGGGGGGCGGGGAAGGGTCAGGCGACACCGCACCCCGGCTTACGGGGCGTGCTCAGCCGTTGGGGAAGAGCAGGCCGTACTGTCCGAGCGCGGTGGCCACGTCGGTCTGCGCCCAGAAGCGGTGATAGCGGAAGACCGGCGCCGATCCGCCGTTCAGGTACGACTGGACCTTCGGCCAGTCCGGGTCGTTCTTGTACCAGGACCGGATGGAGATGAAGGTCGAGTTGCTGTTGATCGGGTCGCCGTTCGGCATCTTGCCGCTCCAGCCGGAGGGCACGTAGATCGGGTCGTCGAGGCGGTTGTAGTCGGCCTTGGTCTCGTTGACCGACACGCCCTTGGCGTCCTGGTTGTTCTTCCAGATGCCGTCGAGCAGCGCCTTGGCCGTGCTCTTGGCCTGGGCGTTGCCCGACTTGGCCGCGTAGAACATCAGCGTCTTGGCGTACGAACCGGCCACGCCGATGTCGTCGGTGTAGTCCTGGATGGTCACGTGCAGACCGGTGTTGGCCGGCGGCATCCCCGAGCCGCTGAAGCTGGCGTCCGGCTGGCCGGTCCACCGCAGCGTCGACGGGATCTGGAATGTGCCGTTGGAGTTGATCGTGGTGCCGGACAGCGCCCAGGCGACCCACTTGTCGAGGATGCTCTTGGCATCGGCGTTGCCCGTGGCGTAGTAGTACTCCGCCACGCGCTCCATCGACCAGGCCTGGAAGCCGAACCACTGGTTGGACGGCGGGTCGTGGTAGACCGGCTGCCAGTCGTAGGCCATGCCGAAGAACTTCGGCAGGCTCGACGGCGGGGCGGCGTAGTGGCCCTCCCAGCTGTTGGTCGCGCCACCGGCGATGCCGCCCTCGGCCGACTGCAGCCACTTGTAGAACTGCAGCTGGCGGGTGAGGCTGGTCGACCAGTCGGTGACCGCGGTCGAGCCCTTGGGCTTCAGCGCGCTGACGTTCGACAGCGCCCAGGCCGCCATCGGGTTCTGGTAGCCCGAGTGGTTGTGGCTGGAGCCGATGCGCCAGGCCCAGCCGGCCGACGTGTCGGTCGCGCCGCCCCAGGCGTAGTACCAGGACAGCAGGTAGTTCGACGCGTTCTTGCCGGTGCCCGCCGGGCAGGAGGTGCTGGTGCAGTTCGGCTGCTTGAAGTACTTGTCGTACATCGCGTAGCGCAGGTAGTCGCCCATCTTCGCGGCGTTGGCCACCGCGGTGGAGATCTGCGACTGCTTGCCCTGCTCGGTCGCCCAGGTCAGCGCCCAGTAGGCGGCCTGGACGGCGCGGGCGTCGGCGTCCGGCGCGTTGGTGTACTTCCACTGCTTGGCGTAGCTGCTGTCGCCGGTGAACAGGTCGAGGTACCCGTTCGGGCCGCCGAACTTGAAGGTGTCGCACGACGGCTGCGGGATGGTCTCGAAGACCGACTCCTCGGGCCCGCGCTGGTAGGTGTTGATGTACGCCGGCTTGGTGGTGCCGTCGCCGCAGCGCCCGTAGCCGTAGACGTTGTCGACGTCCAGCAGCCAGTGCATGCCGTAGATGTCGGAGGTGCCGTAGGCGGACTTCAGCTCGCCCGCGATCGGGTCGCTGCCGACGCTGACGCTGTTGTCGAGCCTCGACGGGTACTGGCTGATGTCGTTCCACTCACCCGCGTACGTCGCCGGCTTGCTGGCGTCGTACTTGTCGTTGGTGGGCTGGTCGGCGTGCGACGGGATGATGTACTTCTCCATCGTCGTCCACGCGGTGTTGAACTTCGACCAGTCACCGGTGATCTTGCCGTACATCGCCTCCAGCCACAGGTAGTAGCTGAACGCCTCGGACGTCGTCTCGTGGCCCTGGTCGGGAGCCTCCACGAGCAGCGTCTCGACCGAGTGGTACGGCACGCCCTGGGGCGAGAAGTACCCGTTGGCCGGGTCGTGGATCTTGTTGTACATCGTCATGAAGTTGTTGATGTACTGGTTGTTCCCCGGCGAGGGGCTCGTCGACGGCGACGCGGAGGGCGACGCCGAAGGCGAGGCGGAGGGGGACGCCGACGGGGAGGCCGACGGCGACGCGGATGGCGACGCGGACGGGCTGACCGAGGGGCTTGGGGACGGGCTGACGGTCGCCCCACAGGTCACGCCGTTGATGGAGAACGAGGCGGGCTTGTTGTTGCTGCCCGACCACGTTCCCTGGAACCCGATGTTGGTCGTGGCGCCGGTGCCGAGGTTCCCGTTCCACGACATGTTCGTGGCCGTGACGGTGGCGCCGCTCTGGCTCCAGTTCGCCGACCAGCCGTTCGACAGCTTCTGCCCGTTGGGGAAGTCGAACTTGAGGGTCCAGTTGCTGATTGAGTCGCCCAGGTTCTTGATGTCCAGGCTGGCCGTGAAACCGCCCGATCCGGAACCCCAGGAGTTAAGCGCGTACTGGACGTCGCAGGCCACGGCGGCGGACGCGGGGGTCTGCGCCAGCCCGACGAGGAGGCCGCCGGACACGGCGGTGGCCGCCAGCAGGGCGAGGCGTCTCCGCGATCGTGGGAGCGCTCCCGTACTCAGAGCTCTCGTTCGCATTTGTGGAGGGTCTCCAAAGTGGGTTGGGGTGGGAGCATCGGGTGAAGAAATGCCAGGTAGCGGATTTCGTGGCCGATGCGGGCAAGGGTGGATCTGAATCGATACGATGGGAGCGCTCCCACCTCAGGATTGTGGATTGGGCCCCCGGTATGTCAATGACGGGTTGCCGGCGCCTCACGCGGCGGCCCCCTCGGGCGGTGAGCCGGGGCCCCTTACTGGCCTTTTGCCCGCCTCTGGCGGATGTGGCGCTAATTCATAACTGAAACTTTCATCTGTAACAGCCTGGCCGTTCACCCCGCCGAGGCCCGTGGTTAGGGCTCTCGGCTGCGGGTAGGCGCTTCCCAACCCTGGAAGGGAGGCAGGCCATGACCATCCAGAAGGAGTCGCTGTCCACGGGCGAACTCGTCCGCCGGCTGTCCGAGGACGTTTCCCGGCTGATCCGCGACGAACTGCGGCTGGCGCGGCTGGAAATGACTCGCAAGGGCAAACGCGCGGGCATGGGCGCGGGCCTGCTCGGCGCCGCGGGTCTGATCGCGTTCTACGGCGGAGGAGCCCTCGTGGCCACGGCGATCCTGGCGCTCGCGCTGGTGCTGCCGGCCTGGGCCAGCGCCCTGATCATAGGTGCCGCGCTGCTGGCGCTCGCCGGGCTGATCGCCCTGGTGGGCAAGGAGCAGGTGTCCCGGGCGGCGCCGCCCACTCCCGACGAGGCGATGCGCAGCCTCAAAGCAGACATCGACGTCATGAAGGAGAGTGCGCGCAGATGACCGAGACCGACCCCGGAGCGGCCCGGCCGAACGCCGGGACCGTGGGGGTGCACAGACAGGACGTGTCCGAGCCGGTCACCGAGCCGGAGTCGCTGAACGCCGTACGGCAGTCGAGGCCCGGTCCCGAGCCCGTCGCCGCGGCCCGGGACACCGAGACCGGACGGGAACACGAGGAGAAGGGGCACGACGAGATCGCCGAGGTCCGCCAGGAGATCGAGCGGACCCGCGACCACCTCGGCGACACGATCGAGGCCCTGGCCGCCAAGGCCGACGTGAAGGGGCGGGCGCAGGAACGCGTGCACGCGACCACCGCGGCCGCGCGGGCCAGGGTGGCCGGTGTCACCGGCCGCGTGCGCGAGGCCACGCCGGAGCCGCTGCGCGGAGCCGTCGGCAAGGTCGGCGAGCAGGCGAAGCGCCGTCCCGCCCTGATCGCCGCCGCCGGAGCCGCGGGCACCGCGCTGCTGCTGCTCCGCCGGATCACCCGGAGCCAGGGCCGCACGGCGAGGCCCGGCATGTCCGGGATGCTCCAGAAGCCGGGCATCTCTGGCAAGGCGGGCATGCGGGGGATCCGCGGCCTCGGCAGCGCCCGCATGGGCAGGGGAATGTTCGGCACCTCCGGCAAGATCGGCATGCCGCGTGGCGGAGCCCGGATGTTCGGCGCCAAGAGCAGGTTCGGCGGCATGGGCCCGCTCGGCGGCAAGGGTGCGTTCGGCGGCAAGGGTGCGTTCGGCGGGAGGAGAACGCGCGGCATGAGCATGCTCGGCCGCAAGAGCATGTTCGGCGGGACGAGCATGCGTGGCATGTTCGGCCGGTCCGGCATGTTCGGCGGTCGCCGGATGTTCCCGCAGGCACGTCGCACGCTCATGCGGAGGTTCGCCCACCGATGACCGACCCCGAGGACGAGCAGGGGCCGCTTGAGAGGCTGTCGCGCCGCGACTGGATCGGAGTCGTCAAGCGCACGGCCAAGGAGTTCAAGGAGGACAACGTCCCTGACTGGGCGGCCTCGCTGACGTACTACGCCGTCCTCTCGATCTTCCCCGGGCTCATCGTGCTGGTGTCGATACTCGGTCTGCTGGGGCAGAGCGCCACCGACCCGCTGCTCGGGAACATCAAGTCGCTGACGCCGGGGCCGGTCCAGCAGATGCTGCAGACCGGCCTCGCCAACGTCCAGGAGCACCAGGGCACCGCCGGGGTGTTCGCCGTCACGGGTCTGCTGCTCGCGCTGTGGGCGGCCTCCGGTTACATGGGGGCGTTCATCCGGGCGACCAACGCGATCTTCGACATTCGCGAGGGCCGTCCGTTCTGGAAGGTGACCCCGCTGCGGGTGGGGCTGACGCTCCTGCTGGTGATCCTGATGGCGGCCTCCGTGCTCGCCGTCACCTTCACCGGCCGCCTCGCCGAGATCGCGGGGAACCTGCTCGGCCTCGGGCCCGCCGCGGTGACGGTCTGGGGCATCGTGAAGTGGCCGGTCCTCGTGCTGCTCGCGGCGGGCATGATCACTCTGCTCTACTACGCCGCGCCCAACGTCCGCCAGCCCGGCGTGCGCTGGCTCAGCCCCGGCAGCCTGTTCGCCGTCGTGGCCTGGGTCGTGGTGTCCGCCGGCTTCGGGCTGTACGTCGCCCGGTTCGGCTCCTACAACAAGACGTACGGCACGCTCGCGGCCGTGGTCGTCTTCCTCATCTGGCTGTGGCTGTCGAACCTCGTCATCCTCAGCGGCGCGGAGCTCGACGCCGAGCTCCAGCGCGGCCGGAGGATCGCCGAAGGCGAGTCCCCCGCGGAGCCGTACGTCGACCCCCGTGATCCCCCGAAGGACCCCGAGCCCGAGGAAGGGCTGAGCGAGGCTCCCGGGACACGGCGCGAAGCGCGCCAGGAAGCCGACGCTCCTTAAGGCCCATGACATCGAAGTCTCGCCCCGACCGAGAGGCGTCGTGAGGAAAGGCCCGGCCCGGTGCCGGGCCTTTCTCATGGCTACGGCGCCCGCGTCCGGCCCTCGTCCGCGCCGGGCGGGGCGGCGGTGCGGCGGGCGCGGAGCGCGCGGACCCTGCCCCGGCTCGCGCACGCGGGGGACGGGCACCAGCGCCGGCGCCCCGGGGGGTCGATGAAGACGCCCCTGCAGTCGGGCTCGGGGCAGCTCTTCAGGGCCAGCCGGTCGGAGCCGGTCATCTGGTCCACCGCCTGGCGGGCGATCCGGGCCAGGGCGTGCGCCGTGGTCGCCGGGGGCTCGCGCCGCAGCCGGTCGTCCGCGCTCAGCCGGATTGGATCGTCGTGCTCGCCGAGGAAGGCGGCCAGGTGGGCCACGGCGTCCGCCGGTGGCGGCCGCTCCTCGACGGTGGCCAGCGCGAGCGTACGCAGTGCCTCCCGCAGCGCCCACGTGCGGTGCAGGTCGTCCTGGCCGGGTGGCCGGGCGGGGGACAGCTCGCACCGCTCCAGCCACTCCGCCAAGCGGGCGGGAGTGGCCAGCCGTTCCACCGGCGCCACGCTGAACGTGCGGCCTTTGGTGGCGAGCAGGTTCAACCAGACGGCGCCGCAGTCGAAGCGGAAGGCGAGCTTGTCGTCTCTGGTCACGAAATCAGGGTAACGCTTCAGCCGTTACATCCACTACAGTCCTCCTCGTAACGCCCGAAGCGTTACATCGGCGAGGAGGAGTGGGACGTGACGACGAGGCAGGAGTCGCGGGAGCGGCTGACACGGACCCGGCTGGACCGCGAGGAGGGATACCGGCTGCTCGGCCTCCTGCAGGACGAGGCGCTCGGCGACGCGGAGCGGGAGTCCGGACGGTGACGGCGGCCATCCGGACCGTGCTCGGAGACATATCGCCCGAGGACCTGGGGGTCTGCGACGCCCACGATCACCTGTTCCTCGCCTCGCCCGCCCTGCCGGGGCAGGAGCTGGACGACGCCGGGGCCGCGCTCGCCGAGCTCGACGCCTTCGCCGCTCTCGGCGGGCGTGCGGTGGTGCAGTGGACCCCCTGGGGCTTGGGGGCGCGGGCGGGAGAACTGCCGGGCCTGTCCCGGCGGTCCGGCGTGCACATCGTCTCCGCCACCGGGCTGCACCAGGCCGGGCACTACGACCGGGACGAGTTGCGGCGCGTCCACGGCGGGCTGGCCGGCCTGTTCGTCCGCGAGCTCACCGCCGCTCCGGTGAGAGCCGGCCTGATCAAGGTCGCCGGCGCCTATCATCGGCTCGACGACCACGCGCGGCACGTCATGACCGCCGCCGCTGAGGCGCACCAGGCCACCGACGCGCCCATCGGCGTCCACCTGGAGGCCGGAACCGCGGCCATGGACGTGCTCGACCTGCTGTGCCGTACGCACGGGGTCCCTCCGCACCGCGTGATCCTCGGGCACCTGCACCGCTTCCCGGACACGCGCATCCACCGGGAGGCCGCCGAGGCCGGCGCCTTCCTGGCGTTCGACGGTCCTTCTCGGGCGCACCACGGCGGCGATTGGCGCCTGCTGGACTGCATCGAGGCGCTCGCCGGCGCGGGACACTCCCGCCAGATCCTGCTCGGCGGTGACACGGTCACCGCGGCGGCCCGGTCCGGCGCAGACGGCCCGGGCATGCCGTTCCTGCTCGGCGGCCTGCGCCCGCGGATCGAGCGGGAGCTCGGCCCCGGCCTCGCATCGGCGATCTTCGTCGAGAATCCGGCCCGGGCGTTCGCGGTCCACTGGCGGCGGCCGTGACCCCGGGAAGGCTCGGTCGACCCATGGCCCCGCCTTCTCGACCGGAAGAGAGGGCGGGGCCGGTCGGTGGCAGCCCGACAAAATCCGAACGCTGCCGCTTTGCCGAAACCCGACCGTGGGACACGCGTGACGGTGCCCGGCGGGCTCATCCCGCCGGGAGCTGATCCAGAATAGTATTCTGGTGTGACGGTCCATGAAGCCCGCATCGGGCGCTACTACGAGGACTTCGTGGTCGGCGACGTCTACCAGCACCCGCTCGGCCGGACGATCAGCGAGGCCGACAACACCTGGTTCACGCTGCTGACGATGAACACCAACCAGAACCATTTCAACGCGCATTTCGCCGCTCGGGCTCCGGTCGGGAAGATCATCGTGAACTCGGGGCTCTCGGTGGCGATCGTGCTCGGGCTGTCGGTCGTCGACGTCAGCCAGACGGCCATGATGAACCTCGGCTGGGACGAGATCAGGCTGACCCACCCGGTCTTCGTGGGCGACACGCTGTACGCCGAGTCGATCGTGGTGGACAAGCGCGAGTCGAGGTCCCGGCCGTACGCCGGCATCGTCACCTGCCGCACCCGTGGCCTGAACCAGGACGGGGACGAGGTGATGTCGTGGCGGCGCGCGGTGATGGTCTACAAGCGCGACGCGCCGCACGACAAGGGGTATTTCCCGCGTGCCAAGACCGGCCCGATGGAGGCGTAGTGGACTTCGAACTGAACGAGGAGCAGCGGCTGTTCCGGCAGACGCTGCGGGAGTTCGTGGACAAGGAGATCGTCCCCGTCGCCTCCGAGTGGGAGCGCAGCGGGCGCTACCCGGAGGAGATCGTCCGGCGGTTCGCGCAACTGGGACTGTTCGGCATCACCGTCCCGGAGGAGTACGGCGGGCTCGACCTCGACCGGGTGTCGTTCGCCCTCGTCTTCGAGGAGATCGCCCGGGGCTGGATGGGCGTGGCGGGCATCCTTGGCTCCCACTCCCTGTCCACCTGGATGATCGCCAGATACGGCACCGAGGAGCAGCGCCGCCACTATCTACCCGACCTGGCCACCGGCGCCCGCCGTACCGGGATCGCGCTGACGGAGCCGGGCGCGGGGACCGATCTGCAGGGCATCGCCACCCGGGCGGTCCGCGACGGCGACCACTACGTCGTCACCGGGGCCAAGACGTGGATCACCAACGCGCGGCACGCCGACCCGCTGCCCGTCCTGGTGAAGACCTCGATCGAGACACCCGCCCACCGCGGGATGTCGGTGCTGCTGGTGGACGCCGGCAGCGAGGGCCTGACCGTCAGCCGCGACCTGCCCAAGCTGGGCTACAAGGGCACCGAGACGTGCGAGGTCGTCCTCGACGGTGTGCGCGTGCCGGCGTCGCGGCTGCTCGGCGGCACGGAGGGGCGCGGCATGCAGCAGGTGCTGTCGGCGCTCGAACTCGGCCGCCTCAACATCGCCGCCCGGGCCGTCGGCGTCGCCCAGTGCGCCTACGACGCGGCCCTGGGGTACGCCCGCGAACGGCGCGCGTTCGGGCAGCCCATCGCCGGCTTCCAGGCGATCCAGCTCAAGCTGGCCGACATGGCGACCGAGATCCAGGCGGCCAGGCTCATGACCTACTGGGCCGCCGTGCGGTCGGAGGCGGGGCCGGTGCGCAGCGAGGCCGCGATGGCGAAGTACTTCGCCTCGGAGGTGGCGCTCAGGGCGACGATGGAGGCGATGCGGATCCACGGCGGGTACGGCTACTCCCAGGAGTTCGTGGTCGAGCGTCTCTATCGGGACGCGCCGCTCATGGCGATCGGGGAGGGCACCAACGACGTGCAGCGGCTGATCATCGCCAAGACCCTCGTCGAGGGCGACGCCACGCTCGGCTGGTGACCGTGGGCGGCTGCGTGTTCTGCGAGATCGCGGCGGGGGAGCGGCCCGCCCACGTGGTCCTCGACGACGAGGTGGCGGCGGCCTTCCTCGACACCCGGCCGGTGTTCAAGGGGCACGTGCTCGTCGTGCCGCGCGGCCACGTCGAGACCCTGCCGGACCTTCCGGCGGAGGAGGTCGGACCGTTCTTCGCCCGGGTCCAGGCCGTCGCGCGGGCGGTCGAGGCGGGCACCGGCGCGGCCGGCACGTTCGTCGCGATGAACAACCGCATCAGTCAGAGCGTGCCCCACCTGCACGTCCACGTCGTGCCGCGCAACCGCAAGGACGGCCTGCGCGGCTTCTTCTGGCCCCGCGTCACGTACGACGGGGACGCCGAGATCGAGGACTACGCCGCCCGCATCCGCGCCGTGCTGGGCGAGTCTCCCCGCCCGTGAATCTACGACGTAAAGGCCAAGCCATGGACTTCCTCCGCACCCCCGACGAGCGCTTCGCCGACCTGCCCGACTTCCCCTACGAGCCCCGCTACGCCGAGGTGACCGGCGGGGCCCGCATGGCGTACGTCGAGGCGGGCCCGGCGGACGGCCCGCCGGTGCTGCTGCTGCACGGGGAGCCGAGCTGGTCGTTCCTCTACCGGCACGTGATGGCCGTGCTGGCCGAGGCGGGCTGCCGGGCCGTCGCCCCCGACCTGGTGGGCTTCGGCCGGTCGGACAAACCGTCCCGCCCGGAGGACCACACGTACGCCCGGCACGTGGAGTGGACGCGGTCGCTCGCCTTCGACGCGCTCGACCTGCGCGGCGTGACGCTGGTCGGCCAGGACTGGGGCGGGCTGATCGGGCTGCGGCTCGTGGCCGAGCACCCGGACCGCTTCGCCCGGGTCGTCGCCGCCAACACCGGCCTGCCGACCGGCGACATCCCGATGCCCGAGGTGTGGCACCGCTTCCGGGAGGCCGTCGAGAAGGCGCCCGCGCTCGACATCGCCCGGTTCATCCAGTCGGGCTGCGTCACCGGCCTGCCCGAGCCCGTACGGCGGGCCTACGACGCGCCGTTCCCCTCAGAGGAGCTCAAGGCGGGGCCGCGGGCGATGCCGGGCCTGGTGCCGATCACCCCCGACGACCCGGCCGCTCCCGCCAACCGCGCCGCCTGGCAGACCCTCGTCACCCTCGACCTGCCGTTCCTCGTCGCGTTCTCCGACCGCGACCCCATCACCGGCGGGATGGCGCCGATCCTGAAGAAGTCCATGCGCGGCGCGGCCGGACTCGACCACCCCGTCATCGCCGGCGCCGGCCACTTCCTGCAGGAGGACGCGGGCCGCGAGCTGGGCGAGGCCGTCGCCGCGTTCGTCCGCAAGACGCCCGCCCGGTAGGCCCCGGGATCGCCGGCGCCGCCGGGGGGTCTTCGCCGCGCGAAGCGCTGTCACACCTGCCTGTACGGCTCCCACAGGGCCGCGAGCACCGCCACGACCGCGAGGGCCGGGACCTGTATGACCACGATGCCGTTGCGTCCACGCCGCCGGGCGACGACCAGACTGGCGGCCAGGATCGCGGCCACGACGGTGTAGGAGCCGTACGCGACGGTGGAGCGGAAATCCATCTCCGCCTGCCACTGCGCGAAAGTAGGGTCCCCGCCCGAGCAGAACACCGCGCCGCCGTCGCACAGCACACCGCGGTCGCGTGCCCGGCCGATGGTGTGCCCCGCGGCCATCAACAGGACGAGATCCATGATCAGGATTGCGACGGCGGTGATGACACGTGCGGCGGGATGGTCCGTCTTCACGAAAATGAGCCTAAGAGCGTGTTTGAGAAGGGTCGATAACGGTCTGCGCATCTCACCGCCGTAACTGCCTTCGGATCGCGATCATGGTTGGGTGCCACGTGAGCGCCGCTATCCCTCCGACCTGACCGACGCCCAATGGGCTCTGGTCGAGCCGCTGCTTCCCGCACCCAACACCCGGCGGGAGGCCGGAGAAGCATCCGCGCCGGGACATCGTCGATGCGATCCTGTACGTGGTGCGTACCGGGTGCGCCTGGCGTCAGTTGCCGTTCGACTCCCCGCCCTGGCAGGCCGTGTACTGGTACTTCGTCTACGACACGACGAGCGTTTGCATCTAGATGATCGATCGCCGCCCGGGCCGTCGGCGTCGCCCAGTGCGCCTACGACGCGGCCCTGGGGTACGCCCGCGAACGGCGCGCGTTCGGGCAGCCCATCGCCGGCTTCCAGGCGATCCAGCTCAAGCTGGCCGACATGGCGACCGAGATCCAGGCGGCCAGGCTCATGACCTACTGGGCCGCCGTGCGGTCGGAGGCGGGGCCGGTGCGCAGCGAGGCCGCGATGGCGAAGTACTTCGCCTCGGAGGTGGCGCTCAGGGCGACGATGGAGTGGCACAACGACCAGAGCGGACAGCCCGTCCTGCGCTCACTGACCGCCTACGACCACTAACCCTCCGGACCGATCATGTACTTGGACGGTGCCAGCGTGCGCAGGACATCGAACTCGTTGCCCTCGGGATCGGCCATGACCACCCAGCTCCGGCCGGAGCCCTGCCCCACGTCCACCTTGGCGGCGCCGAGGCCGAGCAGCCTGGCCACCTCGTCGTCGGTACTGCCGTCGATCGGGCTGACGTCGAGGTGGAGCCGGTTCTTCACGGTCTTGCCCTCAGGCACCCGGATGAACACCAGAGTGGGCGGCATCTGGCGGGCCCGGACCTCCTCGACGGTCGGCTCCCAGGAGCCGATCTCGACCTTGCCCTCGCTCCGGTCGATCACCTTGAAGTCCAGGACCGCGCACCAGAAGGCCGCGAGTCGCTCCGGATCGTGGCAGTCGACAACCAACTCGGTGAACCTACTGGTCATGACTCCCCCAGACAGTGCGGACGGGGACTTAGCCTATGGGGCCGCGCCACCCGTCCGGCAAGTCCGGGATCGCTACGACCACTAACCCTTGGAAGCGATCATCTAGCCGCGACCCTAGTGGTTGATTCGATCAGGCCGCGAGGGTGAGTTCACGGAGCCGTATCAAGGGTGTCGATCTGATGATCGGGGTTCTGACCGGCGGTGAGACCCGCGCGTAGCCGATGAGCATGGTGTCGGAGGCGATTCCCCGAGCTGCGGCTGGCGGGCGACCCTGAGCCCGGGGTGGCTCGGCTGCCGGACGCGGCGGCTGAGAGCCGAGCCCCTGCTGTGTGACTGCTTCTGGCAGAGGCGCCGTGGCGGAACCGGGTGTCACTTGGTCCAGATGGCGGCGTAGATTCCGTTTTCGACGCTGATCTGGAACGGGTAGAAACCCTTGGCCTTCAGTTCGTTGAACCGGCTCTGGTAGCCGGCGGCGGTCATGCCGACATAGGAGTACCAGGAGCCGGGCTTGTCGTCGTCGCGCCAGACGGTGGTGTAGCGGGCGTTGGGCCACACCGTGATGACGGTGGGGCGCCACGCGCCCAGCGCCGTCGCCTCTTTGAACTCGACATTGTGCTTTTCCTGGGTCAGGGCGTAGCTGACATGCCATCCGAAGCCGCCGGGCTTGGAGGACCAGACCGCAACATATCGAGGGGCATCAGCGGTGCCGTACACGTCAACCGAGGTCAGCCACAGGCCGTCCTTGCGGGCGGTTGCGGTGGTGCTGTCCAGCTCTTTAGGGGTGATGTTGTGCTTGGCGATGTACCGAACGCCTGGCTTTTTTACAAAGATGGCGGCGAAGCGGGCGCCTGCGCCGGAGCCGGTGGCGCTGACCACGGCGGGCAGGTAGCCCTGGGCGGTGTACTGGTCGAAGCGCGTCTGGTAGCCCGCTGAGGACATGTCCTGGTACATGGCCCAGGGGAGGTCAGCGCCCATGGCGCCACCAGAGGTCGACCACACCGCGGCGTAGCGGGAGCGGCCCGAGCTGTCGGTTGAGATGCTGACCGTGATGGGCTGGTAGCCCTGTGCGGACAGGGTATTGAACCGCTCGGTCTGCTGGGCCGAGGTGAGTCCGTGGTAGGCGACAATCGACGGTGCCGTCTGCGCATGCGCATTCTGCGCCTGGGTGGCGCCTGCAGGCGTCGCCTGTGCGGGCGCCGCCACCGAGATGGCGGCGGCGGTCACGGTCAGGACGGCTGCGACGTTCTTGAGGGTACGCATGACTCTCCTGATTAGGTGGTCGTTCCCGATGAGGTGGTCGCCGGGCATGATCCCGGCGGCGGCGGAGGAGTCCGGAACGGAGACGGGGAGTCCGGCGGCCGCGAGTGCGGCCACTGCGAGGACGGCGCGTTTTTTTTGGTCTTCTCCTTGGTGTCGGAGTCCGGGTCGAGCCCGTGATCGCCGGGGTCGGTGGCTGACTCTTGCGTCCCATCCGCAGGCCGGGCCCTTTGTGAGTGAGCGCCGCCGGCAAGCACGATCCAGCCCTGCCGCGTGGGTGTGATCCTCCGGGGTTGCCCCCGGAAGGATCATGGGATCCGCCCCGGCCTCAGCAGTGCTTGCTCAGTGACATGTGCTTGACGAGGTCGAACAGGGAGGGGTCGAACTCGCCCCAGGCGATCCATCGGTAGCTTCGCGTATGGTTGGGCAGGTTCTTGACGAATTTGGTGCTGCTGCTTCGGTACACCCGTATGTCGCCGAGCACGGCCTTGCGCCCGTCCAGCAGATGCGCCCACATCAGCCAGGCGTCGTTGTCGTCAAGACTGAAGACCGTGGCGTCCAGGCGCGCCGTGCCGTCCGAGTACAGAGTCCATTTGGCGCCGGGTTCGATCGTGCATGAGCCCGCGGTGAGGTAACCCCTCCAGGTGAACGTCACCTGATCGGGGGTGGACGCGTTGGCTGTCCCGGTGGTGGGGAGCGCCAGCGCGAGGGTGAGGGCACCCATGCTCGCGGCTACACCTGCTACCCTTCGGATGCTTTTCACGGCGCCTTCCTTTCGTTGGCAGCTGTTGATAGCTGACGGTCGTTGATCGGGTGGAGCATGGTGGTCTTTACACATCACTGCTACGGCCACTGGGTTGCAAATCGCTTGATTAGCGCTTTCGCACGCTCCTATAGAGCGTGTTCGAGAAGGGTCGATAACGGTCTGCGCATCTCGCTGCTGTGACCGTCGGCGGATCGCGATCATGGTTGGGTGCCACGTGAGCGCCGCTACCCCTCCGACCTGACCGACGCCCAATGGGCGCTGGTCGAGCCGCTGCTACCCGCGCCGAACACGGGTGGAAGACCGGAGAAGCACCCGCGCCGCGACATCGTGGACGCCGTCTTGTACGTGGTGCGGACGGGCTGCGCCTGGCGGCAGTTGCCGTTCGACTTCCCGCCCTGATAGACCGTGTACTGGTATTTCGTCCGCTGGGAAGAAGCCAAGGTCACCGAGCGCGCGAAACGAGCCTAAGGTCCCCCGACCGGACGCCCTCGCCCGAACGTCCCGGCGCGTGGTGAGGACCGTTCACCGCCGCGCGAGCGGGCGGGCGGCGGACGGGGGGTAGGCTGCGGCGGCGTGGAACCGGTCGTCACCGCGCTCGTCGTCGCCGTCCTCGTCGCCGTGCCGGCCGTCGTGCTGTGGCGGGTGCTGCGTGGCCGGCGCGACCTCGGCAGCAGCCCCGCCGAACGGGCGACGTTCGAGACGCTGCACACCGCGTCGCTGGCCGCGCCGCCGCTGCGCGCCGGGCTGACCCAGGCCGGGACGCTCAAGGCGTCACGGCACCTGCGTGAGCTGCTCGGCTCCCCGGCCATCGCCATCACCAACGGCGAGGAGTTGCTGGTGTACGACGGCGCGGGCGACCACCACGCGGCCGAGGCGTTCGAGCATGCCGCGGAGACGCTGAAGGACGGGCGCACCCAGGTGCTCGCACTCGACTGCCCGCGGCCCGAGTGCCCCGTCAGGCACGCCGTGGTCGTGCCGCTCACCACCGACGACCGCGTCGTCGGCTCGCTCGCGGCGTACGGCGACCACGCCTCGGCGGGGCTCGTGCGGGCGGCGCAGGAGGTCGCGCGGTGGGTCGACTCCCAGCTGGAGCTGGCCGAGCTCGACCGCTCCCGGACGATGCTGATGGAGGCGGAGGTCCGGGCGCTGCGGGCGCAGATCTCGCCCCACTTCATCTACAACTCGCTGACCACCATCGCGTCGTTCGTCCGCACCGACCCGGAGCGGGCCAGGGAGCTGCTGCTGGAGTTCGCCGACTTCACCCGCTATTCCTTCCGGCGGCACGGCGACTTCACCACACTGGCCGAAGAACTGCGCTCGATCGACCGCTACCTCACGCTCGAGCGGGCCAGGTTCGGCGACCAGCTCCAGGTCACGCTGCGCATCGCGCCGGAGGTGCTGCCCGTGGCCGTGCCGTTCCTGTGCCTGCAGCCGCTGGTGGAGAACGCCGTACGGCACGGTCTGGAGGCCAAGCCGGGCGTGGGCCGCATCACGATCGTCGCCGAGGACGCGGGCGCGGAGTGCGGCATCACCGTCGAGGACGACGGCGTCGGCATGGACCCGGAACGGCTGCGGCGGGTGCTCGCCGGGGAGGACCGCTCGGGCGCGGGCGGCATCGGCGTGGCCAACGTGGACGAGCGGCTGCGCCAGGTCTACGGCGACGAGTACGGCCTCGTGGTGGAGACAGGCGAGGGCGCCGGCACCAAGGTCACCGTGCGGATCCCCAAGTATCATCCCGGGGCCTCCCTCCACTGACACCGTCTCGTGACAACGGGAGGCGTTGACTTACCGACGTTGTGGTCATCACTCTCTAGGGGATCGGTCGGTGAAAGGGGTGATCGTGAGCGGTCTGCGGGTTCTGGCGGTGGACGACGAGCAGCCCGCGCTGGAGGACGTCGCCTACCTGCTGCGCGCGGATCCCCGCATCGGCGACGTGCTCACCGCCCGCGACGGGGCCGCCGCGCTCCGGCTGCTCGACCGCGCCATCGCGGACGGCAGGCCGGTGGACGCGGTCTTCCTCGACATCCGCATGCGTGGGCTCGACGGGGTGGTGCTGGGCCGGCTGCTGACCCAGTTCACCCGCCCGCCGAAGATCGTTTTCGTGACGGCGTACGAGGACCACGCCGTGGACGCCTTCGAGCTGAAGGCCGAGGACTACCTGCTCAAGCCCGTACGGCCGGAGCGGCTCGCCGAGGCGATCCGCCGGGTGTGCGGCAGCCGGGGCGAGGCGGGGGAGGGGCCGCAGGCGGACACGATCCCGGTCGAGCTGGGCGGCGTCACCCGGTTCGTGGCGAGCACGGAGGTGCGCTACGTCGAAGCGCAGGGCGACTACGCGCGGCTGCACACGGCGACCGGCAGCCACCTGGTCCGCATCCCGCTGGCCACGCTGGAGGAGCGCTGGGCGTCGGCGGGGTTCCTGCGCGTCCACCGCAGCCACCTCGTCGCGGTCAAGCACATCGACGAGCTGCACATCGACTCGGGCAAGTGCGTGGTGCGGGTGGGGGACACCGAGATCCCGGTGAGCCGCCGCCACACCCGGGAGCTGCGCGACCTGCTCGTCCGCCGGGCCCGCAGGGGCCAGGGCCGGTGAGCGGGCGGTGAGGGCGCGATGACCGGCAAACCCCGCAGGGCGGCGGCGGCCGGCACGCGCGGGCAGGGCGAGGGGGCGGCGGCGACCGGAAAGCCCCGCAGGGTGGTGGTGACCAGCCCGCGCACTGCGGCGGCCCGCAGGCCGCGGCATCCGCTCACCCGGGAGATCGACGAGCAGACCCGCCTGGGCGAGGTCTACATGGGCTCCCTGGTGCGGACCCAGTTCCGCCTGGCGCTGTTCGTGTGCACCCTGCTCGCCTGCGTCGTGGGCGGGTTGCCGCTGCTGTTCCTGCTGGCCCCGGAGCTGCGCGCGGCCGAGCTGTTCGGGCTGCCGCTGCCCTGGGTCGTGCTCGCGGGGCTGATCTACCCCGCGTTCGTCGGCGGCGCCTGGCTGTACGTGCGGCAGGCCGAACGCAACGAGCGCGACTTCGCCGACATCGTGGAACGGCGATGAGGACGGTTCGCCGATGAGAGCGGTGCGGGCGGTTCGCCGATGAGGGCGGTGCGGGCGGTTCGCCGATGAGGGCGGTGCGCCGGTGAGCCAGATCGCCGCGGTCGTCCTGGTGATGCTGGCGACCGTCCTCATCGGCGCGTTCGGCATCCGGGTGTCCCGCACCACGTCGGACTTCTACGTCGCCTCCCGCACGGTCTCGCCCCTGTGGAACGCCTCGGCCATCGGCGGGGAGTACCTGTCGGCGGCCTCCTTCCTCGGCATCGCGGGGCTGATCCTCACCTTCGGCGCGGACATGCTGTGGCTGCCGGTCGGCTGGACCGGCGGCTACCTCGTGCTGCTGGTGCTGGTGTCGGCGCCGCTGCGACGCTCGGGGGCCTACACGCTGCCCGACTTCGCCGAGGCGCGGCTGGAGTCGATGGCGGTGCGGCGGCTGTCGAGCGTGCTCGTCGTGCTGATCGGCTGGCTCTACCTCATGCCGCAGTTCCAGAGCGCCGGGCTGGTCTTCCGTACGATCACCGGGGCGCCGCCGTGGACGGGCAGCCTGCTGGTGGCGGTGGTGGTCGCGACCAACGTGCTGTCGGGCGGCATGCGGTCGATCACGTTCGTCCAGGCGTTCCAGTACTGGCTGAAGCTGACCGCGCTGGCGGTTCCGCTGGCGTTCATGCTGGTCGCCTGGTGGTCCGACGGAAGGCCGGGGCTGGCCCCGGGGGACGAGTGGGTGCTGCCGCTCCACGGCCGCGACCACCCGGTCTACGAGACGTACTCGCTGATCCTGGCGACGTTCCTCGGGACGATGGGGCTGCCGCACGTGCTCGTCCGCTTCTACACCAACCCGGACGGCCGGGCCGCCCGCCGCACCACGCTCGTCGTGCTGACGCTGCTCGGCGCCTTCTACCTGATGCCCGCGGTGTACGGCTACCTCGGCCACGTCTACGGCATGCCGGAGAGCGACACCGTGGTCATCGCGCTGCCGGGGCGGCTGGTCGGCGGGCCGGTGGGCCAGTTCCTGACCGCGCTGGTGACCGCGGGGGCGTTCGCGGCGTTCCTGTCGACCTCGTCGGGCCTGACGGTTTCGGTCGCCGGGGTGATCGCGCAGGACATCCTGCGCGGCGGGGTGCGCGCGTTCCGCGTCGCGACCGTGCTCGCGGTGCTCGTGCCGTTCGCGCTCGCGGGCGTGGCCAGGTCGCTGCCGGTGGCGACCGTGGTGGGGCTGGCGTTCGCCGTGGCCGCCTCGTCGTTCTGCCCGCTGCTCGTGCTCGGCATCTGGTGGCGCAGGCTGACGACGGCGGGGGCGATGGCCGGGCTGCTGGCCGGGGGAGGGCTGGCCTGCGCGGCGGTGGCGATCACGATCATCGGCGGCCCGCACACCGGGTGGGCGGGGTCGCTGCTGGCGGAGCCGGCGGCCTGGACGGTGCCCGTGTCGTTCACGGTCATGGTGGTGGTGTCGCTGCTGACGCCGTCGCGAGTGCCGCGCGGCGTGGCGCGCACGATGGTCCGCCTGCACACGCCGGAGACGCTGAACGTCGACCGGGGCGACTGGCGCCCGCGTTTCATGTAGCCCGGCTGTTCGCGTTTCATGTAACGCGGCGTGTGACCGTTCGGCGCGTGCAACCGACCACTCGTCGCACGGATGCGCCATGTGAACGAGCGGGCGGTACGGCTGGGCGACTCGGCGGGCATCGGGACTCGTCGGCGGACACGGCGCGCTCCTACGTTGAAGTGATCCAGATCACTTGCCGAAGGAGATCTTGTGACCGTCCAGCACGATCCATCGGTCTACGAGCGTATACAAGCGGGTGAGCAGTTCCAGGAGCTGCGCCGCCGCTACCGGTCCTGGGCCTTCCCCATGACCATCGCCTTCCTGGTGTGGTACCTGCTCTACGTGGTGCTGTCGGGCTTCGCCCGGGACTTCATGGGCACCAAGTTGTTCGGCAACATCAACGTCGCCCTCGTCTTCGGTGTGCTGCAGTTCGTGTCGACGTTCCTGATCGCGTGGGCGTACTCGCGGCACGCGGCGGCCAAGCTCGACCCGATCGCCGAAGAGCTGCGCGGCGGGGCCGAGAGCCGCGACGAGATCGGGGAGGGCGCCAAGTGAGTCACGAGACGCTGTCCACGATCCTCTTCCTGGTCTTCGTCGCCCTCACGCTGGCGATCACGTTCTGGGCCAGCCGCAACACCAAGAGCGCGGCGGACTTCTACGCCGGCGGCCGGTCGTTCAGCGGTCTGCAGAACGGGCTGGCGATCGGCGGCGACTACATGTCGGCCGCGTCGTTCCTCGGCATCGCCGGCATCATCGCGCTGTCGGGCTACGACGGCTTCCTCTATTCGATCGGCTTCCTCGTCGCCTGGCTGGTCGCGCTGCTGCTCGTCGCCGAGCTCATGCGCAACTCCGGCAAGTACACGATGGCCGACGTGCTGGCCTTCCGGATGTCGCCGCGCCCTGTCCGTACGGCGGCGGGCGTGTCCACGATCGTCGTCAGCATCTTCTACCTGCTCGCGCAGATGGTCGGCGCGGGCGCGCTCGTCGGCCTGCTGCTCGGCGTGCACTCCGCGGCGGGCAAGATCTGGACGATCATCGCGGTCGGCCTGCTGATGATCATCTATGTCGTGTTCGGCGGCATGAAGGGCACCACCTGGGTGCAGATCGTCAAGGCCGTCATGCTGATGGTCGGCGCCGCGCTGATCACCCTGCTGGTGCTCGGCAAGTTCGGTTTCAACCTGTCCGGGCTGCTCGGCGACGCCGCCACCCAGAGCGGCAAGGGCGACGCCTTCCTCAATGCGGGCCTCAAGTACGGCACCGCCGCGCAGGGGATCTGGGGCAAGATCGACCTGATCAGCCTCGGCCTGGCCCTGGTGCTCGGCACCGCCGGTCTGCCGCACGTCCTCATCCGCTTCTACACGGTGCCGACCGCCAGGGACGCCCGCAAGTCGGTCCTGTGGGGCATCGGCATCATCGGCGTGTTCTACCTGCTGACGCTGGTGCTCGGCTTCGGCGCCGCCGCCCTGGTCGGCTCGAAGACGATCGCCGCGGCCGACAAGGCCGGCAACACGGCGGCCCCGCTGCTCGCCCAGAAGGTGGGCCAGGACATCTTCGGCGACGTCGGCGGCACGGTCCTGCTGGCGATCATCGCGGCGGTCGCGTTCGCCACGATCCTCGCGGTGGTCGCGGGCCTGACCCTCGCGTCCTCCTCCAGCTTCGCCCACGACCTGTACGCCCACGTGTTCAAGCGGGGCGCCGCCACCGAGCGCCAGGAGGTCGTGGTCGCCCGCGTCGCCGCCTTCGTGATCGGGGCGATCGCGATCGCGCTGAGCATCTTCGCCCAGTCGCTCAACGTGGCCTTCCTCGTGTCGCTGGCCTTCGCGGTCGCCGCGTCGGGCAACCTGCCGGCGATCCTCTACAGCCTGTTCTGGAAGAGGTTCAACACGGCGGGCGCGGTCTCGGCCATCTACGGCGGCCTGATCTCCGCCGTGGTGCTGGTGATCTTCTCCCCGGTCGTCTCCGGCTCGCCCACGGCGATGCGCCCCGAGATGGACTTCCACCTGATCCCGCTGTCGAACCCGGGCATCTTCTCGATCCCGATCGGCTTCCTGTGCGGCTACCTCGGCACGATCCTGAGCAAGGAGTACAACGCGTCGAAGTACGCCGAGATCGAGGTCCGCTCGCTCACCGGCCTCGGCGCCGAGCAGGCCACGGGCCACTGACGCCGGCTCCCGGCCACACGTCGCCGGCCTCCCGGCGGTGCCACCCACCGCCGCCGGGGAGCCGGCGTCCCCCTACGCCCGGTCGCCGGTTCACCGGCGGCGGGCGGGCGTATGCCTGCCCTGTCCCTCGCGTCATGGTGTTGGGGCACCCACTCTGGTTATGGTTCGGTCCGTGGACAGCCCTCTCCAGACCGCCAAGGCGTGGTCGCGCTCGCGGAGAAGGAAGCAGCCGCCCGACGGCGACGCCCGCACGCGCATCCTCGACGCCGCCGAGGAACTGTTCGCGGGCGGCGGCTACGAGGCCACGCCGACCGCGCGCATCGCAGAGCTCGCCGGCGTGCCCAAGGGCCTGGTCTTCCACTACTTCCCCCGCAAGATCGACGTGCTGATCTCGCTGGTGGACGAGCGGACCGTGGTGATCGAGGAGGAGGTCGAGGCGGTCCCCGGCGACGCGGCCGGCGCGCTGTCAGGGCTCGCCCGCAGGCTGCCGCTGCGCGCGTCCCCCGCGATGCGGCGCATCCTGTTCCGGGAGGCCGACACCCACCTGTCCGTACGGGAGCGCCTGGGCCGCCTGAACACCGAGATCATCCGCCGGGCCAGGTTCGCCCTGGAGCTCGCTCTGCCTGGTGGCCGCGGCGACGCCGCCCGGCTGGAGGCCGCCGCCGCGACCTTCGCCGCGGTCCTGCTGTACCAGGAGAGCATCTGCCTGCTCACCGGCCATCACATCGATCCCGACGCGGTGGCCGAGCTCATCGCCAACGCCCTGCACTGACGCGGGCCGCACTCCTTCCCGGCGTGCCTCCGGCGCGACTCCCTTGCGCGCCTCCGGCGCGACCCCGGCCGGTCAGGCGGGGACCATCTCCTCCCGCTCCTGCCGCTCGTCCAGGGGCCGCACGGGAGCCGCGCCGCCCTGTGAGGCCGGGTCGTGCGGAGCCGGGTCGTTCGGGGAGTCGTCGAGCAGGGCCAGGAGTTCGTCCATCGCCTCGCGCAGGTGGCCGATCATGCTCCAGACGTCCGGCAACCGGGTCGGGCAGGCGACGACGCCGAAGTCCAGCCGCCCGTCGTACGACGCGCAGGTGATGCTGATCCCCCCGGTGGCGTCGGTGACCACCGACAGAGGATGGTAGGCGAGCATCCGGGCGCCGCACAGGTACAACGGCAGGCGGGGACCGGGCACGTTCGACACGATGAGGTTGACGCCCGCCCCCGCCACTCCCGCGAGGCGGAACACCACCGGCGTGGCCAGCGCCGCGAAGGCGTTCGGCACCATCGCGCACACGTCGTCCAGCCAGGTGCGGTGGGAGACGGCGAAGCGCCGCTTGGCGGCGGCCAGCGTCGAGCGGACGGCCGCCAGGCGCTCCCTGGGGGAGGCGACGTCCGTGGCCAGCGGCGTGATCATCGCCGAGATCCGGTTGCCGACCCGCCCGTCCGAGGCGTCCCGGGACGACCCGCCGGCGCCCGGCGATCGCAACGCCACCGGCACCGCCGCCACCAGCGGCCGGTCGGGCAGCGCGTCGTGGGCGAGCAGCCAGCGCCGCAGCGCCGAGGCGCACAGCGTCATCACCACGTCGTTCGGGCCCATGCCGAAGGCCCTGGCCACCCTCCTGACCTCCGCCAGCGGCACCGAGCCGAGGGCGACCTCCCGCTCCCCGGAGATCGGCCCGTTGAACGGCGTGCGCGGCGCGACCAGCGGCGGCGTCTCGGGCAGCGGGCGCGAGTCCCCCGCGAGCGCGCGGGCGGCCTGGGCCACGAGCCGGGCGTCGGGCAGCGCCGCCACCACCGGGATCGCGTCCAGGTCGGCGGCGGCGCGGGCCAGCGAGCACAGCGTCTCCACCGGCTGGACGATCGACCGGGCGATCGCCCCGGCGAGCATCGTGAGCAGTCCGGGCGGCTGCGGCGACGCCGGGGCCGGGGGCGCCTCCACCCGGCGCGGCTGCGGCGACGGGTCGAGCAGCGCGGTCAGGATCTCCGAGCCCGACACGCCGTCGATCGCACAGTGGTGCACCTTCGTGTAGAGGGCACAGCGGCCGCCCTCCAGGCCGTGGACGAGGTGCGCTTCCCACAGCGGCCGCTCGCGGTCGAGTCGCCGCGCGTGGACGCCCGCCACGTACGCCGCGAGCTCCCGTTCTCCGCCGGGTGCCGGGAGGGTGGTCTCGTGCACGTGCGCGTCGAGGTCCACGTCCGGGTCGTCCAGCCAGTACGGCCGGTCGAGCCCGAAGGGCACGTCGGCCAGCCGCATCCGCAGCGGCGGGGCGAGGTGCAGCCGCTCGCGCAGCAGGGCGAGCAGGGCCTCCCTGGTCAGGGCGCCGGAGGGCGAGGTCGACGGGTCGAGTATGGCGACACCCGCCACATGGGCCGCGGTCGTCGCCGACTCCACGCTCAGGAACTGCGCGTCGAGTGCCGTCAACTGGCGCATCTCGTCATCCTCCCGCTCACGCCGCCCGATCCGCCGCCGGTCCGCGGCCGGCCTCGCCGTCCGGGACCACTGCCTGGGATCATCGGCTCCGGCGCCGGGCGTCGGCGCCGGGAGCCGCACACCCGCGACGATCCCTGGCGCACGATAATCACCCGCCTGCGCACCGTGACCATCATCGCCGCGCCGCGTTACCACCGCATTTCTCCCACGTGCCGCCGGGGGATGTTCAGGCGCGCCCTTGACTTCCTCCCGGCCCTAACGCCGCCCGTACCGCTGGG
This sequence comes from Microbispora sitophila, assembly GCF_014892245.1. Taxonomy (NCBI): domain Bacteria; kingdom Bacillati; phylum Actinomycetota; class Actinomycetes; order Streptosporangiales; family Streptosporangiaceae; genus Microbispora; species Microbispora sitophila. Next base: position 137,140 of record NZ_JADBGC010000005.1, on the reverse strand, counting down.
TTTTGTACTTCAGCTGGCGGCGGAACTCCCCCCGCCCGCAGTCGGAGATGGCCCGCGCCAGGCAGTGGTTGCGGACCATTCCTTTGACGTTGAGGTCTTCGATCACGATCAGGTCGTGGTCACGGACCAGCCGCGTGGACGTGCGGTGCAGGAAGTCGGCACGGGCGTCCCGCACCTTGGTGTGGGCGCGGGCGACCTTCGCCCTGGCCCGGTTGTTCGACCCACACTGCTTGCGGGCCATCCTGCGCTGCGGGCCAGGTTGCGAGCCTTGCGCTCCAGGTGGCACGGGTTGGGGATCTTCTCGCCGGCGGACAGGACGGCGAAGTCGCTCACGCCGAGGTCGGCCCCTGCTTCATCGCCGGTGGCGGGCAGCGGCTCGGGTCCGGTCTCAGTCTCCACCGCCAGGGAGGCGTACCAGCGGCCGTCGCTGTCGCGGGAGACGGTCACCGTGGCCGGGTCGATTGGCGGGGTCGACCTCGGGCCAGGACCACACGAACGCGATCGGGTCGTCCATCTCGCCAGGACCGTGTTCCAGACCAGGCGTACGCAGCCGAACGTGCGGTTCAGCACCGCGGCTTGCTCGGAGGTGGGGTAGACCCGCACCTTTTCGCTCGTACGCATGTTCGCATTTTGTCATCCTCTTGCCTGGGCGCAGGGGGAACCGGCGTCGTCCGAGAGGTGGGTCCGGGCTAGAGTTTGCGCGCGACGCCGCCGAAGCAGGCCACCTCGCGGGGCTCGCCCCACGGGTTGTCCTCCGACCGCCACCGCGACACCGACACGATGCCGGGTTCGAGCAGTTCCAGGCCGGTGAAGTAGCCCTCGATCTGCTTGGGGCTTCGCGGCGTGTAGGGGGTGGCGCCGCTGCCCGCGTTGTAGCGGCCGAGCGCCTCGACGTACGCCGGGTCGGTGTCGGAGCCGTCGTAGAGCGCGAGATAACTGCCCGAAGGCAGGGCCGCCAGCAGTCGGCTCACGATGTCCCGCGCCTCGTCGTAGTCCGCCACCAGGCCGAGGATGCCCATCAGCATGAGCGCGGTCGGCCGTTCGAAGTCGAGCGTTCTGGCCGCCTCCCGCAGGATGCGGCCGGGGTCGCGCACGTCGGCCTCGATGTAGTCGGTGGCCCCCTCGGGAGTGCTGGTCAGCAGCGCCTGGGCGTGCACCAGCACCAGGGGGTCGTTGTCGACGTAGACGATCCGGGACGCCGGGGCCAGCCGCTGGGCGACCTCGTGGGTGTTGTCGACGGTGGGCAGACCCGTGCCGATGTCGAGGAACTGGCGGATTCCCGCCTCACCGGCGAGGTATCCGACGGTTCGCACGAGCATCTGCCGGGACTGGCGGGCGATGTCCACCATTCCGGGGAAGACGGCGCGGATCCGTTCCCCCGCTTCTCTGTCGACGGGGTAGTGGTCCTTGCCGCCCAGGAAGTAGTTCCAGACGCGAGCCGAGTGCGGCACGCTGCTGTCGATCCTGCGGACGCCGGGGTCGTCGGCGGTAGGGGTGTCACTCATGGGGGCCTCGGAGTGGTCGGAACGGAGAGGCGACCGCACCCGCGTCAGTGATCTCCGCTCGTGGCAGATCGCGCGTCGCGCCCATCCTTTCCGATCAAGCCCCGGCACGCAACACATCGGTCGGGGTCGAAAGCGCGATTACAGCCCGTTCGCCCCGATAACATCCCGTCCCGGAGGTGTCGGCGTACGGCCGGCACCAGCGAGACCCGTATCGGGGAGGACAGGATGATCTCGGCTCGACCGGAGGCTGCGACTTCTCCGGACGGACGGCCGGTTCAGCCGCGGGGCGGGCCGACGGTGGTACGTATGATGCTCGGCGCCCAGCTGCGCCGGCTCCGCGAGGCCAGGAACATCAGCCGCGAGCAGGCCGGGCACGCCATCCGCGCCTCGGCCTCGAAGATCTGCCGGCTGGAGCTGGGCCGCACCCCCTTCAAACGGCGCGACGTGGTCGACCTGCTCACCCTGTACGGCGTCGTCGACAGCGGCGAACGCGAGACGATGCTGGTGCTCGCCGAGCAGGCCGGCACCCCCGGCTGGTGGCACCAGTACAACGACCTGCTGCCCGGCTGGTTCGAGGTGTACGTCGGGCTGGAGGAGGCGGCGGCCACCATCCGCACGTACGAGGTCCAGTTCGTGCACAGCCTGTTGCAGACCGAGGACTACGCGCGGGCGGCGATCCGGCTGCGGCATCGCGGGACGCCCGAGTCCGACGTCGAGCGCCGCGTCGGCCTGCGCATGCGGCGTCAGCGGCTCCTGGACCAGGCCGACGGACCCCGCCTGTGGTCGGTGGTGGACGAGTCGGCACTGCGCCGTCCCCTGGGCGGCCGGGCCGTGCAGCGCCGCCAGATCGAGCACCTGATCGAGGCCGCCGCGCGTCCGGACGTCACCCTGCAGATCCTGCCCTTCCGGGCCGGCGGTCACCCCGCCGTGGGCGGCCCCTTCACCATCCTGCGGTTCGCCGAGCCCGACCTGCCCGACGTCGTCTACCTCGAACAGCTCAGCAGCGCGCTGTACCTCGACAAGCAGGAGGACGTGGACGACTACACCGCGGTGATGAACGACCTCAGCGTGCAGGCCGAGTCGGCTCGCGACACCGTGACGATGCTGCGCGCGATGCTCCGGGATCTGTGAGACGGGCAGTCGCGCGGCGAGGTCAGCCCCTGCCCAGGTGGGCGAGCAGGCGGTCGAGGGGCCAGGTGTTCACCACGTCGTCCGGGGTGAGCCAGGCCCGCTGCGCGATGCCCACGCCGAACCTCTGGTGGGCCAGATGCGGGACGGCGTGGGAGTCGCTGTCGATGGAGAACTTGACGCCGTGGTGGCGCGCGAGCCGTACCAGGTCGGAGGGCAGGTCGGCCCGGTCGGGGTAGGAGTCGATCTCCATGATCGTGCCGGTCCTGGCGGCGGCGCGAAACACCGCGTCCCAGTCCGCGTCCACCGGCGGCCGCTTGCCGATCTTCCGTGTCGTGGGGTGGCCGACGACGTGGACGTGCGGGTTCTCGCACGCCGCGATGAAACGGCGGGTCATCTCCTCCCGCGACTGGGTGAAGTGCGAGTGCACCGACGCGACGCAGACGTCGAACCCGGCAAGCACCTCGCCCGGCCAGTCCACCGAGCCGTCCGGGGCGATGTTCAGCTCGCTGCCGTGCAGCAGCCGCATGTCCGGATATTTCGCCTGTAGCTCGGCGATGCGGGCGCGCTGGGCGAGGGCCTTGTCGAGGGTCATCCGCTGCATGACCAGGTCGGGCGCGTGGTCCGTCACCGCGTAGTAGGAGTAGCCGCGCATCGCGGCGGCGGCCACCATGTCCTCCAGCGAGGCGATCCCGTCGGTGAGGTCGGTGTGGGTGTGCAGGTCGCCCCGCAGGTCGTGCAGCTCGACCAGGAGCGGCAGCTCGCCCCGCAGCGCGGCCTCGACCTCGCCGCCGTCCTCGCGCAGCGCCGGGTGCACCCACGCCATGCCGAGCGCCTGGTAGATCTCCTCCTCGGTCTCCGAGGCGATGAGCCGGTCGCCGTCGAAAAGGCCGTACTCCGACAGCTTCCAGCCCTTCTTGACCGCCATCTCCCGGATGCGGACGTTGTGCTCCTTGCTGCCGGTGAAGTAGATCATTGCGGCGCCCCACGACTCGGCGGGGATCAGCCGCAGGTCGACCTGAAGGCCGCGGTCGGTCCTGACCGAGGTCTTCCGCTCGCCCTTCGCGACGATCTCGGTGACGTACGGCTGCCGCGCGAACAGCTCCATCAGGCCGGGGTCGCCGACGGCGAGGATGTCGATGTCGCCGATCGTCTCGCTCATCCGGCGCAGCGACCCGGCGAAGGCGATCCGGTCGGCGGGCAGCGAGGCGATGACCCGCTCCGCGAGATCCGTCGCGACGCCGAGGTGGACCCGGTCGCCCGACCGCTCCATGTGCTCGATGCCCTTGAGCAGGTTCTCCTCGGTCTTGGCGCCGAAGCCGCGCAGGCCCTTCAGACGGCCGGCCCTGATCGCGTCGGCCAGCGCGCCGGGGGAGTCGATGCCGAGCTCCTGGAACAGGAACAGCGCCTTCTTCGGGCCGAGCGAGGGAATCCGGGTCAGCCTGCGCACGCCCTCGGGCACCTTGCCTCGCAGGTCGTCGAGCTGGCGGAAGCTGCCACGCTCGAGGAACTCCTCGACCTTCTTGGCGATCGCCTCGCCCACGCCCGGGATCGACCGCACGTCGGTCTCCCCGAGATCCCCGGGGAATCCCGCGATCGACTTGGCCGCCTTCTGGTAGCTGCGCACGCGGAAGGCGTCTCCGCCGTTCAGCGCGAAAAGCTCGGCGTACTCCTGCAGCGCCGCGGCTGCCTCGTCATTGGCCCGTCCCATGCGTCTCAGGGTAGGAGAAGTGGCAGCGCGCGTTCGAACGAACGTATCCAGTACGGCCAGGTGTGGGTGCCGTTTCCGTAGAAATCCGTCGTCACCGTCACCCCGGCCTTCTTCGCGGCCCTGGCGAAGTTCAGGTTCTGCCGCATGATCGCGGCCTCGGTGCGATCGGTCGCCCCGTCGCCTTGGTGCTGCGGGTCCAGCGGACCGGGCTCGCCGTCGCCTGAGGACGCGTAGAGGCGCACGCCCTTCAGCCGTCCGGCAAGGTCGGCGGGATTGTGCTCCGGCCAGGCGCTCGGGTCGCCCCACAGGTCCTCGGTGTCCACGCCGTTGTCCGCCATGAACGCCCGATATCCGGGGACGTCCTCGCGGGTGTCGAGCACCCCGGAGAACGACGCCGCGGCCTCGAACACACCCGGATGCCGGGCCGCGTAGACGAACGCGCCGAGGCCGCCCATGGAGAAACCGGCGACCGCACGGCGCGTCCCGACGCCGTACCGCGGCTCGACCAGGCGGGGCACCTCGGTCATGTGGAACGTCTCCCAGGCGGGGCCGTCCCGCCAGTCGGCGTACCAGCCCATCGAACCGCCCTCGGGGACGATGACGACCGCGTCGAGGCGGGCGGTCAGCCGAGCCACCTCGCCCGTCCTGAGCCAGTCCCAGCCTCCACCGGCGCAGCAGCCGTGCAGCAGGTACAGCGCGCGCCAGCCGGTGGAACCCGGCTTCCACGCCTCAGGCTTCAGCACCCACACCGAGCGCCGCCCGCCCGTGGCCGGGGAGTCGATCACGAGTTTGTCCGTCCGCCCGTCCACGGCCTCCTGCGAGACGACCGTGGCCTGGGCAGCGGCGGGAGAACGGGCGGGCGGCGGCGCCGCGGACTCGGCTGTGCCCTGGCAGCCGGTCACCATGACGACGAGCACGAGCCACGTCAGGATCTTCTTCACGTGGAGCTGAATGACATACCGATCAACCGTCGTCAACCCCGGAAAAGGGCGTCGCGTAGGCGAAAAGCCCGCTCGGCGGCGGGACCGGTCGCTCGAACACCCGAACCTGGAAGAACTCGCCCCACCCCGGGTCCGGCGCAGTCACACCGTACGTCTCCGAGTGCTCGAAGCCGAAGCGCGCGTAGTAGGCGGGGCTGCCGAGCAGCGCGACCAGCGGCTCGCCGAGCGCCTCGGCCGCCCCGAGCACGGCGTGCACGAGCGCCGAGCCCACGCCCCGCCGTTGGTAGGAGGGGTGCACGGCCAGGGGGCCGAGCCCCAGCACGGGCACGGCCCCCACGTGGGCCCTCGTGCAGACGACGTGACCCGCGATCCCGCCGTCCGGCGCCGGTGCCACGAGCGACAGTTCCGGCAGCCAGCCGGGGTCGGTGCGCAGCTCGTCGAGCAACGTCACCTCGACCGGCAGCCCGTCCGGCCGGTCGGGGTTGCGGGCCGCCTCGTAGGGCGCGAAGGCGGCGGCGACGACCGAGCGGACAGCCTCGAAGTCGCCGGGGTTCTCCCGTCGGATCAGCATCCGGCCAGCCTGCCGCCCGTCCCGGCGACCCGGCAACACGTTAACGGGCCGAGCCTGGCGAAAGCGGATCGGAACGCGCGGAGCGGCCACGAGCTTCTTCGCGTGACCAGGCGAAATATAGCGATAAGTGCCAGCATTGCCTTTTCGTGAGGGTTTTATGAGCGGACTGGTGCGAAATTCGATTCGCGGGGGTTGACCGGGTGCGGGGCGCAGCCGGCCAGTGATCGGCCGCCCCGCTTGACCGGACACCGGTGGGCGAATACCGTCTCTCCGAAAATTACTATAAATACCACGAAAATTTCGGTGGCGGTTGGCGGACAGTGATCACCATCTCGCCGTGGTCACGGGGCCGCCCATGTGTCCGCCTGTCTATTGAGAGACAGCAGTAAGGAGCACGATGCCAGAGCTGACGGACCCCGAGCCGGTCGCCAAGCCCATCCCGCGAATCAACACCACGATTCCGCATCCGGCCCGGATATACGACTACCTGCTGGGCGGCAAGGACAACTTCGCGGCCGACCGTGAGGCGGCAGAACACCTCCTGAAAATTTCGCCGGGTACTCGCGAGGGCGTTCGCGCCCACCGCGCCTTCCTCCGCCGGGCGGTGCACCATCTCGCCACCGAAGCGGGCATGACGCAGTTCCTCGACATCGGCACGGGCATCCCCACGCAGGGCAACACCCACGAGGTCGCTCAGCGGGCCAACCCCGAGGCCCGGGTGGCGTACGTGGACAACGACCCCATCGTCCTGGTGCACGGCCGTGCCCTGCTGACCGGCAGCGCCACGGGGATGACCTCGGTGATCGAGGCCGACATGCGGCAGCCGGAGAAGATCCTGTCCCACCCGGAGGTCCGGGCCGTGATCGACTTCGACCGTCCGGTGGCCGTCATCATGGCGGGCGTCCTGCACTTCATCACCGACGAGGAGGATCCGTACGGGCTGGTCGAGGCCTTCAAGGCCGCCGTGCCCTCGGGCAGCCGTCTGCTGCTGTCGCACATCACGCTCGACTTCGCCCCCCAAGTGCGCGAGGAGGAGTTCACCAAGCCCTACGACAACAGCACCGCGCCCATGGTGCCCCGCACCCTCGACCAGGTGCTGCGCTTCTTCGAGGGCTGGCAGGTGATCGATCCCGGCGTGGTCGAGGTGGTGCGCTGGCGGCCTGACGAGTACGAAGGCCGGGAGCGCATTCCCGGAGGTCACGCCTGGGCCTACGGCGCCCTCGCGGCGAAGCCCTGACCAGGGAACGACAAGGCACAGTGCGGTCCCACACGCGCGGCGGGCGAGTGGCGATGGCCTCCGGTGCGGCGGGTCGCACGCACCGGAGGCCATCGCTTGCGGCTGGAGGGAAAGGGTCAGCAGGTGGAGCCGGCCTGGGTCAGCGGCCCGCCGGGCTCACTGCGTGAAGGTCCACTTCTGGTTGTTCCCGCCCCAGCAGGAGTACAGCTGGATCTGGGTGCCGTTGCCGGTTCCCTGTCCGACGGCGTCCAGGCACAGCCCGGACTGGACACCGACGATGGAGCCGTCGGAGTTGAGGCGCCACTTCTGGTTGTCGCCGCCCCAGCAGGAGTAGATCTGGACCTTGGCGCCGTTGCCGGTGCCGGCGGCGTCCAGGCACTTGTTGCCGTACACCCGGAACTCCTGCGCGGAGGTGTAGGTCCAGGTCTGGTTGGTCTGGCCGTTGCAGTCCCAGATCTGCAGTTGGGTGCCGTCGGTGGTGCTGACGTTGGGCACGTCGAGGCAGCGGCCGGAGCCGACACTCCTGATCGGCCCGGTACCGTTCCCGCCACCGGGGGTGGGCGAGGTGCCGGGGCTGGGAGAGGTGCCGGGGCTGGGAGAGGTGCTCGGCGTGGCGGCGTTGAGGGCGTTCAGGACCGAGGTGTAGGCGGCCTTCTTGTTGCCGTTGCCGTCGAACAGCAGCGGGCTGGTGTTCGCACCGAGCCAGGAGTCGCTGTCGCGCACGCCCCACACGGTGATGCCGATGCACCGGGAGACCGCCAGGCAGTCGTTGACCACGCTGGCGTAGGTCGAGGCGGAACCGCCCTGGATGTCCAGCTCGGTGATGGCGACGTCCACGCCGAGGGCGGCGAAGTTCTGCAGGGTCGTCCGGTAGTTGCTGGGGTAGGGGCTGTTGCTGTTGAAGTGGGACTGGAAGCCGACGCAGTCGATCGGGACGCCGCGGGCCTTGAAGTCCTTGACCATGTTGTAGACGCCCTGGGTCTTGGCCCAGGTCCAGTTGTCGGTGTTGTAGTCGTTGTAGCACAGCTTGGCCGCGGGGTCGGCGGCGCGGGCGGTGCGGAAGGCGACCTCGATCCAGTCGTTGCCGGTGCGCTGCAGGTTGGAGTCGCGCCGGCCGCCGCCGCTGTCGGCGTAGGCCTCGTTGACCACGTCCCAGTAGGGGATCTTGCCCTTGTAGTGACCCATCACGCCGTTGATGTGGTTGATCATCGCCTGGCGCAGCGCGCTGCCGGACAGGGACTGCATCCAGCCGGGCTGCTGGGAGTGCCAGGCCAGCGTGTGCCCGCGCACCCGCTTGCCGTTCTGCGTCGCCCAGTTGTAGATCCGGTCGGCGTTGGTGAAGTTGAACTGGTTCTGGTTGGGCTCGGTGGCGTCGATCTTCATCTCGTTCTCGGCCGTCACCATGTTGAACTCACGGTTCGCGATCGTGGTGTACGCCGAGTCACCCAGCCTGCCGCCGGCGATGGCGGTGCCGAAGTAGCGGCCGGTTTGAGCGGCCGCCGCGCCGAGCGTGCTCGCCGCGGCGTCGGCGGGGACCGTCACCGCCACCACTGCCGTGGCCGCGGTGAGAACGCCGAGAGCGCCGGCGACCAGAGCCCGGCGCAGCCGGGTCCCGGGCGGGGGCATGACGTTTACGCCCATGTCTGAGCCTCCATAACTGAATCACCGAGGGGAACGTGGAGGTTCCCGTAAGACCGACGCCGCGCATCCTCCCTTGAGGGCGCACACCACCGGGGCGTCGTGGTCGGCGGCCCCCCTGCCGTGCACCACCACTTGGGAGCGGGGGACCGCCTTGGAGGATCAGTGTGGAAACCTGCCCGAAACTTGTCAAGCCTTCTATGGAAACTTTCGGCTGCATGATCGAGGCAAGCATGGAAAATCGGTTAAGTAGTCGGCATCTGCGGACCCGAAACTTTCGGCGATCCAGAGATCGAGCGGGAGAGGGGAGATGAAAGTTTCAGGACAGTGCTCTCGCCGGTTTTCGGGCCATCGCGATAACGCCCAGTTGGACCATGCTCAGACCCCGAGCGGCGACGCGACAAGGTAACCGGGCCATTGACAGCGGCTGTCTGCCTCGTATTGGCTCCGCCCCACACCACCTCCACCCACCCCGATGGAGAGGAGAGCCGATCGGGAGACGAATTGTGAGCGCTAACAGCATGGTGTTCCAGGGGCCGGCAGCCGAATCCGAGCCGCCGGCTCGGGACGACGCTCGGCCGATGTGCGAGCACCTCGATGATCGATCGGGCGGTGCCGGGGAGGAGGGCGGTGGCACTACCCTGCCAGGGTGAGCCTGGAAGTGTCCGTGGTGGTCCGCTATCGCAAGGCCGTGACGTACGGCGTGAACGCGCTGCTCGGCGCGCTGGAGACCGCGAAGGCCGAGTGCGATCTGCGGCTCGGGACCACACCCGAGGAGACCGCGGAGCACATCGCGGCCAGCCCCGCGGACCGTGTCCTGGTCCTCTGGTCGTTCTACTCGCCGGACGCCGAGGCGATGGCCGCCGAGCTGGCCACCGTACGGGCCCTCGCCGACGACCCTCGCGTTCTGCACATCGCCGGCGGGGTGCACGCCACCGCCGAGCCGCAGCAGGTCATCGACGCCGGCTGGGACCTCGCCGCCATCGGTGAGGGGGAGCCGACGATCGTCGCCCTGGTCGAGGCGCTGCGCGCGGACCGGCCGCTCACCAGCGTGCCCGGGCTGGCGGTGCGCGACGGCGACGGCACGGCGCTGCGCACGCCACCGGCCCCGCAGCTGCCGCTCGACGCCTTTCCGTCCTTCCCCGACCGGCGCCGTCACTTCGGGCCCATCGAGATCACGCGGGGGTGCGCCTACACGTGCCGCTTCTGCCAGACGCCCTTCATGTTCGGCGGCAGGTTCCGGCATCGCAGTGTGGACAGCGTGCGCGAGCACGTCCGCCGGATGGCCGCCCACGGCCTGCGCGACGTCCGCTTCATCACCCCCACCTCCCTCTCGTACGGCACCCAGGGGCCGGAGCCGGCGCTGGACGCCGTGGAGGAACTGCTCGCGGGCGTGAAAGCGGAACTGCCCGCGAACGGGAGGGTGTTCTTCGGCAGCTTCCCGTCCGAGATCCGCCCGGAGCACGTGACGCCGGAGGCGATGCGGCTGCTCAAACGTTACGTGGCGAACGACAACATCATCATCGGCGCGCAGTCGGGCTCCGACCGCGTGCTGGCGGCGGCCGGTCGCGGCCACGGCAGCGAACCGGTGCGCGACGCCGTGCGGATAGCCGTGGAGCACGGCTTCCGCCCGAACGTCGACTTCATCTTCGGGCTGCCCGGCGAATCACCCGAGGACCAGGACGCGTCCCTGCGGCTCGCCGCGGACCTCGCCGATCTCGGGGCGCGCATCCACACCCACACGTTCATGCCACTTCCCGGCACGCCGTGGCGGGACGCGGAACCCGCGTTCATCCCGCTCGCCACGATGCGTGAGCTGGACCGGCTCGCGCAGCGCGGCGACGCCTACGGGCACTGGCGCAAGCAGGCCGAGCACGCGACGCGGCTGGCCGAGACGGCCAAGGCCTACCCGCGCCGTGCCCGGCGCCGCCGCACCACCGACAGCTGACGTCCCCGCCCTGAGACCCCGCCCGCCGAGCCCTTCCCGGGCCCGGCGAACGCGGGGCCTCGCGATCAGAACTGCTGCGGCCGGGCCTGGTACGGCTCCTCCAGGAAGGCGATCTCCTCATCGGTGAGCTTCAGCTCGACCGCGGCGAGGGCGTCGTCCACGTGGTGCTCCTTGGTCGCGCCGACGATCGGAGCGGTCACGGCCGGGCGGCTGAGCAGCCACGCGAGGGAGAGGGTCGCGGGGGAGACGCCCCGCTCCTCGGCGGTGCGCGCCACCCGCTCCAGGATCGCCTCGTCGGCGGGCCCGCCGTACAGCTGCTCCTGCCTGGCGCCGTCGCCGACCTGCCGTACGGTGTCGGCCGGCTTGCCCGCGCGGGCGAGCAGGCCGCGCGCGAGCGGGCTCCACGGGATGAGCCCCACTCCCTGGTCGAGGCACTGCGGGATCATCTCCCGCTCCTCCTCACGGTGCAGCAGGTTGTAGTGGTTCTGCATCGAGACGAACCGGGTCCAGCCGTGCCTGTCCGCGGCGTGCTGGGCCTTGGCGAACTGCCAGGCCCACATGCTGGAGGCGCCGATGTAGCGGGCCTTGCCGGCCCGGACGATGTCGTCGAGCGCCTCCATGGTCTCCTCGATCGGCGTCTCGTCGTCCCACCGGTGGATCTGGTACAGGTCGACGTAGTCGGTGCCGAGGCGGGCGAGTGAGGCGTCGATCGCCGACATGACGTGCTTGCGGGACAGGCCGTAGTCGTTGCGGCCCTCGCCCATCGGGAAGTAGACCTTGGTGGCGAGCACGTAGTCGTCGCGCCGGGGGAAGATCTTGCGCAGCAGCCGCCCGGTGACCTCCTCGCTGACGCCTCCCGAGTAGACGTCGGCGGTGTCGAAGAAGGTCACGCCGCCCTCGGCCGCCTTGCGCACGATGGGCTCGGCCTGCTCCTCGTCCAGGACCCAGCCGCCCCACTTGGCCGGTTCGCCGTAGCTCATCATGCCGAGGCAGACCCTGCTGACCTTCATGCCTGTGGTGCCAAGTCGTCGGTATTCCATGCAGGCACCCTATTTCCCCCATCGTTTCGCCGGGTGGGACGGGTGTCCGCCGGCGGCTGCCCGGAGGACTGTCGCCGTGAGTCACCAGCGCAGCGCGGTGAAGTCGATCGGCCGGGGTGAGAGTCGCCCGGTACGGCCGGCCAGGTCGTGCAGCCGTCGGGCGAACTCGTCGGCAGGCAGCCGCTTGCGGTCGCCGTGGCCGGGCAGCAGCCATTCGAAGCGCACCCGCGGCGCCGTACGGGCCAGTGACACGGCCAGTTCCGTGATGGAGTACCAGGTGACCGAGTCGGCGACGGCGATGTCGCCGGTGGTGCGGGACCAGTAGAAACTGTCACCGCTGAAGCAGTAGGTCTGGTCGGCGAGATACAGCACGCTGCCCTCGGTGTGCCCGGGCAGCGGATGCGCTGTCACGCCGCCGGCGATCTCGATCGGCTCGGTGCCCCGGAGAACGCGGTCGGCGTCCGGCGCTGCGGCCAGGTCTCCTTCGTGGATCCACAGACGGGCGCCGAACCGGTCGGCGTATTCGCGGCCATGCGCGGCGTGGTCGCGATGGGTGAGCAGCACGTCGGTGATCGGGCCGAGAGCGGCGTATTTGGCGGCCAGGCCGGAACTCCAGCGCGGCGTGTCGATCATCATGAGGTTTCCGGCAGGCCGGCGCAGCAGATAGGAGTTCGCGCCGGCGGTGTGCCGCGAGTTGTGCCCGCACAGGTGCACGTGCTCGGAAAGACGCAGAGGGAAGGGATCGAACGCCGGGTCCGGACCGCGCGCGCCGCGCCGGATCGACCGGGTGTGACACGCGAAAGCCGCGGCGTACAGCGCCCTTTCCTCCGCGTCGGTGCGCGGCTGGCGAACGACAGAGGAGCGGCCGTCGACCTCGGCGACCAGTTCCGGTGCGAGTTGCCGGGCGACGTCGCAGTTGGTGCAGCGGTGATCGACGTGCCAAACGGCGCCGGCCGAGTGCTCGTTCATGACATGGTCCCTCCGCGGGTGAAATTCGGCGACGAATTGAGTATCACAGGCTCTGCGAAAGAACAAATCAAAGTATGCTGTTGACTTTTGTGGAGGAGGTCGCTCTCGGATGCCTCTTTCGTATGCGGTTGACAATTTCGAAAATAGTGCTCTGTCTGCCGTCTGCGGGCGAAAGCGCCTCTTCAGTCGCGGTGCACGAAGTTGACCCGATCAAGATGCGGTTTGTATTCTGCGGGGCCGGCGATCAGCTTCTCTCTGATCAGTTCGAGGTCAACGGTGCCGGAGAGATCGGCTCGCTGGTAGACCACCTGGGTCTCGGCGCGCTTCCGCTGCACGATCACGTGCTTTTCGTCGTACCAGCCGGCGAAGGCGTGGATGTCCTTGCCGATCCGGTGAACGACTTTCCCGGTCGACGCCTCGACGATGCCGATCTGGTGGCCGTTTTCGCCTTCGCGTACGAACGTGGCGAACAGTCGCCCCGAGGGTGAGAAGGGCGTCACCGTGTGCCATTCGTCGAGATCGCCGACGCCGGTATAGACCCTGCGCCGTTTCCCGTCCAGGTCGTAGACGGCGATGCGGCGCTTGCGCGGCGCAACGTCCCTTTCGTCGTGCATGGCGAGCACCCCATCCGCACCGCCAGTGAAGTAGAAGCGGAAGCTACGCCCGATGTCCCAGTCGGCCACGCGGTGACGCGGTCCCGTCTCAACCAGGCGCGGAGTGCGGTCGGTCACCGTCAGGGTGATGAAGCCGATTATCGTGAGGCTGCCATCGCGGCGGGGCTTGTAAGCGGTGAGCAGGAGGGTGCTGCCGTCCGGAGACCATTCGGGAGAGGTCACAGGTGCGGGCATGGGAATCGTGTACTTCCGGCCGCTCGTGCGATCGATCAGGTCGATCCGCTTCACTGCCAGCCAGAGCCGGCTGTCCGGGATTCCGGCCACCCACCTTTCCCCGGGCGCTACCAGCGCCTCCCGGTAGGGGGTCCTGACGAATCTGTCACCCTCGCGCAGGTAGCCGTAGTGGCCTTGGCCTGCATCGAAAATGAGGGAATACGAGGCCAGACGGACCGGGCCCCCCGGCACGTCGTTGAGTTTGGCGGACGTGCCCGCAAGCTTGACCCATGGTCCGGACGTGATGGATTGGGCACTCGCCCTGGGTGCGCTTGACCTCGGTGTTCCTTGTGTGTGCGAGCTTGCCGGCTGCGTGCCGAGCATGGCGGTCACTGTGGCCGCGACAGCGAAAGTCGCGACGGACTTGAGGTTCATATTCAATCCTCCTCGTTCGTCCGACGGACAAGCGAGCGGACAAGTTCGCGGTTGACGGGCGTGAAAATCGTCCTCGGAGGCTGTCCGCGGGCCGGCACCATTCGGGTGCCGGTCAATCCGAGCGTCTTCGCAGGCCAGGACCACCGGAGCCTTGTTGGCGCAGATCCAGCGTTTTCACAGATTTCCGAACGGATGCTTCGCACGTGTGAACGAGGGCAGACTCATCGGCTTTCGGGTGTTCGGCGCCGACGGCCGTGTGCCGGGTGGCGAGTGCCGCTGATCGTGGGTGACTGCTCGGGCGTTTCGCATCCGCTGGCGATGTACGGCGCGGGGCCGCCTCTAGAATCTTGTTCCATGGCGATGTACGTCCCCCTCGGCCAGGGCCGATACCAGGCGACGGAGCACACACAGGGTCCGTGGGATCCACGGCATCAGCACATGGGACCGGTCACCGCGCTGCTGGTGCACGAGCTCGCCCGCGTTCCCAGCCGTTTCCCCGGCCTTCCTCTGGCGCGGCTGGCGGTGGACGTGTTCGCCCCCGTTCCGGTCGCGGAGGTGGAGGTCCACACCGAGATGATCAGGGACGGCAGGCGCGTGCAGTGTCTCGGCGCCTCCGTCGTCTCCGGCGGGCGTGAGCTGGTCAGGGCGACCGCGTGGCGCATCAGGGAGGCCGAAAGCCCGGCGAGCGAGGCCGTGCCACCGCCCGCGCCGGTCCCGCCACCCGCCCCGGGCGACGCGGACTCCTGGATCGCGCGGGGATTCGGGTACGGCAGGGCCACGGACTGGCGGTTCGTCAAGGGCTCCCCGGACGAGACCGGGCCGGCCGTCGCGTGGGGCAGGGCGCGGGTGCCGCTGGTGGAGGGCGAGGAGATCACGCCGCTGGAACGGCTCGCGATGTTCGCCGACAGCGGCAACGGCATCAGCGGCGTCCTGGACTTCGACGCCTACCTGTTCGCCAACGTGGATCTCACGATCTCGCTGTTCCGTGCCCCGGAGGGGGAGTGGATCTGCCTGGACGCGGCCACGACGATCGGTCCCAGGGGACGGGGGCTCACCCGCACGACGCTGTTCGACCAGTCCGGCGAGGTCGGCGCGGCCACGCAGGCCCTGTTCGTCGGGCCACGCTGACTCGAGTAGGGCGTCAGGCCGCCGTGCAGGTGACGGGCGACGGCGTGCCGTTTGCGCCGCCGGACCAGCTGCCGGTGAAGCCCGCCGTCGTCGACGCGTTTGGTGCCAGCGCGCCGTTCCAGGACTCGTTGGTGACGGTCACCGTGGATCCCGACTGGGTGTGCCGGCCGCCCCACAGCTGAGTGATGCTCTGGCCGTTGGGGAAGGCGAAGGTGACGGTCCAGGAGGAGATGGCTGCCGTTCCCGAGTTCCGCACCGTCAGCTCGCCCTGGAAACCGCCCGGCCACTGGTTGGCGATCCGGTAGGCCGCGGAGCATGCGCGTGGCCCGGCCGGCGGCGACGCGCTGGCGGAGGGCGAGGGGCTGGGGGAGAACGAGGGGCTGGCGGAGGGCGAAACGCTCGGCGACGCTGAGGGGCTGGGCGATGTCCCGCCCGCGGGCGGGACGCGGATGACGCG
This sequence comes from Microbispora sitophila, assembly GCF_014892245.1. Lineage (NCBI taxonomy): Bacteria > Bacillati > Actinomycetota > Actinomycetes > Streptosporangiales > Streptosporangiaceae > Microbispora > Microbispora sitophila. The sequence goes on along the minus strand of NZ_JADBGC010000005.1, from coordinate 121,605 downwards.
GTCGTCGTCGGCGGCCGGGGTCCCCCTGCCGTCGCGGTTGTTCGTCATCACCCAGAGCCAGCCGTCCGGGCCGACGGTCGCGGCCCGCAGCCGTCCGTACGTCCCCTGGAACTCGGCCACCGGAGTGCCCGTCCTGCTGCCGGCGCTGACCGGCACCGTCCACAGCCGCCTACCGGCGAGGGCCGCGGCGAAGAGCGTGCCGTTGGCGTACGCGACACCGCTCGGCGAGGCCTCGGAGGTGCTCCAGGTCTGGATGGGATTGGTGAAGCGGGAGTCGCCGCACATGCCCTCGCAGGTCGGCCAGCCGTAGTTGCGACCCGGCTGGATGTAGTTGATCTCGTCCCAGGTGTTCTGGCCGAACTCCGTGGCGTACAGGCGTCCGCCCTCGTCCCAGGCGAGCCCCTGGACGTTGCGGTGGCCGTAGCTGTAGACGCGCGAGCCGGAGAACGGGTTGTCCGGGGGAACCGTGCCGTCAGGCCGCATCCGCAGGATCTTGCCGCCGGGGCTGTTCAGGTCCTGGGCGTTCGCGGAGGTCCCGGCATCGCCCGTGGTCACGTACAGCATCCCGTCGGGGCCGAACGCGATGCGCCCGCCGTTGTGGAACTGGGCGCGAGGAATGCCGGAGAGGATCACCTGCTGAGTCTGCGGGGCGCTGAGCCGGAATCGGACCACCCGGTTGTCGGATGCCGAGCTGAAGTACGCGTAGACCCACTGGTCCTGGGCGTAGGTGGGGGAGATCGCGATGCCGAGCAGGCCGCCCTCACCCTGCGGTGACACGTTCGGGACGGTGGCCACCCTCGTCGGCGCGGATCCGGGACGCACCTGCGCGATGGTCGCGGTGTCGCGTTCGGAGACGATGGCGCTGCCGTCGGGAAGGAAGGCGATGCTCCAGGGGGCCTGCAGACCGGTGGTGGCGACCTGCGCACGCGTGAAGTCGAACCCACCGGTCGCCGCGGTCGCGGATGGCGGTTGGGTCACGACCAGCGCGGCGGCGGTCACGGTGCTGAGGGTGGTTGCGAGTGCCACGGCGAGACGCTTGGGCATCAGAGGCTCCAGGTCGAGACGTCGGGTTCCAGCTCATGAACGATCGAAGGCGTGCGCCGCGCCCCGTGCAATCACCCGTGCAATCACCCGGGCAATCAGCGCGTCGGGTCTGCCCCACTGACCGGGACGGCGTACAGGGCCGGGAAAATTTCATCGATGCAGGCCGGGCGCGGGCACGACGGACAGGCGTCAGGTGGCCGTGCAGGTGACCACCGGCACCTCGACGGTGCCACCGGACCAGCCGACCGCGAATTCCAGCGTCACCGACGCGCCCGGTGGCAGCACGCCGTTCCAGGACTGGTTGTTGGCGGTCACCGTGGCTCCCGGCTGGGCGTAGTGCCCGTCCCACATCTGCACGTAGCTCAGCCCGTTGGGGACCTTGAAGGTGACGGTCCACGAGGAGATGGGCAGGGTTCCCGTGTTCCGCACCGTCAGCTCGCCACGGGAGGCCGCCGTCCACGTGAGGCTGAGCCGGATCGTCGCCTCGCACGATCGTGTACCTGACGGGCTGGGCGACGGTGTGGGCGAAGGGCTGGCCGACGGCGACGGGCTGGGGGACGGCGAGGGGCACGGCGAGGGGCTCGGTGATGGCGAAGAGCTGGGTGACGCTGAAGCGCCGAGCGAAGGGGAGGGGCACGGCGAGGGACTGGCCGGCGGCGTGGGCGAGGGGCTGGGCGGTGAGGGGCACGGCGACGCGCTGGGAGACGGCGAGGGACTGGGGGACGGTGAGGGGCTGGGTGACGGCGAGGGTGAAGCGCTGAGCGTAGGTGAGGCGCTGGGGGACGGTGAGGGGCTGGGTGACGGCGAGGGTGAAGGGCTGATCGAAGGGGAGGGGCACGGCGAGGGACTGGGCGACGGCGAGAGCGAGGGACCGGCCGACGGTGAGGCCGACGAGCCGGCCGACGGTGAGGGCGACGAGCTGGATGGCGGCCACGGGTAGCCGGCGGGCGGGATCCGGATGATCAGATCGTCGCCGGAGCCCGGAGTCCCCCTGCCGTCGCGGTTGCTCGTCGCCACCCAGAGCCAGCCGTCCGGGCCGACGGCCACGGTGCGCAGCCGACCGATCCTTCCTTGGAGCTCGGCCACCGGAGTGCCCGTCCTGTAGCCGCCGCTGACCGGCACCGTCCACAGCCGCTTACCTGCGAGGGCCGCGGCGAAGAGCGTGCCGTTGGCGTACGCCAGGCCGCTCGGCGACGCCTCGCTCGCGCTCCAGGTCACCAGGGGGTTCGCGAAGTTCGTGTTGCCGCACACGCCCTCGCAGGCCGGCCAGCCGTAGTTGCGACCCGGCTGGATGTAGTTGATCTCGTCTGTGGCGTTCTGGCCGAACTCCGTGGCGTACAGGCGCCCGGCCTCGTCCCAGGCGAGCCCCTGGACATTGCTGTGACCGTAGCTGTAGACCGGCGAGCCGGGGAACGGGTTGCCCGTGGGGATCGCGCCGTCGCGCGTGATGCGCAGGATCTTGCCGGCCAGGCTGTTGCTCTGGGCGTTCGAGGGGTTCCCGGCGTCGCCCGTGGCCACATACAGCATGCCGTCGGGGCCGAACGCGATGCGCCCGCCGTTGCGGAGCTGGCCGCGGGGGATGCCGGGGAGGATCACCTGCTGGGTCTGCGGGGCGTTGATCCGGAACCGGACCACCCGGTTGTCGTAGGCGGAGCTGATGTACGCGTAGACCAACTGGTCCTGTACGAACGTGGGGGAGAGCGCGATGCCGAGCAGGCCGCCCTCACCGGCGGGATACACGTTCGGGACCGAGGCGACCTGTACGGGTGAATAGCCGGGACGCACCTGCGTGATGGTCGCGGTGTCGCGTTCGGAGACGAGGGCGCTGCCGTCGGGGAGGAAGGCCATCCCCCAGGGCACCCGCAGCCCTGTGGCGACGACCTGCGCCCGGGTGAAGTCGAACCCGCCGGTGGCCGCGCCCGCGGCGGCCGGTCGGGTCAGGACGAGCGCCGCGGCGGGGGTCACCGCGCTGAGAATGGCCGCGAGTGTCACGATGAGGCGCTTGGGCATCACACGCTCCCGGGACGGGACGGGGGCAACCGGCTCGTCAACCATCGAAAGCGTCCGTGGCGGCCGAGGCAATCAACCGGCGGACGCCTCTCCGTCGGCCTGCGCGTACGTCCGCCGCCGGGGTCCGGTTGAGGAAACTTTCACGAGCGGGCGCTCGGGCGGGCTGCGCGTCAGCCGATCACCTGGGTCGTCCAGTCGCGTTCGTCGGTGCCGAGCAAAGTGATTCGGTCGAGCAGCCCCCGCGGACCGCCGATCGCGCGCAGCGACGCGGGCACCGGGCCGTCGACCTGCACACACAGGTCGAGGCCGGTGGCGCTCGTGCAGGTGCTCTGCGGAGGCTGCGGGGAGCCTCCTGCCGGGCTGACGCTGACGGTGACGGGGAGGCCGTTCGCCGAGAGGAACAACTGGAGATCCCACGCGCCGGTGCCGCGCAACGGCGGCCGCCACAGCTGCACTTCCTGTACGCGGAAGCCGGTAGGCAGGCCGCCGATGCGTAGCGGCAGCGGCACGGCGCGGTCCCCGACGGTCACGCCGGCCGCGACGCGCAACAGGACCTCCTGCGGATCGGCGACGTTCAGGTAGTAGGCATGCAACTCGGCCCACCGGCCGCCGGCGGTCTGCCAGCGCAGGTAGGTGTCGCCTCCGTTGAGCGGGTCGGAGGTGTCATGGGTGAGCCAGTAGGCGGGGCGGCCGTGGACCCGGGCGGGCACGGCGACCCCTTCGGCGCCGTCGGCGAACCTTCCCGGCTCCGGCTCCCGGTCACCCGAGTAGAGGCTGAGGATGATCCGCGCGCCGGAGTCGCCCCTTCCCCGGGCCAAGATCTGATCTCCGTGTGGTCCCGCCTGGTAGCCGACTCCGGCGATCGGCTCGGGCAACCAGCCGAACGAGGCGTGCGCGATCAGCGGGGCGGATCCGGCGGACAGCGTCACCGCCGTAGCCGGCTCCGGCGCCGGCCTGACGAGCGGCATGGCCGTCAGACCGGCCGCCAGGGCGGCGGCGCCGGCGCCGCCGATCGTCCAGGCTCGGCGACGGCGCCGCCGCCTGCGTCCTGTTTCACGTGCACGGGCGAGGTCCAGGGTCATCGGGGGCGCGGGTGCCTGCGCCAGCGCCTTGAGTTCGGCGGCCAGGTCCGCGATGTCGCCGGTCATGCTCGATACTCCTCTGGGGAAGCGACGGGACGGGTTCGGAGGAGACGGCGCAGCGCGTCGATGCCGCGTGCCGTCTGGCTCTTCACGGTGCCGGTCGAGCAGCCCAGCGTCCGGGCGGCCTCCTCGACGCTGAGGTCGCAGAAATACCGCAGGACGACGGCCGCCCGCTGGCGTGGGGGCAAAGCGGCCAGGGCCGCCCGCAGGTCGAGCGCCGCGTCGAGGTCGCCCTGGTGGTCCGCTACGTCGTCCTGGGCGTCGCGCAGCACGGTCAGACGCGCCCACGGCGCCCGCCGCTCGGCCAGGAAGGTGTTGACGAGTGTCGTACGGGCGTAGCCGTCGACGTTGTCCGCCCGACCGGCGCGATGCCAGTTGGTGTACAGCTTCGTCACGGTGGCCTGTACGAGGTCGTCGGCGGCGTGCCAGTCGCCGCACAACAGGTAGGCGACTTTGCGCAGCCACAGCGCCTTCGCCGTCACGTACTCGGTGAACTCGGCGTCGCGCGCCGGACTTCCCCCCACGTGCGTCCGCCCCCCTTTCCGTACCCGCGGGCGTACTCGCCTCTCTGATGCGTGCGATGCCGCGGAGGTTGCACGGCGGGCCGAGATCGCTCTCGTGGGCGCCACGGGGATTCACCCCGTCCCTCTCGTACGGCTCGCCGAAGGCGTGCCGGCCGACCGGCTTCTTGGAGCAGCGGTGAGGTGCCGCCAATTCTCCGCCAAGCCGCCCACAAGTCGTGATGCGTACAAACGGTGGCGTGAACGACTACGACATCCGGCGGCCGACGCTCGCCGACGCGGCGACCATCCACGAACTGGTCGCCGAGCACGACATCGAAGTCACCGGCAAGCCCGACTGGACGCTCGACGACATCGCCGACACCCTCGGGGAGCTGGACCTGGAGCACGACAGCTGGGTGGTCCGCTCGGGCGGGCGGCTCATCGGCTGGGGCTATGCCAGGCGCAAGGGCACGAGCGACAACGTGGACGTCGACGTGCAGGCGCGGGAGCCAGGCGCGGCCGCCCTGCTGTGGGACCTGGTGCTCGGCCGGGCCGGCGACCTTGCCCGCGAGGCAGGGCACGACCACGCGGTCGTCGACGTCAGCCTCTACGAGCAGGACACGGCGATGCGCGAGGCCGCCAAGGATCGTGGTTTCGCGCCCGCGACCAGCTTCCACCGAATGCGGGCCGACCACGCCGGCGTACGGCCCCTCTTCCTCGCCGGTGTCACGGTCGAGACCGGCTCCCGCGAGAGCGAGGAGGTGCTGCGCGCGGCGCACGCCGTCCAGCAGGAGGCGTTCGCCGAGCACTTCGGGTTCGTGCCGAAGACGTTCGACGAGTGGGCCGACGAGATGGAGGCGTCCAGCGCGAACGACTGGACGCAGCTGCTGCTGGCCCGCGTCCACGGCGAGCCCGCGGCCATGCTGCTCGGCACCAACCACTTCGTGCCCGACGAGAACTGCGGCTACGTCCGCACGCTGGCGGTGCGGCCCGCCTTCCGCGCGCGCGGTCTCGGCCGGCTGCTGCTCACGCGGGCCTTCGAGGCCGACGAGCGGCGCGGGCGGGTGGGCACGATCCTGCACGTGGACAGCAACAACACCACTCCCGCCCTCGGCCTCTACCGGTCGGTCGGCATGCGCGCGGTGCTCGTCATCGACGTCTGGCGGGCCCTCGTGCGTCCCACGCGCTGAGATGTGGTTGCTCACAGCCTGGATACCTCTACTGTGAAATGCGGAGGAATCAGACATCAAGGGAGTGGTTGATGCTGCACGAGAGGCTCGAGGCGGTCTATGACAACGTCCTGCGCCGCAATCCGGGTGAGATCGAGTTTCACCAGGCCGTACGCGAGGTGCTGGAGAGCATCGGCCCGGTGTTCGGCAAGCACCCCGAGTACGCGGAGCAGAAGATCATCGAGCGGATCTTCGAGCCGGAACGGCAGATCATCTTCCGGGTGCCCTGGGAGGACGACCGGGGCGAGGTGCACATCAACCGCGGCTTCCGGGTCGAGTTCAACAGCGCGCTCGGGCCGTACAAGGGCGGGCTGCGCTTCCACCCTTCCGTCTACCTCGGCATCATCAAGTTCCTGGCGGTCGAGCAGATCTTCAAGAACAGCCTGACCGGCCTGCCGATAGGCGCGGGCAAGGGCGGCGCGGACTTCGACCCGAAGGGCCGCTCCGACCGGGAGATCATGCGCTTCTGCCAGAGCTTCATGACCGAGCTCTACCGGCACCTGGGTGAGTACACCGACGTGCCGGCGGGGGACATCGGGGTCGGGGGACGGGAGATCGGCTACCTGTTCGGCCAGTACAAGCGCATCACCAACCGGTACGAGTCCGGCGTCATCACCGGCAAGGGGCTGACCTACGGCGGCGCCCAGGTCCGCACCGAGGCCACCGGCTACGGCTGCGCGTTCTTCGTCGAGGAGATGCTCAAGGCCCGGGGCACGTCGTTCGACGGCAAGCGCGTGGTCGTCTCGGGCGCGGGCAACGTCGCCGTCTACGCCATAGAGAAGGTGCGCGAGCTGGGCGGCGTCGTCGTGGCCTGCTCCGACTCCTCCGGCTACGTGGTGGACGAGAAGGGCATCGACCTCGACCTCCTCAAGCAGGTCAAGGAGGTCGAGCGGCGCCGCCTCAGCGACTACGCCGAGCGCCGGGGCGCCGAGGCGACGTACGTCCCCGGGCGCAGCGTGTGGGAGGTGCCCTGCGAGGTGGCGCTGCCGTCGGCCACGCAGAACGAGATCACCGGCAAGGACGCCGAGGCGCTGGTGCGGGGCGGGTGCATCGCGGTCGGCGAGGGCGCCAACATGCCGACCATGCCCGAGGGCATCCGGGTGTTCCAGGAAGCCGGGGTGGCCTTCGGCCCCGGCAAGGCCGCCAACGCGGGCGGCGTGGCCACCAGCGCCCTGGAGATGCAGCAGAACGCCAGCCGCGACTCGTGGACGTTCGAGTTCTCCGAGCGGCGGCTGCAGGAGATCATGAGCGACATCCACGCCCGCTGCCTGGAGACGGCCGACGCGTACGGCATGCCGGGTGACTACGTGGCCGGCGCCAACATCGACGGCTTCAGGAGGGTGGCGGACGCGATGCTCGCCCTCGGCCTCATCTGAGCGCTCACCAAGGGCTCATCGGCGGACCCGGTGGGTGCGCAGGAGGGGCAGCGCGCACCCGCCCGCGGCCAGCGACACCGCGGCCAGCCACAGCGACGTCACCGTGGCGGCGTGCGCGGACGGAGCGAGGCTGAGGAACAGCGTGCCGAAGACGGCCACGCCGACGACCTGGCCGAGCTGGAGCATCATCGCCAGCAGGCCGCTGGCATCGGCCGCGTCGGCGGGCGCGACCCGGGCCAGCGCCACCGCCATGAGCGGGCTGAACGTGCCCGCCATGCCGGCCCCGATGGCCACGAAGCTGATCTCCAGCAACGGCTCGCCGTGGCCGCCGCCGGCCAGCGCCGCCGCCAGGGCCAGCTCGCCCGCGGCGGTGACGACGGCGGACGCGACGATCACCGGCCGGTGCAGGCGGGCCGGCAGCCGCTTCCAGTTGAGGCTGGTCAGCCCGAACGCGGCGGCCGCGGGGATGAACAGGCAGCCCGCCCGCAGGGCGCTGTCGCCGAGGCCGCCCTGCAGGTGGAGGGCCATGGCGAACATCCAGCCGCCGTACGCCGCCATGACGAGGAAGATGCCGGACGCGGCGGCGGCCACACCGGGGGCGCGCAGCAGGCGGCCGGGGACGAGCGGATGCGCCGCCCGTCGCTCCACGAGCAGGAACGCGCAGAACGCGAGAACCGACAGGCCCATCGCGACCCACCCCCACAGCGGCCAGTCCTCCTCGTGGCCGAGCACGAGCGGCACGACCAGCAGGCAGACGGCGAGCGACAGGGTGACCAGGCCGGGCACGTCGAGCCGCTGCTCACGCCGCACGTGCACGGCGGGCAGCGTCCGGGCGCCGACGGCCAGCAGCGCGAGCCCGATCGGTACGTTGACCAGGAAGACCGGCCGCCAGGCCGTGCCGAACAAATCGGCGGTCACCAGCAGCCCGCCGAGGACCTGCCCGACGACCGCGCCGACCGAGATGACCGTGGCGTAGACGCCGAGCGCCCGCCCCCGTGAGGCGCCGTCGAAGGTGACCTGGATGAGGCTGAGCACCTGGGGCACCATCAGGGCGGCTCCCGCGCCCTGCACCAGCCGGAAGGCGATCAGCACGCCGGTCGACGGGGCGAGCCCGCACATCAGCGACGCGGCCGTGAACACCGCGAGCCCGGTGAGGAACAGCCGCCGATAGCCGAGCAGCCCCCCGAGGCGTGCCCCGGTGATCAGCAGCATCGCGTACGCCACGGTGTAGCCGGAGATGACGAGTTGCAGCCCGGAGCCGGTGGCCCCGAGGTCGGTGCGCATCGTGGGCGCGGCGACGTTGACGATGGTGGCGTCGAGGGTGGCCATGAACTGCCCCGCCAGGATGACGGTGAGCAGCAGAGCCGACGAGGTTCGCCGCGCGGCCGGCGCGCGGGTGGTGACAGTGGTCATGGCGGCAACGATGCGGCCGCCGCGATACCGGTAACGAGAGCCTGTCGATACTGGTACTGACACCACCTGGCAACGCGGTCGCGCACTCGGCACGATGGGGAGGTGACGACGGGGATGAGGACCAGGCACACCAGGCGTGAGGAGCTCGCGGCCTTCCTGCGCAGCAGGCGCGAGCGGATCCGGCCCGAGGACGTCGGCCTGCCGCCCGGCCTGCGCCGCCGTACGCCTGGCCTGCGTCGGGAGGAGGTCGCCCAGCTCGCGGGCGTGGGCGTGACCTGGTACACCTGGCTGGAGCAGGGCCGCCCCATCAACGCGTCGGTGCAGGTGCTCGACGCCATCGCCCGTACGCTGCGGCTGGACGCGGCCGAACGGGAGCACCTCTACCGGCTGGCGGACCTGCCGGAGATCGCCGATCCGGCAGGAGACGGGGACGGCCTCGACGCCGAGGTGCACACCATTTTGCGCCAGCTCGACCCGCTGCCCGCGTGCGTCTACAACGCGCGCTACGACCTGCTGGCCTGGAACGCCGCGTACGGCACGATCTTCGCGTCCGTGGTCGGCCGGCCGCGACTCGAGCGCAACGTCCTGTGGCGGGTGTTCACGATGCCGGAATGCTGCTGCCCGCTCGTCAACAAAGAGGAGGAGCTCCCGCAGATGGTCGCCACGCTGCGGGCGGCCTTCGGCAGGCACGTGGGCGAGCCGGCGTGGACGGGCTTCGTCACCCGGTTGTCGGCGGCCAGCCCGGACTTCGCCCGCATGTGGGCGACGCACGACGTGGCCAGGCCGGGCGTCCGGATGAAGCTGTTCAAGCACTCGTCGGTGGGCCTGATCCGCCTGACGTCCACCAGCATGGCGCTGGCGGCGCCCCCGGAGACCCGCATCGTGGTCTACACGCCGATGGACGACGAGAGCAGGCGGCGGCTCGAATGGCTGACGATCCATCCGGAGGTCGCCCACTGTCCGCTGCATGGGGAGCCCGTCAACGGGTAAAGCCGCAGTCATGGCCTGTCGTATCAGTGAACTCGTCGTCGACTGCCACGATCCCGAGCGGCTCGCCGCCTTCTGGTGCGAGGTGCTGGGTTTCGAGGTGATCGAGCGCAAGGACGGCTGGGTGGAGATCGGCCCGCCGGGCATCGGCTTCGGCGGTCTCCAGCCGACGCTCATCTTCGAGCCGGTGCCCGAGCCCAAGCGGGGCAAGCTGCGCCTGCACATCGACGTCAACCCGACCGACCGCGACCAGGAGGCCGAGCTGGAGCGCCTGCTGAAGCTCGGCGCCGTGCCGGCCGACGTGGGCCAGACCGGCGAGGAGGACTGGCACGTGCTCGCCGACCCTGAGGGCAACGAGTTCTGCCTGCTGCGCCGCCGCCTGTGAGCCTCGCGCGGGCCGATGCGGTAGCGTCCGGAGAGTGGCGAGGATCTTCACGGTCGACGAGGCCAGGTCGCTGATGCCGGTGGTGCTTGAGCACGCCCGCGCGTTCGTCGCCGTACGCGCCGACCTGGCCGAGCTCACCCACGACCTGCGGCACGCGGGCGCCTCACCTCTCGGCGGCCTGCCGGAGGCCAAGGGGCTGGAGGCGCGGATGGACGAGCTGCTGGGCTGGTTCGACGCCGAGGACATCGAGATCAAGGGCGTCGCCCCGCTGCTCGTCGACTTCCCCGCCGTGCTCGGCGAGGTGTCCGTACGGCTGTGCTGGCTGGAGGGGGAGACCGCCCTCGGCTGGTATCACCGCAGCGACCTCGGCTTCCCCGGCCGCCGCCCTCTGCCCTGACTTCGCGGCTACCGCCGTGCCTGCTTGTCGTGGCGGCTACCGCCGCCGCTGCGCCGACCTCGGTCGCGCCGATCGCGCTTTCGCCGCGATGGGTGCGGCGGGGATCATAGGCGGGTGTCGCGGAACTCGCTGGATCGGGCCCGTCGGCTGTGGGCGGGGCTGGCCCGTGTCCCTGTCACGTTTCCTGAGCCCGGGGATGTGACCGTGGTGGTCTCGCCCGAGTCATGGATCTGCCCGCCGGGATGGACAGGCGTCGTGACGCTGGACGGCGCCGTCCTGGTCACCGTGCCCGACGCCGACCTGGCCGACCCGTTGCGCGACGCTGTGCTCGCCGGCCGTATGGACCTTTCCGAGCTCCCCGCCCTGCTCCCCACCCGGCTTCCCGCCCGGCTTCGCGTCCGAGAGGTGCTGGGCCCGGCGACGCTCGCGTACCTCGACGCCCCCGACTTCGCCCCCGCCCAGACCGGCGCCCGGGTCGAACGTCTGCAGGCGGGCCATCCGGACGTCGGCGGCCTGGTGACCTCGGTGGCCGGGCAGGACGCCGAGGAGAGCGGCGTGGAGGAGATCACCTCGGCGGTCTGCGTGGTCCGCGACGGCCGGGACGTGGTCGCCGCCGCCGGGTATCGCCCGTGGCTGAACACGGCGGCGCAGCTGTCCGTCCTGACGGCGGCGCGGTGCCGCGGTCGTGGCCTGGCTCGCGTGGTGGCCTCGGCGGCGGTGGCCGACGCGCTCGCCGACGGGCTGCTGCCGCAGTGGAGAGCGCGCGCGGAGCCGTCGCGACGAGTCGCCAGGGCCCTCGGGTTCCGGGAGACCGGCGCCCAGGTCAGCGTCCTCGTGCGGCGCTGACCGCCGGCACCGCTTTCACTCCGACAGGTCGTCGAAGCCGTCGAAGCCGCCGAAGGCGGCGCCGTACCGCACGCACACCATGCGGGCCACCGATTCGTGCGCGCCGAGGGGATCGGCGCACCCGGCGCCGATCGACTCGGCCGCCGTCGTGATCCGCTCGCGGTCGGCCTCGGGGCCGATGACGTACGGCACCATGGCAAGCCGGTTGGCTCCGATGTTGCGCAGGCGCTCGGCGGCGTCGCGCACGCTCGGCTGGCCGTCCAGCGCGGCGGGGACGACGGGGAGCGTCAGGCGGGCGGCCAGCAGGACGGCCGTCGCGTCGGCGCCGCGGGCGGCCTCGTCGCCTCCGGCGGTCGCGACGATGATCCCGTCGACCGGCGACGAGACGTTGAACAGGCGCATCCGGTCGGCGCGGGCCAGGCCCGCCTCGGCCAGGCGTACGTGCAGGGCCTCGGCCAGCAGCGGATGCGGGCCGAGCGGCTCGGTGATCCGCACCGCGGCCTCGCTCTGCGTGACGGCGTCCCGTACGGCGCGCAGCACGCGCGGATGGGGCCCGGTGACGAGCGGGACGACCACAGCGGCCGGCCCGTTCGCGGGCCGCTGCGCGGCGATGGAGGCGAACTCCTTGGTGAGGTCGGCGCCGCCGTCGGCCAGCGAGACGATGCGAAGGTCGATCTGCGGGTTGTCGAGCTTGACGATGGAGGCGACCTCCATGGCCACGTCCCCGCTCGTGCCCACCGGGTCTCCGGCCTTGCCCGGCACCGCCAGGACCAGGGCGGGCGCGTCGGGCGGCAGGTCGGCGGGGAGCGGCCGTCGGTGGCGGCCGGTCCCGGGCCGAGGAGAGCGCTCTCTGGTAGGGAGCTTCGGCGGGTCCTCGTGACCTTCGTTCACATCGGCGGATTCTAGGGCGAATCTGGTCGAAGAGCAGAACCAACGCGCGGCTTGTTGCGGCTTGGTGATCTAGGCGGTTTACGTGTTCGTTACTTGACGCTCCCCAAGGGACCCGGTTTGATATGGACTCATCCGGCCGTAAACGTTTACAGACCGCTGTGCGTTACCGGCTGGTAAACGATTACAGGACACTCTCTTCCAAGTGAGGTGCCGTTGACCGAGGGTCCCACGATCACCACGATCGCGCAACGCGCCGGTGTGTCGATCGCCTCGGTGTCACGGGTGCTCAACGGGCTGCCGACACGTGAGGACACCGTGCGGCGCGTCATGCGCGCGGCCGACGAGCTCGGCTACGTCCCCAACTCGGTCGCCCGCTCGCTCCGCAACCGCCGCACCGACCAGATCGCCTTCGCGATGGCCGACATCGGCAACCCGGTCTACGTGGCGATGGTGCGCGAGATCCAGCCGGTGCTGAAGGAGGCCGGCTACCGGCTCCTGATCCACTCCACGGACGGCGACGCCGAGGACGAGCTCGGCGTGCTGCGCGGACTGCGCGAGCGTTACGTGGACGGCCTCATCATCAGCCCCCTGCGTGGCGTCACCGAGGAGCACATCGAGGCCATCGTCGCCGCGCGCGCCCCCGTCGTCGTCATCGGCTCGCTGCCCGAAGACATGCCGGAGGGCGTGCTGGTGGACAACGTGCGGACGGACTCCAGGACCGGTGTCCGGCTCGCGCTCGACCACCTGCACACCATCGGCAGGCGGCGCATCGGCTTCCTCAACGGCCCGCTCGACACCGTTCCCGGCGCCGCCCGCGCCGCCGCGTACCGGGAGGCCCTGGAGGCGCTGGGCCTGCCGTACGACGAGGACCTCGTCGAGGTGGGCGACTTCTACCGCGACAGCGGCGCGCGCGCCGCGCGGGCACTGCTGTCGCGCGTGCCCGGGGTGGACGCGCTGATGTGCGCCAACGACCTCATCGCGCTCGGCGCGCTCGACGTGCTGCGCGAGCAGGGCAGGGACGTCCCCGGCGACGTGGCGGTGGTCGGCATGGACGACACCGACCTCGCCTCGGTGACCTGGCCGACGCTGACCAGCGTCTCGCTCGGCTCGGCCGAGCGCGGCAGGGCGGCCGCCGGGCTGCTGCTCGACCGGCTGCAGAACGGCCCGCGCGAGCCGCGGGTGGCGGTCGTGCGGCCAAGCCTCACCATCCGCGGCTCGACCACTCTTCCGGACACCCCGGGAGGTGGCCGATGACCGTGCTCGCCGAGCGGCCGTACGGCCGCGCCGGAGGCGGGTCGCGGCGCGGGCCGCGGTCCGGGGGCGGGTTCGCGCTGCTGCTCCCCGCGCTCGTGCCGGTGCTGGTCTTCAGCGTGGGCCCGCTGATCTACGGCATCCTGCTGGCCTTCACCGACGCGCGGTCCGGCCGCAACACCGAGACCTCGTTCGTGGGCCTGGAGAACTTCGCCGAACTGCTGTCGGACGGCGACTTCTGGGAGTCGTTCCGGATCGGGATGATCTGGGGCCTGTCGGTGACCGTGCTGCAGTTCCTCGCCTCACTGGGGCTCGCGCTGCTGCTGAACCAGGACCTGCGCCTGCGCGGTGTCGCCCGGGTGCTGGCGGTCGTGCCGTGGGCCATGCCGCCCGTGGTGGTCGGCCTGATGTGGCGGCTGGTGTATCACCCGGACGCGGGCCTGCTCAACGGCCTGTTCGGCTCGCACGTCGACTGGCTGCACGACTTCTCCCTCGCGCTGCCCGCGGTCATCGTCGTGGGCGTCTGGACCGGCATGCCGCAGACCACGGTCGTGCTGCTCGCCGGCCTGCAGAACGTGCCGAAGGAGCTGTACGAGGCGGTCAGCGTGGACGGCGCGGGCCCCTGGCGGCGGTTCTGGAACGTCACGCTGCCGCAGTTGCGGCCCGTGATCGTGGCCATCACCTCGCTCGACTTCGTGTGGAACATCAACCAGTTCAGCCTGGTCTACGTGCTCACCCAGGGCGGGCCGGGCGGGCGGACGAGGCTGCCCATGCTGTTCGCCTACGAGGAGGCGTTCCGCTACGGCTTCTTCGGCTACGCGGCGACACTCGGCGTGGCGATCACGATCGTCGTGCTGGCCGTGCTGGGCCTGTACCTGTGGCGGCAGGCGCGGGAGGGAGACTGACATGACCCGCGCGCTGAAGTACCTCGCCCTGCTGGGATACGTCGTGTTCCTGGCGTTCCCGTTGCTGTGGCTGCTGTCCACGGCGCTGAAGACGCCACAGGAGATGGCCGCCCTCGACCCCACGTGGATCCCGCGCCGGCCCACGCTGGCCAACTTCGCCGACGCCTTCGCGGAGCAGGACCTGGTCGGCGCCGGTCTGCGCAGCCTCGTCGTCGCGGTCGCCACCGCCCTGATCGCGGTGGCGCTCGCGCTGCCCGCGGCGTACGCGCTGGCCCGCTTCCGCGGCGTGGCCGGAAAGATCGCGATCGGCTGGGTGCTGGTCAGTCAGGTCTTCCCGGTCGTCCTGATCATCATTCCGCTGTTCATGGTGCTGCGGCGGCTGGAGCTGGTGAACACCCTCGCCGGGCTCACGGTCGTGCACGTCACGTTCGTCATGCCGTTCGCGCTGTGGATGCTGCGCGGATACGTGCGGGCGGTGCCGCGTGAGCTGGAGGAGGCGGCGGCCGTGGACGGCGCGGGGCGGCTGCGCGCACTGGCCGCCGTCGTCGCCCCGCTGCTCGCGCCCGGTGTGGTCGCGACACTGCTGTTCAGCTTCATCTCGTCCTGGAACGAGTTCATGTTCGCCCTCGTGATCCTCAAGGATCCCGAGGTGGAGACCCTTCCGCTGACGCTGGTGCGCTTCGTCGGCCCGGAGGGGGTCGCCCGGCTCGGCCCGCTGGCGGCGGCGTCGCTGCTCGCGACCGTGCCGAGTCTTGTCTTCTTCGCCATCATCCAGCGGCGCCTGCGGTCCGGCCTGATGGCCGGGGCCGTCAAGGGCTGACCCGCACGGTGACCTTTGTAAGGAGGTCTCAATGAAGAGATTGAGTGCCGCGCTGGCTGTGGCGGCGGTCGCGCTCGCCGCCGGATGCGGGAGCGGCGGCGACGGCGGTGGCGGCGACGCCGCGTCCGGGGAGCCGGTGAAGCTGCGCTTCCTCAGCCTGGCCTGGCAGAAGGAGTCGATCGAGGCCAACAAGCAGATCGTCGCCGACTGGAACAAGGCCAACCCGAAGATCCAGGTCGAGTACGTCCAGGGGAGCTGGGACAACGTCAACGACCAGCTCGTGACGTCGTTCGAGGCGGGCGACCCGCCGGACGTCATCCACGACGACTCCCCGGCGCTGTCGAGCTTCGCCTCGCGGGGCTTCCTGCTCGACCTCACCGGCAAGGTCCCCGCCGAGCTGAAGAGCGACATCCCGCAGGCCGCGTGGGACACGGTCACCTTCTCCGACGGCAAGAGCGGCCAGGGCGTGTACGGCGTGCCGTTCCTGCAGGAGTCGCAGGTGCTCATCGCCAACAAGAAGCTGCTCGACGGCGCCGGCGTGCGCGTGCCCACCCCGGACTCCCCGTGGACGTGGGACGAGTTCGCCGACGTGGCGAAGAAGCTCACCAAGAAGGGCGCGTACGGCGTGGCCTGGCCGATGAAGTCGCCGGTCAACAAGGTGCTGAACCTGGCGCTCAACTTCGGCGGCACCTTCTTCGACACGCAGAACGGCAAGACGACGGTGAAGGTCGGGCCGCAGGAGCGCGAGGTGCTCCAGCGCATCCACGACCAGCTCTACACCGACAAGTCGGCCGACCCGTCCGCGCTCGGCATGGGCACCGCCGACCCGCTGCCGGGCTTCTTCGCCGGCAAGTACGCGATCGTCCCGGCCGGGGTGTACCTGCGCCAGCAGGTCGCGGAGCAGGCGCCGAGCGGGTTCGAGTGGGTCACACTGCCGCCGCTGAAGGGCGTCACCTCCCAGCAGGGCGCGGTCTCCCAGACGCTGTCGGTCGCGGCCGACAGCAAGCACCCCGACGAGGCGCTGCAGTTCATCGCCTACTTCCTGAACGGCCCGAACCAGGCGAAGCTGGCCAAGGGCGACTGGCTGCTGCCCACCAGCACGACCGCCGCGAAGGACCCCGCGCTCACCACGAAGGAGAACGGCTGGGACGTCGCCACCGCCTCGGCCAAGGACCTCGTCGTCGCGCCGTTCCTCAAGGTGAACGGGTTCGACGAGTGGAAGAGCAAGGTGGCCACGCCGGCGATGCAGGAGTACTTCGCCGACAAGATCAGCCTGGACGAGCTGGCCAAGCGGCTCGTCGAGGAGGGGAACAAGGTGCTGGAGCGGTACTCCCGGTGATCTCCGTCCGCGACCGCGCCCGGGGCTGCCTGCTCGGCCTCGCCGCCGGCGACGCCCTGGGCGCCCCCGCGGAGAACCTCGCCCCGGAGGAGATCGCCGCCCGGTGGGGCGTGCTCACCGAGATCGAGCGTGGCGGCACCGACGACACCGAGTACACGATCTTCGCCGCCACCGTGCTCCTGCGCCACGGCCACGCGCTCACCTCCGAGGACGTGGCGCGGGCCTGGCGCGAGGAGATCGTGGCGCGGCTCGACGGGCCGATGCGCGGCGCCGGGTTCTCCGAGCTCGGCACCGTCGAGGCCCTGCGCCGCGGCCTGGAGCCGCCGCTGACCGGCCGGTGGCACGCCCACGGCTGGTCCGACGGCCTGGCCATGCGGGCCGCGCCGTACGGGATCTTCGCGGCGGGCGACCCGGACGAGGCGGCGCGGCTGGCGGAGACCGACGGGCGGGTGAGCCACACCGGCGAGGGGATACTCGGCGGCCGGGCGGTGGCCGCGGCGGTCGCGGTCGCGATGACCGGCGCCCCGCCAGGAGAGGTGACCGAGGCGGCCCTGCGGGCGGTTCCGGAGGACTCCTGGACGGCCCGCAGCCTGCGCGCCGCGCTCGACGTCGCCGCCCGCACGCCCCGCCCCCTGTTGGGGCGTGCGCTGCACGACACGGTCGTGGTCAAGCACTACCCGTGGACGGACCTGGCGCCCGAGGCGGTCGCCCTCGCGTTCGCCGCCTACGCGGCGGGCGGCGGGGAGGTCGAGGCGTCGATCGTCACGGCGGCCAATCTCGGCAGGGACGCCGACACCACCGCCGCCGTCGCCGGGGCTCTCGCGGGGGCGGGCCGGGGCGAGGCGGCGGTGCCCGCGCGCTGGGCAGAGCGCATCGGCCCGGTGGCGGGCCGGTGCCTGCCCGTGGTCGCCGGGCGGGACGTTCGCGACGTCGCCGACGAGATCGTGAGAGGACTGTAGGACCAGATGCCCTCGGGGGAAAGACAGGATCGGTGGGACAGGCTCGACCGTGTGCGGGGGGCATTCGCCGGTCTCGCCGCCGGCGACGCGGCCGGGTGGCCGGCCGCCCGGCACCGGTCCACGCTGCTCGCCGGCTGGAGCAGGCGGCTGCACCGGGAACTCGACGCGTTCGCCGAGGAGCATCAGGTCACCACGCTGCCGGTGCCGTTCGCGCTGAACCAGCCGGTGGCGCCGCTGGCAGTCGGGCCGTCCGACGACGCCGAGTGGCTGGCCTGGACGGCCCTGACCATCCGGGAGGACCGGGCCGAGGCGTTCGGCCGCCTCGCGGGCCGCGACGACCTCCGGGCGCGCATCTCGGTGTGGGCGGCGCTCGACAACCTCGCGGCGGGCAAGCGCCCGCCCGCCAGCGGGCACGACAATCCCCACCACTTCGACGACGCCGCCGCCGTGCGGGCCGTCGCCTTCGGCGCGGCCGGGCTCGACCCGCGGGAGGACGCGTGCGTCACCAACGCGGAGGACGGCGTGCTCGGCGCGGTCGCGATGGCCCGGGCGGTCACGGCGCTGGTGGACGGCGCGCCGATGGCCGACGCGGTGGAGGCGGCGCTCGGCGCGCTGCCCGCGGGCACGGCCATCGGGCACGCGGCGCGCGAGGCGCTCGCGGCGGCGCGGGCGGCCGGATCGCCCTTCGCCGCCGTCCCGGCCATGGACGCCGCCGTGCTCGACCACGTCTACAGCTACGGCGTGGCCGCCGCGCAGACGGTGCCGATCGCGCTGGCCCTCGCGGACGCCGCCGTCTCCTCCGCCGGAGGGACGCCCGGTTCGGAGAAGTTCGGTGCGGAGAAGTTCGGTGCGGAGGCGTTCGGTGCGGGCGTCTCCGCGGCGGCCTGCCTCGCGGCGGTCGCCGACTCCGCGCCCGCGCTCACGGGCGCGCTGCTCGGCTGCGCCGTGGGGCACGACGCGCTGCCCGCCGCCTGGCGCGAGCGGGTCCGCACCCTGGCCGGTTGCTGCCTGCCGGAACTCGCGGGAACCGACCTGCTGGACATCGCCGGGCGACTCGCATGACGCCCGTCGCATCACGCGTACGGACAAGGGGGAGGACTGGATGACGCCGCAGGAGGACCTGCCGGATGATGACCTGCTGGCCGATCGCGCCGTGGGGTGTGTGGCGGGCGCCGCGGTGGGCGACGCGCTCGGCGGAGCCACCGAGGGATGGACGCCCGAGCAGATCCAGGAGCGCTACGGCGGCCGTGTCCGCGGCGTCGTCCCTCCCTTCAACGAGGACTGGCGCAACGCCCGCCCGATCGCGCCATACCACAAGGGCGACGGCCACGTCACCGACGACACGTTGATGACGCACGCCCTCATCCGGGTGTACGAGCGGGCCGGCGACCACCTCGACGCCTACGCCGCCGCCGAGCACCTGGTCCCCGAGATGATGGGGGAGAAGCGGTGGATCCCGGAGCTGGAGGCCGAGGCGCTGCCGCTGCACCGGGTGTTCCTCGCCGAGAAGTGGCTCGTGCTGCGGCTCCACTACGGCCACGCCGACCCCCGCGAGGCCGGCGTCGGCAACATCGTCAACTGCGGCGCCGCGATGTACATGGCCCCGGTCGGCGTCGTCAACGCCGGCGACCCCGACGGCGCGTACGCCGAGGCGATCGACCTGGCCGGGGCGCACCAGTCGAGCTACGGCCGCGAGGCGGCGGGGGTGCTCGCGGCGGCGGTCGCCGAGGCGATGCGGCCGGGGGCGACGCCCGACTCGGTCGTCGCGACCTGCCTGCGGCTCGCCCGCGACGGCACCCGGGCCGCCATCGACGCGGTGTGCTCGGTCGCCCGGGGCCTCGGCCACTGGGAGGGCTCGTTCGAGGCCCTGCGGGCCGCGATCCGGCCGTACGACACGGTGGCCGACACCTACCGCGACCAGGGCCTCGGGGCGCGCAGACCGAGCCGGCTGCACAGCATCGAGGAGCTGCCGCTCGCGCTGGCGTTCCTGGTGATGGCCAAGGGCGACTACCGCGAGACCGTGCTCGGCGGCGTCAACTACGGGCGCGACGCCGACTCGATCGCCTCGATGGGCGGCGCCGTCGCCGGGGCGCTCGGCGGGCGGGCCGCCGTCCCGGCCGACTGGCTGGAACAGGTGGCGACGGCCAGCCGTACGGACCTGGTCGGGCCGGGGCTGGCGCTCGCGGCCGTGGCGCGGCGGGTCCACCGGGCCGACCGGGAGCGCCGCCGCGCGCACGAGGCCGCGTTCGACGCCCTGCTCGCGCCGCGCGGGGAGGAGGACGCGCGATGATCCGGCTGACGTGGGTGCAGCCGGAGGACCTCGTCGGCCACGAGCTGCGGCAGGCGGCCGAGGACGGACGGGGGGCGCTCCCGGAGGTGACGGCCGTCGCGGCGCGCTGGCGCGCCGCCGGGGGACACGACGCGCCGCCCCGAGCGGGCGCCTCCCCAGGGCCCGCCCCCGAAGAACTGCGCACGCTGGCGGGGGAACTGCTCGACGCACTCGCGGCGATCCCCTCGCCGCTGCCCGAGCCCTCGGAGCTCGAGGAGATCGTCGCGAGCAGCCCTGACTGGCCCGCCTCCCGCCCGCAGATCCGTCCGGAGCCCGGCCGCGTACGCGGAGCGTGGTGGGGCCGGGCGGCCGGCTGCCTCCTCGGCAAGCCGGTGGAGAAGATCCCCCGCGAGGGGATCAGGGCCATCGCCGAGGCGACCGGCAACTGGCCGATCCGCGGCTGGTTCACCGCGAAGGGGCTGCCGCCGGAGATCGCGGAGCGGTGGCCGTGGAACCGCCGCAGCGCGGCCACCAGCCTCGC
This sequence comes from Microbispora sitophila, assembly GCF_014892245.1. Classification (NCBI taxonomy): domain Bacteria; kingdom Bacillati; phylum Actinomycetota; class Actinomycetes; order Streptosporangiales; family Streptosporangiaceae; genus Microbispora; species Microbispora sitophila. The sequence continues at coordinate 101,298 of NZ_JADBGC010000005.1, read as the reverse complement.
CGAGAACATCGACGGCGTGCCCGAGGACGACGACCTCAACTACGCGCTGCTCGCGCTCACCGTGCTCGAACGGCACGGACCGGACTTCACGACCGAGGACGTGGCGCAGACCTGGCTCGACGCGCTGCCCGCCGGGCGGGTCTTCACCGCCGAGCGGGCGGCGTACCGCAACCTGCTCACGGGTCTCGAACCTCCCGCGACCGCCGTCCATCGGAACCCGTTCCGCGAGTGGATCGGCGCGCTGATCAGGGCCGACGTGTACGGCTGGGCCAATCCGGGCGACCCGGCGACGGCCGCGTCATGGGCGTGGCGGGACGCCCGGCTCAGCCACACGGCCAACGGGATCCACGGCGCGATGTTCGCCGCCGCCATGTGCGCGCAGGCGCTCGTGGCCGGGAGCGTGGGCGAGGTGATCGAGGCCGGGCTGTCGGTCGTGCCGCCCGGCTCGCGCCTGGCCGAAGCCGTACGGCAGGCCGTCGCGGACGCCGCGGCGGAGCCCGACTTCGAGCGGGTCGCAGACCGGCTGTACGCCCGGCACGGGCACCTCCACTGGGTGCACACGGTCAACAACGCGGCGCTGCTGGCGGCGGCCCTCGTCCACGGAGCCGGGGACTTCGCCGCGACCGTCGGCGCTGCGGTGGCGGGAGGCTGGGACACCGACTCGGCCGCCGCCACGGCCGGGTCGATCGCCGGGGCGCTGGCGGGCGGCGTCCCCGAGCGGTGGACGACCCGGGACCGGGTGGCCAGCAGCCTGCCCGGCTTCGACGGCGTCTCGATCGAGTCGCTCGCCGCCCGCACGCTCGCGCTCATCGAGGGGGGCCGACGGTGATCTCGGTGTTCGGCAGCGCCAACATGGACCTGGTGGCGTACGTCGCCCAGGCTCCCAAGCCGGGGGAGACCATCACGGGCCGGGAGTTCCGCACGATTCCCGGCGGCAAGGGAGCCAACCAGGCGATCGCCGCGGCCCGCGCGGGGGCGCAGGTCGCCTTCCTCGGGGCCGTGGGGGACGACGCGTTCGGGCCGGGCCTGCGGGCCGCGCTCGCCGAGGCGGGCGTGGACGTGGCCGGGCTGCGGGTCGTGCCCGGCCCTTCGGGTGTCGCCCACATCGTCGTGCAGGACGGCGGCGACAACTCGATCATCGTGGTGCCCGGCGCGAACGGCGCGGTCACCGGGCCCGCCGGGCAGGACGCGGAGCTCATCGCCCGGTCCGACGCGCTGCTGCTGCAACTGGAGCTGCCGATGGACGCCGTGGTCGCCGCGGCACAGGTTCCCGGCGTCGAGGTGATCCTGACCCCGGCCCCGGCGGTGCCGCTGCCCGCCGAACTGCTGGAGGCCGTCGACCTCATCGTGCCCAACGAGCACGAGGCGGCGGCCCTCACCGGCCGCGACGATCCCCGGGACGCGCTGGAGGCGCTGCTCGACCTCGTCCCCGAGGCCGTCGTCACCCTGGGGGCCCGGGGCGCCCTGTACGGCTCGCGCGACGGCACCCGCCTGCACCAGGCCGCCGTGCCGGTGCGGGCGGTGGACACCACGGCGGCGGGGGACACCTTCGCGGGGGCGCTGGCCGTGGCCAGGACCGAGGGGGCCGACCCGGCGCGGGCGCTGCGCTTCGCCTCGGCCGCGGCGGCGCTGTCGGTGCAGCGGGAAGGCGCCAGCACCTCCATGCCGCACCGCCACGAGATCGACCGTCTTCTGGAGGGCCGGAACATGGAGGCGCTGTGAACGGGCCGCTCGACGGCGTACGGGTGATCGACGCCGCGACGCTGTTCGCCGGGCCGACCGCGGCGATGCTGCTGGGCGACTACGGCGCGGACGTCGTCAAGGTGGAGCACCCGCGCAGGCCGGACCCGTCGCGAGGGCACGGGCCCGAGGGGCTGTGGTGGAAGATGCTCGGCCGCAACAAGCGGACGATGACGCTCGACCTGTCCACAGAGGAGGGCCAGGACCTGATGGTCCGGCTGATCGAGGACGCGGACGTGCTCATCGAGAACTTCCGCCCCGGCACGCTGGAGCGCTGGAACCTGTCCTGGGACCGGCTCAGCGAGGTCAACCCCGACCTGGTGCTCGCCCGGGTCACCGGGTTCGGGCAGTTCGGCCCGTACGCGAGGCGGCCCGGCTTCGGCACTCTCGCCGAGGCGATGAGCGGGTTTGCCGCGATGACGGGGGAGCCCGCCGGGCCGCCCACGCTGCCGCCGTTCGGGCTCGCGGACGGCATCTGCGCGCTGGCCACCGCGTTCGCCGTGATGACGGCCCTGCGGTCGGGGCGCGGGCAGGTCGTCGACCTGTCGATCATCGAGCCGATCCTGACCGTGCTCGGCGCCCAGCCGACCATCTACGACCGGCTCGGGGTCGTGCCCCCGCGTACGGGCAACCGCTCGGTCAACAACGCACCGCGCAACACCTACCGGTGCAGCGACGGCTCCTGGGTCGCGGTCTCCACCTCGGCGCAGAGCATCGCGGAACGGGTGATGCGCCTGGTCGGGCGGCCCGACCTGGTGGACGAGCCGTGGTTCGCCACCGGCGCGGGCCGGGTGGCGCACGCGGACGAGCTCGACGCGGCCGTGGCGGCGTGGGTCGGCGAGCGGACCCGGGAGGAGGTGCTGCGGGCGTTCGAGGAGGCGGAGGCCGCCGTGGCGCCGATCTACGACGTGCGCGACGTGCTGGCCGACCCGCAACTCGCGGCGCTCGACGCGGTGACCACCGTGGAGGACCCCGAGCTGGGCCCGCTGCGGATGCAGAACGTGATGTTCCGGTTGTCGGAGACTCCGGGACGCATCCGGTGGACCGGCCGTCCGCACGGCGCCGACACCGACGAGATCCTGCACGACCTCGGCCTGACCGGCGCGGAGATCGAGGCCCTGCGCACCAAGGGAGTGGTGTGACATGTCACATCGTGGCCGGGCATGAGTGGCGATCTTCCGGAAAGGGGCACAGGGGATTCGCGAGGAGTTGACGCCGTGCCTGCTGCCGAGGTTTCTTCCGGGCCTGCTGCCGCCCCCCTGACGTGGTTGTATGTGCCCGCCGATCGCCCCGACCGGATCGGCAAGGCCCTCGGCGGCGAGGCCGACATGGTCGTCGTGGACCTGGAGGACGCGGTCGCACCGGAGAACAAGGGCGTCGCCCGGGCCGGGGTCGTCGCCCTGCTGGCCACGCCGCAGCCGCGGGTGGAGGTCCGCGTCAACGACGTCCGCACGCCGTACGGCCAGGCCGACCTGCACGCGCTCGGAACGCTGCTGCACGGCGGCGGTGGCCTGCGCATCCCCAAGGTGGAGTCGGCCGACGAGGTCCGCTGGATCGCCGACGCGGTGCCGGGCGTGCCGCTGCGCCCGATCATCGAGTCGGCCCTCGGGCTGGAGCGCGCCTTCGAGATCGCCACCGCCTCGCCGGCCGTCGCCGGGATCGGCCTGGGCGAGGCCGACCTGCGCGCCGACCTCGGCGTGACCGACGAGGCCGGCCTGGCCTGGGCGCGTTCGCGTATCGTCGTCGCGGCCCGGGCGGCGGGGCTGCCGGCCCCGGCTCAGTCCGTGTACACGAACGTCCGCGACCTCGACGGCCTGGCCGCGTCCTGCGCCGCGGGCAGGGCCATGGGCTTTCGCGGCCGGGCGGCCATCCACCCCATCCAGCTTCCGGTGATCGCGGCGGCCTACCGCCCCACCAGGGAGGAGATCGTGGCCGCCCTGGAGGTCGTCTCCGCCGCCGACCAGGGCGCGGTCGCCCTCGCCGACGGCCGCTTCGTCGACGAGGCCGTCGTCCGCCAGGCCCGTCGCCTCCTCGGCGACGCCGGCGACCGCTGACATGCTTCACGCCGTACGCCGCGCGACGAACACGAACTCGCGGCCCGGGCGATCGGGGGCGTCCCGCACGTCCAGCACGCGATAGCCGTTCGCGGCCAGGCTCGTCTCCACCTCGTCCCGGTCGCGGAACCGGAGGGTCGAGTCCGACGCGACGACCGTGCCGTCCGCAAGGAAGGTGTAGGTGTAGCGGAAGGACACCAGCGGCGGGCTCACGTCGGTGACCTCGAGGCGCCGCTCCACGACCCCGGCCTCCGGAAGGTCGAGGACGACCGGATCGGGGTCGGAGGCCCACTCCTCCCACGCCCGGCGTTCGGGACGCCTGGTCTCGAAGACGAGGTGCCCCCGGGGACGAAGCGCGCCGTGGATGCCCCGGAGAGTCCGCGTCCACTCGTCGTCGGTGAGGAAGACCTGCGCCACGTTTCCCGTCATCACGGCGAGGTCGGCGCCGAACGCCGGGAGCGTGGTGGCATCGCCGTGGACCCAGGTGATGCCTCCGGTCCGATCCTTGGACCGGGCGACCCGCAGCGACGCCTCGGCGGGATCGACGCCCATGACCGTGCGTCCGCCGCCGGCGAGCAGGACCGCCAGGGACCCCGTTCCGCAGCCGACGTCGAGCACGCGGTCCGCGCCCAGTTCGTCGGCGATGTCGAGGTAGGCGCCCAGGTCGTCGCGGTCACCGTCGAAGGCGTCATAGACGGCGGCCAGGCGAGGGTGGGCGAAGATCGGGTCAGGCACTTCGCGACCATATCCCGCGAGCCGCGCGCCGCCACGCCCGGAGGGCGATCAGTCTCCCGAGGGGAGGGGACCGAGGTCGCGGACGACCGCGGCCAGGGCCCGGACGAGCTCGTTCTCCGTCTCGCTGCGCCACACCAGCGCGTACGGCAGCGGCCCCATGTCGGTGACCGGTAGGCGATGTCCGGCCTCACCCAGTAGCGGCTCATGTGGGCGGGAAAGAGCACGACAAGCCCGGACATGCTGGCGAAAGTGATGGCCTCTTCCGCGTCTCGCACCACGGGGCCACGTTCGATCGGGCGGCCACGGCGGGGCTGGCGCGGAGCATAGGCGTCGTACCAGTAGTCGGGCCCGGTGTCGGCATGCGGATGCTGGAAATCGGCGACCATCTCCAGCGAGACCGACGTGTGCAGGGCGAGCTCGTGATCGGTGGCGACGGCCAGCACCCGAGGCTCGGCGAACAGGATCGGTCCGACGGTAAGGTCGGGCTCGTCGAGAGGTAGCCAGCTGACCAGGACGTCGACGTCCCCGCGGCGCAGCGCGGCGAAGGCGTCGCTGAACTGTGTGCTCTGGATGCGCAGCCGCCACTGCGGGTGACGGTGGCGGAAGACCTCCCAGTAGTGGCGCAGGTCGTAGGCGTTGAGGGGCATCATGCCGACGCGCAGCGTGCCGGTGATGCCCTGGCCGGCCATCCGGGCGCGCTGCACGCTGCCTGCAGCCCGGCGTAGAGAGGCTGGAGGTCGTCGCGGAGCTGCCGCCCGACCGGCGTCAGCCGTACCGCGCGATTGTTGCGTTCGAACAGCGGGGCGCCGATCTGCCGCTCCTGCTTCTGGATCGCCTGGGTGACGCGGGCGGGCGACAGGCCGAGCCGGGCGGCGGTGCGGCCGAAGTGCAGTTCGTCGGCCAGGGTCAGGAAGATCTCGATGTCGGCGGGCCCGCGTGATCGCTCATGTGGCCGGCCGCCCGCTTGTTTCTTTGGAGCGGTACGCGAGTTCGTCCGGCGGGTCCGGGTGCCGGGCGCTCCGGGCGGCCTGGTTCTGCCGCCACTCCTGGATGACCCGCCGGAAGGCCTCGCTCACGAGGACAAGGAGTTCGGCGGAGGACTCGAATCGGGAACCCGCGGGGGTCGTGGCCCCGAGAATCTCCGCTCCGCGCTGTGACGCGGCCGCCAGGGCCTCGTTCATCTGCAGAGACGCGAGCATCGATCGGATCCAGATCTCGTCGTCGATGACGTAGCGTTCGCGTCGCGTGCCGGGAACCCGTTCCCGCCTGAGCATTCCCTGCTGTTCGAGGAAGGCGACGGCGTGCGAGACCGACGCGGGGCTGACGCGAAGCCGCTGGACCAGTTCGGCGGCGGTGAGAGCGCCGGAGTCGGTGACGTACAGGCAGGCCAGCACTCTGGCCTCCATCCGGGGCATGCCCTGCTGGACCAGGAGAGCGATGAAGGACTCCGTGAAGTCCTCGACGGCTCGGGGGTCACGCCCGTGGCCGCCGTCGGGGGCCGGCGGGGCGGGAGGCCGAGCCTGCCCGTGCCGGCGCGCACGATGCCGCGTGGCTTCGTGCGCCCGGTCCGCCCCGTAATCGTCGGGTCCGCCGTTGCGGGTGACCTCCCGCATGATGGTCGAGGCGGGCCGCCCCAGACGCCGGCCGATCTCCGCGTATCCGAGCCCCTCGGCCAGCCCTGCGGCGATGTGCTGACGGTCCTCGCTGGTGAGTCTGCCTCCGGGCATCGGTGCTCGTCTCCTGTCTGCCGACATGCGCGGAGCCCTCCGCCCGCACACCCGCTGCACAGTATGCATTCACTCGGATCTCATTGCAATGCACGGCCCGATCGTCCATTGCGTTCAGCTTCACATTCATTGCAAAGCATGCTCTGTCATCCTGATGTACTAGGCGGAAAGCCGTTCTTTGTCTGTTGACTGTTTTCTGAACGCAATGTACTGTCATGAACGTTCAGGGATTTCCGAACACCGAAGACTATGCGTGAGGGGATTCATGATGAACACGAGCGGCTTCTCCCCGGCAGGGCTGCGCAGGGTGCGCGAGGTGCTGCACCGGTATGTCGATTCCGGGAAGATCCCCGGGCTGGTCGCCCTGTTCAGCCGGGGCGACGAGACACACGTCGAAGCGATCGGGACGATGCGTCATGACGGTGGCGCGCCGATGCGCCGGGACACGATCTTCCGGATGGCCTCCACGTCGAAGCCGGTCACGATCGCGGCGGCGATGGTCCTGCTCGACGAGTGCCGGCTGCGCCTGGACGACCCCGTGGACCCGTGGCTGCCCGAGCTCGCCGACCGGCGGGTGCTGAAGCGGTTCGACGGCCCGCTGGACGACACCGTGCCGGCGCGGCGGCCGATCACCGTCCGGGACGTGCTGACCTCCACGTTCGGGCTCGGCATGGACATGACGTCGCTGGGCACTCCGATCATGAACGCGGTCTTCGAGCGGGGGCTCACGCCCAACCTGCCGGTGCCGATGCCCGAGCCGGACGAGTGGATGCGCCGCCTGGGCGAGCTTCCGCTGATGCACCAGCCCGGAGAGCGCTGGCAGTACCAGATCAGCAGCGACCTGGTCGGTGTGCTCGTCTCCCGGGTCACGGGCCAGTCGTTCGAGGAGTTCCTGCGCGAGCGCGTCTTCGGGCCGCTGGGGATGACCGACACCGGCTTCCACGTGCCCGCCGACCAGATCCACCGGCTGCCGCCCCTGTACGCCCCCGACCCGCAGACCGGCGAGTTCCTCGTCTGGGACGAGGCCGAAGGCGGGCGCCACAGCAAGCCTCCGGCGTTCCAGGGCGGCGGCGGCGGGCTGAACTCCACCGCCGACGACTACCACGCCTACTTCCGGATGCTGCTCGACGGCGGCGTGCACAAGGGCGAGCGAATCCTGTCGCGGCCCGCCGTCGAGCTGATGACCACCAACCGCCTCACGCCCGAGCAGCAGGCCGCCCGGCACGCGATGGCCGTCGACAACGTCCACATCTCCCACGGCCAGGGACAGCACGGTGGCTGGGGCTTCGGCATGGCGGTGCGCACCTACCGCGGGGACTACGCGCCGATCGGCCAGTTCGGCTGGGACGGCGGAAGCGGCACCGCGACCTACGCCGACCCGGCGAACCAGCTCACCGGAATCCTGCTCACCCAGGTCGGGGCGTCCACCCCGGACTCGATGCGGCTCATCCACGACTTCTGGACCACGCTCTACCAGGCGATCGACGCCTGACGCCGGGCCAGCCTCCCGGTAGGCCCGCCCTCGGCCCCTGGCGGGGCGTTCCACCATTCGCCCGTTCACCCGACCTCGGAACAGTTGTAAAGGATCACACCACCATGTCCGTCACCCTTACCGACCAGGACAAGATCACCCTGCGGACCGCCGCCTACGGCGCCGTCTCGCTGCTGGCCGCCGCCGACGCCGCCGGCAAGCCCCACAAGGTCGCCACCGAGGGCTCCATCGCCCTGGCCTCCGCGACCGGCGTGGTCGGTCACGTGCTCGCCGACAAGTCGACGGGCGTGAACCTGAACGGCAAGTCCGTCGCCGAACTCGCCGACCAGGTGCTGCCGGCCCTGACGGCGGCCATGAGCCTGCTCGGGAAGCAGGATCCGGCCGAGGCCGACAATTTCCGCAGCACCGTCAACGTCGCCGTCGAAGCAGCCGCCCGGGCCCACCAGGGGGAGCCCGGGCCCGTCATGGCGGAGATGGCCCGCAAGATCGCCCAAGCCCTCGACGCCGCTCCGGCTCAGTAGACAGGGCCGGGCACCGCCGAACGGGCCACGCCAAGCTCAGCGAGCTTGGCGTGGCCCGTTCGCATGCGCGGACGCCGGGCCGATCTCTCCGAGGGACGGAGCCGGCCGAGGAGGTGCCTGCTCGGCGGCGGGGCGGGCGTGTGGGGTCCGACGCCCGATTGCCATCACCCTACAAATTTGGTAGGAAATACCTGTGTATCCGGCATCGTGGTTGGTCCGGCGTCGGCACGTCGACCTGTGCCGTCTGAACGGCTCGGCCTGTCGCTCCTGAACCTCGACCTCCCGGTCGGCGCGGTCACCTTCGCCGGCCGTCCTCCCCTCCCGTTGTCCCGCCGTGCCCGCATTGGAGCGGCGCGGCCCGGCGCCCTCGCCTCCGGAGCGACCACTGTGACGTCATCCCCCTCCAGATCCGTCTCCGCCGATCCTCCCCCTCTCACTGGCGGCCCTCTCATGCCGGACGAGGTGCCCGAGCCCGCCGGCGCACCGCCCGCCGAAGGGGTGCGTACGGTCTCGACGCCGGGGCCGCGGGGTCGCAGGGCCCGCCGGATCGGTGTGCGGGTGCTGTCGCTGCTCGCCCTGCTCGGGCTGTGGCAGCTCGCGGCGGTCGCGGCGGGCAATCCGTCGTTCGTGCCCGCGCCCCGGGCCGTGTGGGACCAGCTCGTCCTGCTGTCCACCACCCACGAGGGCGTCCGCGGCTACGGCGGTCACCTGCTCGTGGAGCACCTGGGAATCAGCCTGCGCCGCATCCTCATCGGCTCGGCGCTCGGCGTGGCGGCGGGGCTCGTCCTCGGCGTGGTCCTGGGCACCGTGCCGTGGATCCGCCTCGTGGCCGAGCCGGTCGTGACGTTCGTACGGGCCCTGCCTCCGCTGGCGTACTTCAGCCTGCTCATCATCTGGTTCGGCATCGACGAGACGCCCAAGCTGTGGCTGCTCGCCATCGCCGCGCTCCCGCCGGTGGCCGTGGCCACCGCCGCGGCCGTCCACGGCGCGCCGACCGGCCTGGTGGAGGCGGCCCGGGCGCTGGGCGCCTCGCGATGGGACGTGATCAAGGATGTGGTGCTGCCCGCCGCGCTGCCGGAGATCTTCACCGGCGTCCGGCTGGCCGTCGGGGTCGCGTACTCCTCGGTCGTCGCGGCGGAGACCGTCAACGGCGTGCCCGGCATCGGGGGAATGGTCCGCGACGCCCAGCGCTACCTGCAGACCGACGTCGTGGTGCTCGGACTGCTCGCCATCGGGCTGTCCGGACTGCTGATCGACGGCCTGCTGCGCGTCGCGGAGAACCGGCTCATCCCCTGGCGCGGCCGCGTCTGAGCCCCTGCCAAGCCTCGTCGATCCCCCACTGCAAAAGGAACTCTCCGCCATGTCACGACCACGTCTCACGCGCCTGCTCCCCGTCGTCCTGGCCGCCGCGACGGCCGCCGTCCTGGCCGCGTGCGGCAACGGCACGGCCTCCGGCGGAGGCGGTGGCGGCGGTACGGCGGACCGCACCATCCGCGTCGCCTACCAGGCGTTCCCCAGCGGGGACCTCATCGTGAAGAACAAGGGATGGCTGGAACAGGCGCTGCCCGGCTACACGATCAAGTGGACCAAGTTCGACTCCGGCGCCAGCATCAATACCGCCTTCGTGGCCAAGAGCGTGGACATCGCGGCCATCGGGTCGAGCCCGGTCGCGCGCGGGCTGTCCGAGCCGCTGAACATCCCCTACCAGGTGGCGTTCGTGCTCGACGTGGCCGGTGACAACGAGGCCCTGGTCGCCCGCGACGGCACCGGCATCTCCTCGGTCGCGGACCTGCGCGGCAAGAAGGTGGCGACGCCGTTCGCCTCGACGTCCCACTACAGCCTGCTCGCCGCGCTCGACAAGGCGGGGGTGCCGGAGTCCGCGGTGAACCTGGTCGACCTGGAGCCGCAGGACATCCTGGCGTCCTGGACCCGCGGCGACATCGACGCCGCGTACGTCTGGCTGCCCACGCTGGACGAGATCAAGAAGACCGGCAAGACGCTCATCAGCAGCCGCGAGCTGGCGACCGCGGGCAAGCCGACCCTCGACCTGGGCGTGGTGTCCACCGCGTTCATCCAGGCGCACCCCGACGCGGTCGACGCCTGGCGCAAGGTCGAGGCCAGAGCGCTCGACCTGATCGCGGACGATCCCGACGCCGCGGCCCAGGCGGTGGGCGCGGAGCTCAACCTCGGCAAGGACGAGGCCAAGGCGCAGCTCAGCCAGGGCGTCTTCCTCAAGCCGGCCGATCTGGCCTCTCCCGAGTGGCTCGGCACCCCGGACAAGGTCGGCGGCCTGGCGCAGAACCTGGTGAGCGCGGCGCAGTTCCTCAAGGATCAGCAGAAGATCGACGCGGTGCCCGACCTCGCCACGGTGGAGCGGGCGATCTACACCAAGGGGCTTCCCGGTGCCCTCACGTCCTGACCCGGCCGCCGCCCCGGCCACGGCGGACGAGGACGTCGCCGCCGTCCACCTGCACGAGGTCGAACACGTCTACGGCGGCGCGGGAGGTCCGGTCGCCGCCCTGGGGCCGATCTCCCTGACCGTCCCTCCCGGCACGTTCCTCGTGCTCGTCGGGGCGTCCGGATGCGGCAAGAGCACGTTGCTGCGCCTCGTCGCGGGCTTCGAGAGGCCCACCTCCGGCACCGTACGGATCCGTGCCGCCGAGCCCGTCCCGGGCGGGGGTGCCGAGCCCGTCCCGGGCAGGGGCGCCGGGATCGTCTTCCAGCAGCCGCGCCTGTTCCCGTGGAAGACCGTGGGCGGCAACGTCGAGCTGGCCCTGCGCTACGCCGGCGTGCCCCGTGCGGAACGCGCCCGCCGGGTGCCGGAGCTGCTGGAACGGGTGGGCCTGCACGACGTGGCGGACCGCCGGATCTGGCAGATCTCGGGAGGACAGCAGCAGCGCGTGGCGATCGCCAGGGCGCTCGCCGGCGACGATCCGCTGCTGCTGCTCGACGAGCCGTTCGCGGCCCTGGACGCGCTCACCCGCGAGCGTCTCCAGGAGGACCTGCGCCGGGTGAGCACGCAGACCGGCCGCACGTCGGTGTTCGTCACCCACAGTGTCGAGGAGGCCGTGTTCCTCGGCAGCCGTGTCGTCGTGCTCACCCGCAGACCGGGCCGGATCGCGCTCGACCTGGACGTCGACCTCCCGCGCACCGGGGTGGGACCGGACGAACTGCGCGCCCTTCCCGAGTACGCCGCGCTCCGCGCCGAGGTCGGCCACGCCGTACGCGCCGCCGCCGCGTGAAGCACCGCACCAACCACGAGGAGAGTGAGATGACCACACCGACCGCCGTGAAGCTGGACCTGCGGCCCCTCGGGCCCCACTTCGGCGCCGAGGTCCAGGGACTGGATCTGGCGACCGCCACCGACGAGGAACTGGCCGCGGTGCGTGCCGCCCTGGTCGATCGGAAGGTGCTGTTCTTCCGCGAGCAGAGCCTGGACGACGACGGGCAGGTGGCGCTCGGCCGGCGTCTCGGCGAGCTGACCGCCTCCCACCCGGTCGTCGGGGGCGTCGACGAGGCGCATCCCGAGATCTACGCCCTCGACAGCGCCGACAACGGCTTCGCCGACGTCTGGCACACCGACGTCACGTTCATGCCCCGCCCGCCGCTCGGCTCCATCCTGCGCGCCGTGATCCTCCCGCCCACCGGCGGCGACACGAGCTGGGCCGACAGCCAGCTCGCCTACGACTCGCTGTCCGCCCCCGTGAAGGAGCTGGCCGACCAGCTCACCGCGGTCCACGACGGCAACCGCGAGTTCGGTTACTACCTGGCCCAGCGCCGCGCCGGCAAGGGCAACGTCTGGGACGGCGAGATCGTCACCCGGCTGGAGCCGGTGGAGCACCCCGTGGTCCGCGTCCACCCCGAGACCGGCCGCAAGGGGATCTTCGTCAACCCCGGGTTCACCTCCCACATCGTCGGCGTTTCCGAGGCCGAGAGCCGGGCCATCCTGGACCTGCTCTACGCCCACCTCACCAAGCCCGAGCACATCGTGCGTCATCGCTGGAGGGTCGGCGACGTCGCGATGTGGGACAACCGGAGCACCGCCCACTACGCCAACCGCGATTACGGTGACGCGCACCGCGTGATGCACCGCATCACCCTCCGCGGCGACCGCCCCTTCGGCCCCGGCCGTACGGACGGGTGAGCGGGCGGCGGGACGCGATCGGCTCCGGCTCCGCAGGAGGCTCGGTGGCGGTTCCGGCTGTCCCGGCGATTCACGCCACGCCGACCCAGCGGTGATAGGCGTCCATGTCGACGTTGCTGCCGCACACGATGGTGACGACGTGCCGCCCGGCGAAGCGGTCGCGGTCTTCGAGGATCGCCGCGATGCCGAGCGCGGCCGACGGTTCGACGACGAGGCCGGCCTGGTGGAGGAGCAGCCGCATACCGGCGATGATCGATGCCTCCTGAACCAGGACGGCGTCGTCGGCGACCAGGAGGAGGTCGTCCAGGACGGCCGGGATGGGGTGCCGGCCGGCGACGCCGTCGGCGATGGTGGTGGTCGAGTCGGTGGTGACGACGCGCCGTTGGCGCCACGAGTGTGTCATCGCCGGTGCGCCCAGCGGCTGGACGCAGATCACCTCGACTTCGGGCGCGCAGGCCTTCACCACGTGACCCACACCGGTGGCCAGCGCCCCGCCGCCGAGAGCGATCAGGACGGCGTCGAACGACGGCACGGCGTTCACCAGTTCCAGGCCGATCGTCGCCGCGCCCTCGCAGGTCTCGATGTCCAGGCTGTCTTCGACCAGCCGGATGCCGTCGTGCCGTGCGACGGCCGCCGCCCGCTCGCGAGCCATGTCGAAGTCGCCGTCCACCAGCTCCAGCCTGGCGTCCAACGCGCGGATGCGATCGAGCTTGGCCGCGGGCGCGAAGCGGGATGCCACGACGGTGACGTCGAGCCCCCGGCCGCGACCGGACCACGCGAGGGCTTGGCCGAGGTTGCCCGCGCTGGCGCACACCACGTCTCGCGAGCCATTGCCGGCGAGCAGGCTCGCGACCACCTCGGTGCCGCGGGCCTTGAAGCTGCGGACCGGGTTCGCCGTTTCGAGCTTGATGCTCACCGCGCACCCGAGGCCGGGCTCCAGCGCCTCGCAGCGGTACAGCGGAGTGTCGAGAAAAATCGGGTCGATCATCCGGCGAGCCGCCCGGATCCGAGCAGTGTCGAGGCGCGTCTCCTGCACGGCACAGCAGCGTAGTGCCGCCGACGCTGTTCTGTTCGGGCGGACGCCCGGCGACCCTCGGCGTCGCGCTCATCAGCGAACCGCGCGGCGAAGGCACCCACCCTCCGGACGTGGCTGGTAGGCGTCAGGGGAGGACGGCGGGCCTGAGGGTCTGGGCGCACCGAGGGGGGCCTTGCGGCCGGCGTCGACGGCGTCGGTGAAGACGCCCTTCTCGCGGATCGAGTCGGCCTCCTCCAGGAGGTTCTCGAAGAAGGAGGGGCTGGCCAGGGCCCGGTAGGCGACGCCGGTGCCGGCGATGAGGTCGTCCATGGCGAGGGACGCGGTGACGAGTCCGGTGCGTCCGGCGAGCGGGGTGCCGCGGCCGAGCGCGGAGACGCCGACGACGTGGCCGACCACGCTCGGTCTCCACCCCCTCGGCATCCCCTCCCGCTGCCGCCACTGACCATCGGCATTGCCTGGCATCCCCGCCACGCGGCCGACGGAGGCCACCGCCGGCTCCGCGACGCCGTACGCGGGACTCTTCGCGCATCCGGAAGCCCGGCCGCCTGACGCGGACGGGCCTCCCGGCGCACATCCCGCCTTACCGCCGATCCCCCTCATCAGCACGCCTTGTGTGACCGGAGTCCCGTCGCGGCGCTGGTGAGCAGCATGTCCAGTGCGGTGGGGTAGGCGCTGTCGTTCATGTCGGCCACCAGCAGGGGCGCGACCGCCGCGATGTTGGGGTGGGTGGCGGGGGACAGGCGGGCATAGGTCGCCTGCCACATCTCCTCGTCCGCCCTGCGCGCCTGCTCCGGCAGCGCGAGGGACGCCGCGTCCAGCGCGGCGAACGCCAGCGTCATGTCGATGAAGGCGTGGTAGACGCGGACCGCCTCACGGTCGGGGAAACCGGCGCCCCGCAGCAGCCCGAGGATCGCCTCGTCGGCGGCGATCTCGTGGGATTTGCCGCTGATGCGGTTGGCGGTGAGCACCGCGGCCTGCGGGTGTTCGAGGTAGGCGGCATGGATGCGCAGGCCCAGCGCGCGAAGGTCGGCGCGCCAGTCGCCGGTGCCGTGCCAGCCGGCCATGGCCCGGCCGATGAGCATGTCGCCGATGGCCAGGGTCAGGTCGTCGATGCCGGCGAAGTAGCGGTAGAGCGTGCTGGGGTCGGCGCCCAGGGCGATGCCGAGCCGCCGTACGGTCAGTCCGGCGGAGCCGTGCTCGCGCAGCATGCGCAGCGCGGTCCGCACGATCAGGTCCTCCGAGAGAACGACTCCGTTCTTCGTCGGACGGCGCCGTCGGCGCGCCGACTCCGAGACCACCGGCTTGGGCATGGTGCGCTCCTTTCCGCCTGCTCCGGTTCCCGTGCACCTTATGCCAACACCATTGACGTTTCGTGTGGCGGTGACGTTGGATTTGGTGCACCAAAGCAGTCTTTGTCCCGAAAGGGCGGTTTTGTCATGCGTGTTCTGCTCGTCGGCGCCGGTGGGGTGGGTACGGCGATCACCCGGATCGCGGCCCGCCGCTCCTTCTTCGAGCACATGGTCGTCGCCGATTACGACCTGTCCCGCGCGGAGGCGGCGGTCGCCGCGCTGGGGGAGGCGGGCGCCCGCTTCAGCGCCCGGCGAGTGGACGCGAGCGACGAGGCCGCGGTGGTGGCACTGCTGGCCGAGCACCGCTGCGACGTCCTGCTCAACGCCACCGACCCGCGGTTCGTCATGCCGCTGTTCCGGGCGGCGCTGTCGGCCGGTGCGCACTACCTGGACATGGCGATGTCGCTGTCACGGCCGCATCCGGAGCGGCCGCACGAGGCGTGCGGGGTCAAGCTGGGGGACGCCCAGTTCGCGATGGCCGCCGAGTGGGAGAAGGCGGGCAGGCTCGCGCTGGTCGGCATCGGGGTGGAGCCGGGGCTGTCGGACGTCTTCGCCCGCTACGCCGCCGACGAACTGTTCGACCACATCGAGGAGATCGGCATCCGCGACGGCGCCGACCTCACCGTCGAGGGGTACGACTTCGCGCCCTCGTTCAGCATCTGGACCACGATCGAGGAGTGCCTCAACCCGCCGGTCGTCTACGAGGCAAGCCGGGGCTGGTTCACCACTCCGCCCTTCAGTGAGCCGGAGGTGTTCGACTTCCCCGAGGGCATCGGCCCGGTCGAGTGCGTCAACGTCGAGCACGAGGAGGTCCTGCTCGTGCCCCGCTGGATCGACGCCGAGCGGGTGACCTTCAAGTACGGGCTGGGCGCGGAGTTCATCGACACGCTGCGGACTTTGCACCTGCTGGGGCTGGACCGCACCGAGCCCGTCCAGGTCGCCGCCGGGGGCGGCGCCGCCGTCAAGGTGTCCCCGCGCGACGTGGTCGCGGCGTGCCTGCCCGACCCGGCCACCCTCGGGGATCGCATGCGCGGCAAGACGTGCGCCGGCACCTGGGTCAAGGGGGCCAAGGACGGCCGCCCGCGTGAGGTCTACCTCTACCACGTGGTCGACAACCAGTGGTCCATGCGCGAGTACGGCTCCCAGGCGGTGGTGTGGCAGACCGCCGTCAACCCGGTCGTGGCCCTCGAACTGATCGCCGCCGGCGTCTGGTCCGGCGCCGGCGTCCTGGGCCCCGAGGCCCTGCCGCCCCGGCCGTTCCTCGACCTGCTCACCGCGTACGGCGCCCCGTGGGGCATGCGGGAGCAGTAGGCGGCCTGTTCACGCTCCTGTCCTCAGCGCCCCTGCGCTGAGTTTCCCCCCGGGGGCGGACTCGTGGGGCTCTTGGGGCCGCCCCGCGCCTCGCCGCGCCGGCGCACTGCGGCCAGGACGACGGTCAGGACGAGCCCCACCAGGAGACAGGCCACCCCGGCCCAGAACCTCTGCCCGGGCAGATACCACTCCGGAGCGGGCTCCACCCCCTCGGGCGTGGAGATGGCGTACAGCGGCTTCGGCTCCACCCACGCCACAAGAGCGAGCACCCAGAAGACCGCGGCGCTCAGGAAGAAGATGACGGGGATCACGTACCACAAGACCCTCGATCGAGGCATGGGCCGCTGGGCGCGATATCCGGACACGATTGACGATAACCAGACAGGCGCGCGATCCACGCTTACCCGAAGGCGACGAGAGCGCGCCTGCGCGGCCATCGTCTTCTGCCGACGTTCAGCGGCCGAGGTGCCGGTCGAGGAAGTCGCGGACGGTCTCGGCGAGTTCGAGGCGGTGGTCGGACAGGGCGTGGTCGGTGACGAACACGCGGTGCTCCAGGCGCGGCACCGGATAAGCGGTGTAGGCGGCCACCACGGGATCGTGGTGCCGGGCGGCGGGGGTGACGGTGTCGCGCCCGGCCGTGCCGACGAGCAGGACCGGCCGGTCCGCGAGCTTCGGGGCGAGCGCGGACAGGCTCCACGCCTCGCCCGCCGCGACCATCTCGTCCACGAGCGCCGCGCCGCTGGTTCCCTTCAGGGGAAGCAGGTCGTCGCCGAACCCCTCGACGTACGCCGCCCGAAGCGCCGCGTCCTCCCGGCAGGCGACCGCGACAGAGCCGAAGTCGAACGCCGACACCGACGCGACGGCGCTGACGCCCGGATCGGCCGCCGCGGTCGTCAGCGCGGCGAAGCCGCCGAAGCTGTGCCCCGCCAGCGCCAGCCGGTCCGGGTCGAGGCGGTGCGCGGCGGCGAGACCCGGCTCACGTACGGCCGCCGCGACGCGGGCGGCGTCCTCCAGCGCGGTGGCCCACGACCAGGAGCCGCCGACGCCCCAGGACCCGCGGTAGTGGAAGACGAGGGCGGCGTACCCCGCACGGCGCAGATGCTGGGCCAGGTCGAAGTTGCGCTCGTGCCCGGGGAAGCCGTGCAGCAGCACGACGACCGGATGCGGTCCCGGCCCGGCCGGCAGGTGAAGGACGCCCAGCAGGGTCTCGCCGTCACTGTCGAAGGTCACGGCGGCGTTGGCCGCGGGAATCTCGGGGGTCATCCGTCCTCGCAGAGATCGAACCGATCGGTACGATCAAAGGCTACCGGATTCGCTCGTAGCGCTGCCGTCGGGGTGAAGCTCGTCAGCCGGAGGCGCAGGCGGTCGACGACACGCTGGAACTTCGCGCCAGGTTGAGGACCGAAGGGCCGTCACGCGGCTTCCGCGTTGAGGACGCGCCCCGCGGGCTCGCGGGTGTGGGCCCACGCGGGGAGCGCGGTCAACCCCGCGATGGCCAGCAGGACGGCGAGCGCGGCGGTGAGCAACCACGATCCCGGGGGCGTGACCGGCGCGGCGAAGAGCCAGTACAGGCCGAGCCCGGCCGGAATACCCGCCGCCACTCCGGGCACGGCGGGCAGGAGTTGCGTCACGCAGTGCGCGGCGACGACCTGGCCGGGGGTGGCGCCGAGGGTACGGGTGATGGTCAGAGCGCGCCGGGCCTGTACGGCGGTGCCCCAGCTGAGGAGCACGGTGTTGAGCGTGGACAGTGCCACCAGTGTGAAGGTGACGGCGAGCAGCACCTGCCCGGTCTGGTCGGTCCGCACCTGGATGGGGCCGAACCGCTTGAAGGCGGGGGCCGCGTCGAGCTCGGCGTGGAAGGTGAGCAGCGCGGTGACCATGATGGTGGTGGCGGCGGTGCCGGCGGAGGCCAGGACGGCGCGGCCGGGCCGGCGGGCGAGCAGCCGGACGCCGAGCAGCAGCGAGGTGGGCAGGTAGGCCGTGACAGCGTTCAGGCGCGGGTGCGGGTGGTGCGTGAGCGTGTGCGCCGGGTCGGCCAGGGCCTGGACGGTGCTCCTGCGGGCGGCGCACACGGCGGGACCGAGCGCACCGGTCACGGCGACCACGACGGCGAGGAAGACCGCGGCGGAGACGGTGCCGGCGTCCGGAGGGCCGACGGTGTCGAGCAGTCCGGCGCTGGGATCGACCACGTGGGGCGCGGCCAGCGTCCCGGCCGCCAGTCCGAGCGCGGTGGCCACGAAGGTCAGCAGCAGGTACTGCGCCAGCAGTACGGCGGTGACGGTGCCGGGGCCGGCGCCGACGGCCTTGAGCAGCGCGGCACGCCGGTTGTCGCGGGCGGCGCGTGCGGTGGCGAGCGCGGCGAGGGTGACGATCGCGGCTGCGGCGAGCAGCCAGCCGCCGACGATCAGGGCAGGCTGGGTGTTCCTGATCATGGCGGCGTCCGTTTCGAGGACGGTCTGCCAGTCGTGGGTGTTGACCCAGGAGTCGCCTCCGCGGTCGTCGGTGAACACGGTGTCGCTCCAACGGAGAGATTCCGTGGGGTCGGTCAGCTTCAGGTGGATCAGGTAGACGCCGGGGGTGTCGCCTGCCGCCACGCGGGCGTCGGCGGTGGTGAGCCAGATCCTGCCGCCGTAGTCGGACGGCCCGGGCCCTTGAGCCCAGTCGCTCCACGGATACACCGGGGTGGCCGCGCTGATCGCGATGCCGGCGACCGGATAGCCGCGCTTGCCGATGGTGACGCGGTCGCCGACGCGCACGCCGAGTGCCTGCGCGAAGCCGCGCTCGACCACCGCGCCGCCGGGACGCACCCAGGTCCCGGAGGTCACCAGCGGCCGGTCCAGGGCGGACGGTGAGCTGTCACGCCCCTCGACCGAGGAGTGCGCGGTCCGACCGTGTGCCCGGATGGTGGTGTCGAACGCGAAGACCGGGTCGGCCTGCGTGGCCACGCCGGGCGTGTCCGCGAGGCGTCCGGCCAGGCCGGACGGGTCCGTGGCCGTGGTGATGGCGGTGATGTCGGGGCCGGCGGTGGCCGCGCGGGTCTTCACGTACGCGGTGGCCAGGGCGTTGTCGGTCGCCAGTCCGAGGGTCAGGGAGGCGGTGGCGACGGTGACGGCGATCAGGAACACGAGGGCCTCGGCGGGGCGGCGGCGTAAGTCGTGCAGCATGAGACGCCACGTCAGCAGCACGTGTCCCACGGTCAGTCCTCCCAGCTCAGCAGCGCGCCGAGCCCTGTGCCGCCGCCGTGGCCGTGCCTCGTGCCGCGGCCGGTGCCGTCAAGGCGGGTGTCGTCGGCCAACGTCCCGTCGCGCATGGAGACGACGCGGTCCGCCGTGGCGGCGACCCGCTCGTCATGGGTGACCATGACCAGGGTCTGGCCGGCGGCGCGTAGCTCGTCGAAGAGCCGGAGGATGTCGTGGGTCGCGGCGCTGTCGAGGTTCCCGGTGGGCTCGTCGGCGAGGACGACCAGCGGATCGTTGGCCAGGGCGCGGGCGATGGCGACCCGCTGCCGCTGCCCGCCGGAGAGCTCGGAGGGCAGATGCCGGGCGCGGCCGGCGAGCCCGACCTGGTGGAGGAGTTCCGCGGCACGGTGGCGGGCGGCGCGCGGTGAGGCGCCGGCGAGCAGCGCGGGCAGCTCGACGTTCTGCGCCGCGCTCAGCTCGTGCATCAGGTGGTAGGCCTGGAAGACGAACCCCACGGCGCGGCGCCGCAGCCGGGCCAGCGCCCGCTCGCCGAGCTGGTCGATGCGACGGCCGCCGAGCCACACCTCGCCCTCGCTGGGCCGGTCGAGCCCGCCGAGGAGCTGGAGCAGCGTGGACTTGCCGCAGCCGCTGGGTCCGGTCACGGCGAGCGTCTGCCCGGCGGGAACATCGAGGTCGACCCCGTCGACGGCCCACACCAGGCTCTCGTCCTCCCCGTACATGCGCGTCAGGCCGACCGCCCGCAGCGCCGGGCCGGCCGCCTCGGCGGGCCGGTGGCCGGCCGGTCCCGAGCCCGGGCTGTCGTCCGTGTCACTCCGCAACGACCGGCCCATGACCCGCGGCACGACTGTCTTCATCCTTTTCCTTCGCCTTCCCCGCGTGGGGCGCGGGCGGACCAGGCCCGCTCGCACGCCTCCAACCAGCGCAGATCGGCCTGCAGCCGGAGCGCGATGCCCTCCAGAAGCAGTCCGGCCTCCGAGTCCGTGTCGTGAGCAAGGGCGGCGTGCTGGGCCTCGGCGAGGCTGCGCATCAGCTCCCGCCGCCGCGCGTCCACGAGTGCGAGCGGATCGGCCAGACCAGACTCCGCGGCGGCCACCAGCTTCAGATGGAACTCCGCCACATCCGCTCTGGGCCCGGCGCTCTCGGCCATCCACACGGCCACCCGCTCCTGCCCGGCCGCGGTCAGCGCGTACACCTTGCGCCGCGGGCCGCGCACCGGCGCGTCCTCACGCTCCTGGACGACCAGGCCCGACTTCTCGAGCCGGGTGAGCGTCACGTAGATCTGCCCCGCGTTCAGCGTCTCCCCCAGCGGTCCGAGCGCAGCCGCCAACCGCTGGCGCAGGTCGTACCCGTGCGACGGCTCCTTGGTCAGCAGCGCCAGCACCACGTCCTGCACGGACCACCCTCCTCTGCGACCCCTCAATAGATAGCGGTTAGCTAAAAGGGCGTCAATCCGGTCCGTGAACCCCATCCGCGGCCGGGGAGGCGCACCGGGAACGGCCCCGTCCGCGCCGAGGCGCGGGCGGGGCCGCGATGAGGTGCCTACCGTGTCAGGCCCGGCGCGGAACCGGCCACCTGGGCGTAGCCCGCGGGGCGGCTGGTGAACGAGCCCCTTCCCTGGGTCCGGCCGCGCAGCCGGGTCGCGTACCCGAACAGCTCGGCCAGCGGCACGGTCGCGGTGACCACGACGGTGCCCGCCCGCGCCACCGAACCGGTGACCCGGCCACGTCTGGCCGCGAGGTCGCCCAGCACCCCGCCGACGGCGTCCTCGGGCACGGTGACCGTGACCTCGGCCAGCGGTTCCAGCAGAGCCATCTCACCGGCACGCAGCGCCTCGCGCAGGGCGAGCCGCCCGGCCGTGCGGAACGCCATCTCCGAGGAGTCCTTCGGGTGGGTCGCGCCGTCGGTCAGTGTGACCCGCAGGCCGGTCACCGGATGACCTCCGAGCGGGCCCTCGGCGAGGGCGTCCCGGCAGCCGGCCTCCACCGCCCCGACGTATTCGCGCGGCACCCGGCCCCCGGTGACCGTGGACCGGAACACGAGGCCCGCGTCGTGCTCCAGCGGCTCCACGTCCAGCACGACGTGCGCGAACTGCCCGGCGCCGCCGTCCTGCTTGACGTGCCGGTACAGGAGCCCGGACACCCCGCGGACGACCGTCTCCCGGTAGGCGACCCGGGGCCGTCCGACGGCGACGTCGAGCCCGTGGGCGCGGCGGAGCTTCTCCACCGCGACCTCCAGGTGCAACTCGCCCATCCCCGACAGCAGCGTCTGGCCGGTCTCGGCATCGGCGCGGACCGACAGCGAGGGGTCCTCGTCGGACATCCGGGCCAGCGCGGTCGCGAGCCGGTCGGCGTCGCCGCTCCCGCGCGGCTCGACGGCCACGGAGACCACCGGCGAGGCCGTGACCGGCGGCTCGAGGACCAGCGGCGCCCCGGGGGCGCAGAGGGTCGCTCCGGCGCGGGCCGCCTTGACCCCGGCCACCGCGACGATGTCCCCGGCCGTGGCGCGGTCCGTCTCGGTGTGCCGGTCGGCCTGCACCCGGAGGATGCGTCCGATCCGCTCGGTGCGCCGGGCGCCGGCGTCCAGCACGACGTCTCCTCTCCTGATCGTCCCCGAGTACACCCGCAGGTAGGTCAGCCGCCCGGTGGGGGCGGCGTGCACCTTGAAGACCAGCGCGGCGAACGGCGCCGCCGGGTCGGCGGGCCGCTCCTGCTCGGCCCCGTCCCACGCGGCGCGTACGGGCGGCACGTCGGGCGGTGCGGGCAGGTAGGCGACGACGGCGTCCAGCAGCGGCTCGACGCCCCGGTTGCGGTACGCCGACCCGCACAGAACCACCACGGCCTCACCCCGCAGGGTCAGGTCGCGCAGGGCGGCGGTCAGAGTCGTTGCCGAGATCTCCGGCCGGGCGCAGAACTCCTCCAGCGCCGCCGGATGGAGCTCGGCCACCGTCTCCTCGAGCAGGCGGCGGCGCCGGCGGGCCTCGTCCCCGAGAGCCTCCGGCACCGGCCCCTCCGTGACCGTGTCACGGCCGGCGTCCCACACCAGCGACCGCATCCGCAGCAGGTCCACCACGCCGGTGATCCCGTCCTCCCGCCCGATGGGCAGCTGGACGACCAGCGGGGTGACCCGCAGCCGCTCGCGGATCGAGCCGGCCGCCGTGTCGAGGTCGGCCCCGGCGCGGTCCATCTTGTTGACGAACGCGATGCGCGGCACGCCGTACCGGTCGGCCTGCCGCCATACCGACTCGCTCTGCGGCTCCACGCCGGCGACGGCGTCGAACACCGCGACCGCCCCGTCGAGCACCCGCAGCGACCGCTCCACCTCGTCGGAGAAGTCCACGTGACCCGGGGTGTCGATCAGGTTGATCCGGTGGCCGTCCCACAGGCAGCTCACGGCCGCGGCGAAGATGGTGATCCCACGGTCGCGCTCCAGGGGGTCGAAATCGGTGACGGTGGTGCCCTCGTGCACCTCGCCGCGCCGGTGGACGGCGCCGGTGAGGTAGAGGATCCGTTCGGTGACGGTGGTCTTGCCCGCGTCGACGTGGGCGAGGATGCCCAGGTTGCGGATGCCGGTCGGCGGGACGAGGTGATCGCGGTTCAGGTCGGCGCGCATGGCCATGCCCTTCGGGAAGGTTCCTACGGTGGCGGGCGCGATTGGCCTGACGAGACGGACCGGCCGGATTCGGGCCGGACGCGACCCCTGGGGCGGACACCATGACTGGACCGCGGAGACCGGTGGGAAACCACCCGCGGGGCACGCGGAGTCGGAACGCGGGCCTACACGCGGTCCCGGGGCGGCCTCAGGGTGGCCTCAGGGCGGCACAGCGTGGGCACAGGGCAGGCACAGTGCGGCCACAGTGCGGCCACAGTGCGGCCACAGTGCGGCCACAGTGCGGCCACAGTGCGGCCACAGTGCGGCCACAGTGCGGCCACAGTGCGGCCACAGTGCGGCCACAGTGCGGCCACAAGGGCGGCTCCAGTGGGGCCCGGTGCCCGCTCAGTCCTGACCAGGGGCGCGGGGTTCGTCAGGAACGTCCGGTGGCGGCCGCGCGGCCGCCACCGGGGAGCGACGTAGACACCAGGATCACCTCGTGCCGTGACCGGAGGACGACGACCGCGATGCGCTGGCGCACGGTCAACTCCCCTCTCTCGGTCAAGGCGCGCGCCGCGGCGTGGCGGCGCGCGTGATCAGTGGCGAGTGTACGGAAACCGCCCCGGGGCCGGAAAACGGTTTTCCGCTTCGTCGGGGCGGCCTCGCACGCGGCCCTACTCCTGCGGGTACGCGCCGGTGGCCAGGCCGTAGGCGACGGCGTAGCGGTGGCCGAGGACGCCCGCGACGTTTCCCCGGCCGACGACGGTGCCGGGGGGAAGCTCGCGGGCCAGCACGCCGAGCACCTCGTCGTCTCCGGCCGGACCGCCCACGACCACGACGCTCCCTCCGCCACGCCCGCCCGGAATGTTCAGGGTGTTCAGCGCGCGGCGTACGGTGGCCCCGAGGACCTCGCGCTTCACCGCGAGGCGGAGGGTGCGCCATTCGGCCGGGCTCATGGCGCTGGAGAACGGCAGCGGCCCGGCCGGGCCCGGGACGGCGAGCCAGCCGACCGAGCCGGGCGGGGCGGGCGAGTCGAGGAACACCCGCGAGCCGTCCTCGCCCAGTGAGACGTGAGGCGTCTCGAGCCGTACGCAGGGCCCGCGCTTCACCCAGTCGGCCGCGCCCCGGGGGATGCCGAGCACCGCGGCCACGGCCGCCGTGAGCAGGTCACCGGCGCCCGCGGCCACGACCTCGCCCGGCGGGCCGACGACGTCGACCGTGCCGCCGCCCAGGTCCACGACCAGGGAGTTCCGATCCGCGCCGGGGGTGGTGAGGGCTCCCGCACGGGCCGCCGCCGCCTCGCTCGGGGCCCGCCGTACGGAAACCGTCCCGCTGCCCGCGAGCCGATCCGCCGGCGTGCGGGCGGCGGCCTCGTCCGGCCGCGCCGGCCCCGACGAGACGGCGGGGCCTGGTGATCCCATGTCGAGGCGTACGGGCGGCGCGGCGGGGGCGGAGGCCGACATCTCGGCCACCAGCAGGGACCTGGATCGGCTCGTCCCCGCGCGAGCACCAGCCGCCGCGGCCACCCGGCTCAGGTCGGCCACCGCCCGCTCGACCGTCGCTTCCGGAGCATTTGGTCCGACCGAATCGGCCTGGCGCCGCGCGAACCGGGCGACGACGGCGCAGGAGACGTCGTACAACTCCGTACAGATCGCGGGCGCGTCGTCCCGCTCGCCGAGGCGCGCGGCGACGAACAGCGCGTCGGACAGGTGGCGCAGCGGACGCCCTGGCGGGCGCACCTCAACGGCGACCCGTTCCGCGGCGGCGACCGCCGTGACGTCGACCTGGTCGGCGACGGGCAGCGGCCTTCCGATCCGGTTCGCGATCAGGCGGCCCTCGTCGCCCTCGGCCAGCACGCCCAGCAGTGGAATCCCGGCGTCCAGCGCCGCTCGGATGAGCCGGGCGGCCTCGGCGTATCCCAGGTCGCGCGGCACGAGCGCGATCACGTCCTCACCGCGGGGCAGGTCACCCGGCGTCAGGAGCAGGGGACGCCCGACCGCGACGCCCTCCCCTCCGGGGGTGGGGCTGCCCGCGGCGACGATCCGGAGGCGTCCGGTTCCGGCCGCGACGACGGGCACCTCCACGGTGGTCGTGCACACCGGGCGCATGGGGGCCATGACGACCTCGGCCGCGGCCTCGCCCAGCCCCCGCTCCAGGCGGCGCAGCAGGGCCGCCGCCCCGGCCAGCGACGACGGCGAGCCCTTCGGGCCGCGCGTGACGACCCTGTCCCAGGCCACCGGAACTCCGTCGCGGACGATCACGATCTCCGTGGTCGCGTTGCCGACGTCCACGCCCGCGACGAGCCCGCTCACCGGGTCAGGCCCCGCCGTACGTACACGTCCCGGGCCTGCCGGACGAGCGCGGCGTTGCGTGGGCAGCCGTGCTCCTCCAGCCAGCCGGCCAGCGCGGACAGCTCCCCGGCCGTGGCGCGGCGCGGGCGCAGCGCCTCGTAGACGCGCATCACCTCCTCGTCGGAGATGCGGGCCAGTTCGGCGGCGCGGCGCAGGTTGGCGGCGAGCTGGGGGTTGCCGTGCCGCTCGGCGGCCACGGCCTGCGTCTCCAGCGTCTCGGGGTGGATGCGCAGGTCGTCGGCCGACACCTCGCCCCGCCGCACGGCCTCCAGCGTCACCGCCTCGACCGGCCGCCCCGAGTAGGCGCGCAGGCGCGGGTTCATGCCGGTCATCGGCCGCCTCTTCCGCCGTTCCCGGCGAGCGGACGGCCCGTGCGAGCGCCCGCGTGAGCGTACGTCAAAGAACCAACTCCTCGGGCAGGGCGCCGGGCCGGCAGTGGGCGCGTTCGATGGCGACGAGCGAGACGACCTTCGTGTGGTAGCGGGCCTCGATCGCCTCGTCCGTATACGGGTTGCGGGCGGGCTCGGGGGCGCCACCCTTGGCGTGGCGGCCCGCGTTCACGCCCATGAGCCGATAGTCGGCGGCCGACAGCACCGGGGCGATGCTGTACAGCTCCAGGTTGGCCAGCGGCGCGAGGTCACGGCGGTGGATGAGCGCGGTGCCCTTGGCCTGAAGGCCGATGCCGATGCCCGAGCCCGCGAGCCGGGCAGCCGACAGGCCGATCATGCCGAGGTCGATGGTGTCGCAGAAGCGGACGATCCGGGCCGTGCAGCCCTCCTCCTCCAGCCCGGCGAGCAGTTCGCGCAGGACGTCCACCACGGGCAGCCCCGAGAGCGTGACCCAGATGTCGCGGCCGGTCGCGGGGGAGACGCCGACGACGACCTCGCGCGGGTCCCCGCCCTGTCCGGCCGGGCCCGCCGGGCGCAGCGCGTCGCGGGCGTGGGCGGCCTGCTCGCGGCGCAGGTCCTCGACCGAGCGCTGCTGCCGGATCGCGTCGATCTCCGCCTGCCGTTCGGGCGAGGGCTCGTATCCCGTGCCCGGCCCGGAGTAGTCGTTGGGATCGGTGACCAGCGACAGCACGCGCATGTCCGGCGTGAGGATGGCCGCCGTCTGCAGGCAGTCGCCCGCGACGCGCACCTTGAGCATGTCGAGCAGCCGCTCGGCCTCCGGCTCGAAGCCCGTCTCGTACAACGCCGTCACCACGTCGGCCATGGTGAGGCCGGTCTCGCGGATGGTCCGGGCGGCGTGGGTGACGGCGACCGGGTCCCCGGGGGCGAGGTCCTTCGAGCCGGCCGCGTCCACGGCGGCGGCCACCTGCTCGTCGGTGAAGTCGGCCAGGCCGAACCACTCGTACACCGCGCGCACGGCCTGCGCGGCGCGTTCGCGCAGCGCCGCGACGTCCGTGGGGTCGGCCGTGCGCAGCCCGCCGTCCACCCCCCAGTCGCGCTGCATGGCGAGGTAGTCGTCGACGTCCTCGGCGTTCCAGTTGGACGGGCCGAACATGTTGTCGTACCGCTGGATCGAGCCGAAACCGCTGCAGATGAAGTCGGAGCCCGCCAGGAAGATGGGCAGCGTGCGGGAGGTCCTGCGCACGTCCGACTCCGACATCAGCGCGTCGTTGCCAGAGCAGGACTCCAGGTTCCTCGCCATCACCATGACGTTCTCGGCCATGAGTTCGCGCACGCCGCGCGGCACGGCGCCCGCGACACTGGCGCCGTCGATGCCGCCGTTCTGCACGCCCTGCGCGCCCATCGCCCGGGCGAGCGACACGCAGCGCGACTCCAGGTAGAGCATCGACCGGCGTTCGGCCCCGCCCATCAGCACCTCGGCCCCGGCCCCGGACGAGACCCGCATCTTGATGCCCCGGGAGGCGTACGCGCTGGTCAGGAAGGCCTTCGACCACGGCGTGTCGTCGCCGTCGGTGAAGACCTGCTCGGTGCCGTAGAGCGAGACCGTCTCGGCGTACGACACGAAGCCGCGCAGGCCGAGCTCCAGTTCGAGCGCCTCCTCGACCGAGCACTGCACGAGCACGCCCGGCGAGCCGACCGCCGCGCCGATCGAGACGGCGACCGCGTTGGACGGCGCGTCGGCCAGCACGGGCACGGTGGTCTCCAGCTCGCGGAAGCCGAAGGCGGCGGCGGTCGCCGCGTCGGCCGCGAGCAGCAGCGGGTCGTCGAGCCGGTTGGTGACGTGTGCCTGGTTCGACGGGGTGCGCCGGGCCCGCAGCTTGGTCATCGCCATCACCAGCTCGGCGGGCCGCAGCAGCGCCAGCACCCGGGCCAGCTTGGCCGGGGTCGTCCCGGCGCACAGCCGTACGACCTCGGCGCGGGGCACGCCCGGGTCGACCATCATGCGGGCAAGTGCGACGTCGGGCAGCGCCATCGCCTCGGCGGCCACCGCGAGGTCGAGGCCGTGCGCGGCGATGAACGCGTCGACGGAGTCGAACTCGTCCGCCCGGACGCCGTCCATCTCCACGACCACGCCGTCCTCGACGACCAGGCCGGGCTCGGGGTCGTACGGCGAGGCCAGCGCGACCAGGCCCAGCTCGGGGTTCTCGACGGCGAACCCGTCGAGGTTGACCCG
Organism: Microbispora sitophila; assembly: GCF_014892245.1. Classification (NCBI taxonomy): domain Bacteria; kingdom Bacillati; phylum Actinomycetota; class Actinomycetes; order Streptosporangiales; family Streptosporangiaceae; genus Microbispora; species Microbispora sitophila. The sequence goes on along the minus strand of NZ_JADBGC010000005.1, from coordinate 73,467 downwards.
CTGGGCGTCCATGAACCTGACCCGCCCGACGGGCCGCTCCGCATGAGGACCGGTCACAGGGCAGCCGCCATCGCGCGCAGCCGGGCGTGCGCCCCGCCCATGGGGGCGGCGCCCTTCAGCACGGCCTTCGGCAGCTTGGCGGTCATCGTGTAGACCGTGTCCACGACGTTGGCGACCGGGGTGAGCGCCGCCTGCGAGACGAGCTGGTAGGCGTCGAGCGTGGACAGCCCGGTCTCGGCGGCCAGCCACTTCGTCAGCTCCGCGTGGGCGATGCGGAACGCGTCCTCGAGCGGTTTCGCTGAGCCGGTGGTGATGATGAAGTCGTCGTTCTCCAGCCGGGGCCAGGGACAGGGCGCCCCCTTGATCAGGTCGACGATCACGACCGTGTCCATGGCCGTCTCGACCGCGACCCCGCAGGTCTCGCCCTCGCCCTGGCGGGCGTGGCCGTCGCCGAAGGAGAACAGCGCGCCCTCGACGTTGACGCCCAGGTAGCAGGTGGTCCCTGCGCGCATCTCCGGGGTGTCCATGTTGCCGCCCCAGTCGCCCGGCGCGAGCGAACTGCGCACCTCGCCCAGGGCGGGCGCCACGCCGACCGTGCCGTGCATCGGGTCGAGCGGCAGGTCCACCTCGTAGGGCGACTCCAGGGCGCTGTAGCGGACGAGGCGGGCCTGCCGGTCGATCTCGTAGATCCAGGTGCGCTCCGGCAGGGCCTCGTGCAGCAGCGCGGTGGTGCCGGTGCCGGTGAGCGCGCCGAAGAAGGGCACGGTCGTGCTGACGCCGCGCGCCTCCCTCGGCTCGATGGACACGAAGTGGACGGCGAGCGTGTCCCCGGGCTCGGCCCCCTCGATGTAGAAGGGGCCGGTCTGGGGGTTGATGAACCGCGGGTCGCAGACCTCCGAGACCCGGTCGCTCGCCGACCTGACCCGGCCGGCGAAGCAGTCGCGGGTCCAGGTCGACAAGGCCGTGCCCGGTTTGATCGACAGCACGGGCGCGGCGCCGCCGAAGGTGTAGGTCAGGCCCGCCGGGTCCGCCTCGGGATCGAGGTCGTACGACACCGTCATCGTCTACTCCTTAGTCGCGCTCGACCGTGTCCTCGAGGACGATTCGGCCGATGATCTCGTACTTCACCGGGTTGCGGGCCCTGAGGTAGAGGGCGAAGCCGCCGCCGAGCACCGCGAAGGCGAGCACGATGTAGGGGATCAGCGTGAAGAACAGGGTGTTGGACGCGTCGCCCGCCGCGGCCTCCTGGTTCTGGAACAGCAGGAAGACGACGTACAGCATGGCCAGGCCGCCGACCAGCGGGGCGAGCAGCGTGCGCCAGAAGCTCTTCGTCTCCGGGTGCTTCTTCTTCACGTGGAAGAAGCCGATGACGGAGAACGAGCACATCGCCTGCACGATGAGGATCGCCAGCGTGCCGAGCACGGCGAGCAGCGTGTAGATGTGGATGTAGGGGTCCATCCCGGCGAAGAAGAACGCCAGCACGATCACGACCGAGATGCCGGTCTGCACGAAGCCGGCGATGTGCGGCGAGCCGTGCTTGGGGTGGGTGGCGCCGATGGTCTTCGCGGTGCCGGGGAACAGGTTCTCCCGGCCGAGGGCGTAGAGGTAGCGCGAGGCGCAGTTGTGGAACGCCATCGAGCAGGCGAACGACCCGGTCAGGATCAGGATCTTGAACAGGTCGACGGCCCAGGTGCCGATCATCTCCTGTGTGGGGTTGAAGAAGATGCCGGCGAACTCCTTGGCGGCGATCTCCGGCGCCTTCACGCCGTTGGCCGCGACCACCATCCACGACACGAACGTGTAGAACAGGCCGATGCCGACGACGGAGACGAGCGTGGCCCGGGGGACGATGCGCTTGGGGTCGCGCGACTCCTCGCCGTACATGGCGGTGGACTCGAAGCCCACCCACGACCAGAAGCACATGAACAGGCCGAGACCGACCGCGCCGGCGGCCAGGCCGTTGGTCGCGAACGCGTTGATCGGGTTGATCGAGGAGGCCATCAGCCCGTCGGGACCGCCGCCGTGGAACAAGGTCACGACCGCGGTCAGGCCGAGCATGAAGATCTCGGTGACCAGGAAGACGCCGAGGACCTTGGCGGTCAGGTTGATGTCGAAGTAGGTGAGGATCGCGTTGAGCGCAAGGCCGAAGAAGGCGAACCACAGCCAGTGGATGTCGACGCCCGCCATGGTCTTGAAGGTGTCGTTGGCCGAGTAGGCGAAGAACCCGATGATCGAGGCCTCGAACACGACGTACGCCATCGTCGCGAGCATCCCCGCGACCATTCCGGCGACCTGGCCGAGGCCGTGGGAGATGTAGCCGTAGAAGGCCCCGGCAGCGGTGATGTGCTTGGCCATCGCGGTGTAGCCGACCGAGAAGACGGTCAGCACGATCGTCGCGAACAGGTAGCCCGCCGGCGCCCCCAGGCCGTTGCCGAAGCCGAGCGCGATGGGCACGTTGCCCGTCATGGCGGTGATGGGGGCGGCGGTGGCCACCGCCATGAAGATGACGCCGACCAGTCCGACGGCGTCCTTGCGCAACCGGCTGACGCCCGGGGTCTCGGCGGATGACGTCACCGCCTGTGTCTCAAAGGTGCTCAAAGCAGTGCCTCCGGGAGACCATGGTGGGGGTGGGGGATATGTGTGACATGTCACACAAGGTGCGCAAATCGTGCCACTCCATGGTTTGCCCGGGCAAGACCCTTGGTGTTTCGTAGTCCTCACTACGAGAACCGTTGACGTTTAAGGTGTGACCGGTGTCTTATTTGGTCCTACCGATTCACGGACCGATGGGACCGGGATGCTGGACTACGGGCTGTTCACCTTTGCGGACAAGGACGAGGTTCTCGAGAAGTCCTCGGCGTACTGGAACCCGGGGAAGACCCAGTTCTGGATCGACTCCGGTGTTCCGCTGGTCATCGACCGCAGAGAGGGCTACTTCCTCTACGACGTCTCCGGTAAGCGCCTGATCGACGTCCACCTCAACGGCGGCACCTACAACCTGGGGCACCGCAACCCGGAGGTCGTGGCCGCGCTGAAGCAGGCGATGGACCACTTCGACATCGGCAACCACCACTTCCCCTCGCTCGCCCGCACCGCGCTGGCCGAGGCGCTGATCGAAACCGGTCCCGAGGGGCTGAGCAAGGTCATCTACGCCAGCGGCGGCGGTGAGGCCATCGACATCGCGCTCAAGACGGCCAGGCACGCGACCGGCAAGCGCAAGATCGTCTCCATCGTCAAGGCGTACCACGGCCACACCGGCCTCGCGGTCGGCACCGGCGACGAGCGCTTCTCCCGGCTGTTCCTCTCGGAGCGGCCGGAGGAGTTCGTCCACGTGCCGTTCAACGACCTGGCCGGGATGGAGGAGGCCCTGCGGGGCCGCGACGTTGCGGCCGTCATCATGGAGACGATCCCCGCGACCTACGGCTTCCCGCTGCCCGACCCCGGCTACCTGGAGAGCGTCAGGCGGCTCTGCGAGACGTACGACGCGCTCTACATCGCCGACGAGGTGCAGACCGGCCTGATGCGCACCGGCGAGCTGTGGGGCATCACCAAGCACGGCATCAGGCCCGACATCCTCGTCACCGGCAAGGGCATCTCCGGCGGCCTCTATCCGATCGCCGCGGTCCTGGTCAGCGAGCGCTGCGCCGGCTGGCTGACCGAGGACGGCTTCGCCCACATGGCGACGTTCGGCGGTGGCGAACTCGGCTGCTTCGCCGCCATGAAGACGCTGGAGATCTGCAACCGGCCCGAGACCCGCTCGATCGTCCACCACGCGTCCGACGTCATCGGCCGCGGACTGGAGCGGATCAGGGACGACAACCCGGGCTGGTTCACCGGCATCAGGCAGAACGGCCTGATCTTCGGCCTGGAGTTCGACCACCCCGAGGGCGCCAAGTTCGTCATGCGGCAGCTCTACGACAACGGCGTGTGGGCCATCTTCTCCACCCTCGACCCCCGGGTCCTGCAGTACAAGCCGGGCATCCTCATCGATCCCGTGCTCACCGAGGAGTTGCTCGACCGTACGGCCGTCGCGATCGCACGGGCCGCGAAGGAGGCTGGAAAGTGACGTCCGGGATGCTGGAGCGGGCACGCTGGGCCGCCCGGGCCTTCGCCCGGTACGACAAGGCGAGCGTGGACCGCATCGTCGCCGCGGTGGCCAGGGCCGGCGCCGACAACGCGACCCGGTACGCGGAGTGGGCCGTGCGCGAGACGGGCTTCGGCGTCGCCGAGCACAAGGCGCTCAAGAACGTGGCCTGCTCCACCGGCCTGGTCGAGGAGTACGCCGGCCACGACTACGTCTCCCCGCGCACGGACGCGGCTCAGAAGATCGTCTCGATCCCGCGGCCGGCCGGGGTGGTGTTCGCGCTGACCCCCTCGACGAACCCGGTCGCCACCGTCTACTTCAAGATCCTGCTGGCGCTGATGACCAGGAACGCGATCGTCATCAGCCCCCACCCGATGGCGAAGGAGTGCTGCGCCGACGCCGCGAGGACGCTCGCCGCGGCGGCGGCCGAGGCGGGCGCGCCGGACGGCGTGATCCAGGTCGTCGAGGAGCCCGCGCTGCCGCTGATCGAGTCGATGATGGCCGACCCCAGGGTCGACGTGATCGTCGCCACCGGCGGCACGCCGGTCGTCCGGGCCGCCTACCGCTCGGGCAACCCCGCGCTCGGCGTCGGCCCCGGCAACGTCCCCGTGTTCGTGGACCGCACCGCCGACCTGGAGTCGGCCGCGCGGCTGATCGTGGACAGCAAGGCGTTCGACAACTCGATCCTGTGCACCAACGAGTCGGTGCTCATCGCGCAGGACGCGATCGCCGACCGGCTGGTCTCGCTGATGCGCGGCGCTCACCTGCTGTCGGCCGCCGACCGCGACCGGGTGCGCGAGGCCGTCTTCCCCGGCGGCCGGTTCGACACCCGCTTCGTCGGCAAGGACGCGACCTGGATCGCCCAGCAGGCCGGCGTACGGGTGCCGCCCGGCACCCGCGTGCTGCTCGCGCCGATCGACCGGCCCATGCCGGAGGAGCCGCTGGCGCACGAGAAGCTCTGCCCGGTGCTCGCCCTGCTGCGCGTGCCGTCCGCGCGGGCCGGGATCGACGCGGCCAGGGCCGTGCTGCGCATCAGCGGCGCCGGCCACTCGGCCGCGATCCACAGCACCGACTCGCGCACGATCATGGAGTACGGCGCGGCCGTGCCGGTGCTGCGCGTCTCGGTCAACTCCGGCAACAGCCTGGGCGGCTCCGGCGTCCACACGAACCTGCCGATCTCCATGACGATCGGCACCGGCTACGTCGGCGGCTCGTCGGCGGGCGAGAACCTCCAGCCGGGCAACCTGGTGAACTGGACGAAGCTCGCCTACCACGTGGACGCGCCGTTCGGCGACTTCGCCGGGCTCGATCCGTGGTCGCCGCCCGACGGCCCGGTGCCGCGCTACCCCGAGCCGTCCAACGCGCGTACGGCTCCCGCCTCCCCGGCGGCCCCGGCTCCACAGGCCGACGTGCTGCGCGAGGAGATCAGGCGGCTCATCCTCGAAGAGCTCGCGTCGCTGGTGAGGTCGTGACATGGCCGAGCTGCGTTCCTTCATCTTCATCGACCAACTGCAGCCGCAGACCATGTGCTACCTCGGCACCTGGATGCGCGGCGCGCTGCCCCGGCTGAACCAGGCCGCGCAGATCATCGAGATCGCCCCCGGGCTCGACATCGAGCCGCTGACCGACGTGGCGCTCAAGCACGCCGACGTGAAGGCCGGCGTGCTGGTGGTCGAGCGGCAGTTCGGCTACCTGGAGTTCCACGGGCAGATCGGCGAGGTGCGGGCGGCGGCCGACGCCGTGCTCGACGCGCTCGGCGCGAGCGCCGCCGACGCCGTGCCGCCCCGCATCCTGGCCTCCGAGATCGTCTCCAGCCTGGACGGGCAGCACGCCTTCCTCATCAACCGCAACCGCGTCGGCTCGCTGGCCCTGCCGGGCGAGTCGCTGTTCGTCCTGGAGTGCCAGCCCGCGTCGTACGCGATCCTCGCGGTGAACGAGGCCGAGAAGGCCGCGGAGATCAAGGTCGTGGACTACCGCATGATGGGCGCGACGGGCCGGGTGTACCTGTCCGGCCGCGAGTCCGACGTGCGCCAGGCCGCCGACGCCGCCCGCCAGGTGCTGGGCGACAGGGCGGGAGCCGTGCGATGACCGCGCTCCCGGCCGACGAGCTGCGGCTGCTGGTCCGCGAGGTGCTTCGCGATCTCCTCCCCGCGATCTCCGCCGCGACCGGGCCGACCGGGTTCGGGTCAGCCACGCCGGCGACACCCGGTGACGCGTCCGCGACCGGCGGGCGGACCGGGCACGTGTCCATGGCCACCGCGCCGGCCGGACACGTGCCCGGTGCAACCGCGGAGACGACCGGCGGAGCGCCCGCGGCCGAACCCGTCGTGATCGGCGGCGACGACGACCTCAACGCGTTCGCGCTGCGGGTCCTCGACCTCGCGGCGGACCCGGCCCGCGCCGCCGCCCTGCGGTCGGGACGGCTGCGGTTCCGCCTGGCCGCCCCCGCACCCACCTCCGCGCCTGCCGCCCAGCCCGTTGTTCAGGAGGCCGTACGCCAGGAGACCGTACGCCGGGAGGTCGTGCGGCACGAGAAGGGGGCCGTCACCGAGCGGCACGTGGCGGCGGCCGCCGCCGCGGGCGCCCGGCTGGTCCTCGGCCGCCGCGCGGTGCTCACGCCGCTCGCCAGGGAGCGCGCCCGCGCCTGCGGGCTCACCGTGGAGAGGGAGGACTGATGCTGCGCGGCACCGTCACGTCGAGCGTGTGGTCGACCAAGCGGGTCGAGGGCATCCCGGCCGGGGCGTTCCTCGAAGTCGAACTCGACGGGGGAGCCCGGCTGATCGCCTTCGACGTGCTCGGCAGCGGCATCGGCGAGCGGGTCCTGATCGTGCAGGGCTCGGTGGCCGCCTCCTGGTTCCCCGCCCAGAAGTCCCCGCCGATCGACGCACTGATCATCGGCTCCATCGACGAAACCGTCTAACCGAAGGAGAGGCACATGGCCAACAACGCGATCGGCCTGATCGAGACCAAGGGCTACGTGGCTGCGCTCGCCGCCGCCGACGCCATGGTCAAGGCGGCCAACGTCACGATCGTCGGACGCGAGCAGGTCGGGTCGGGACTGGTGGCCGTCACGGTCATCGGCGACGTCGGCGCGGTCAAGGCCGCCACCGAGGCCGGGGCGGAGACCGCCTCGAACGTCGGCGAGCTGGTCTCGGTGCACGTCATCCCGCGCCCGCACGCCGACCTCGCCCGCGCGTTCAACCTCTCGACCGGTGAGTAGCGCCGCCCCTGCCCCCCGTTCCCGTGCGCGTGCCGCCGCCAAGGCGGCGGCTCCCGCGGAGCGGCGTACGGCGGAGCTGCGGGTCTACCTGCTGGTGGAGAACCTGCGGCGGCAGTTCACCGCGGCGATGGCCGCGCCCACCAGGGCCCGGGGCTACCCGCCGTACGAGGGGCAGCACGCGCTGATCGTGGAGGTGGCCCCCGGCCTCGCGATCGAGCGGGTCATCGACCTCGCCCTGCGCGCCGTGCCGTCCGTCGAGCCCGGCATCCTGTTCGTCGAGCGGCAGTTCGGCGTGCTGGAGGTGCACGGCTCCTCGCTGGAGGAGGTACGGCGGGCCGGGCAGGCGATCCTCGACGGCATCGGCGCCTCGGCGGGCGACCAGTTGCGGCCCCGGATCCTCTACACCGACGTCATCGAGGACATCACGGACCAGCACGCGGTGCTCATCAACCGCAACCGGCAGGCCTCGATGGTCCTGCCGGGGGAGACGCTGCTGGTCTGCGAGATGACCCCGGCGCTGTTCGCGACCGTGGCGGCCAACGAGGCCGAGGCGGCGGCGCCGGACATCACGCTGGTGGACGTGCAGATGATCGGGTCGGCCGGGCGGCTCTACATCAGCGGCCGCTCCTCCTCGGTGCGTACGGCAAGGGACGCCATCGTCCGCGTCCTCGAGTCCGTCGAGGGCCGCGACCACTGACCGCATCCGCCCCAGACCGAGCGAGCCGACGAGCGACGCGGGAAACACCGAGCGAGCCGGAGGGGCGCGCCGCCGATCTGGACTGAGGAGCGCGCGGGAGCGAAGCGACCAGAGCGCGACGAAGGAAGACGGCGGGTGTGAGCATGGTGAAGCGGGAAACACCGCGCGGGGGAAGATCTGACGGACACTTCCACAGGACCCTTTAGGAGAACGCATGCAGGTCCACGACCTGTCCGGCGGCGACGACGTCCTCGCCCGCATCGAGGGGGTCGCCCGCCGCGCCCTTCGACACTACGACGTTTCCCCCGACGCCTCCGTAACGCTGCTGAACGTCTCGGAGAACGCGACGTTCACGGTCGGCGACGGCGGGCGCCAGGCGATCCTGCGGGTCCACCGGCTCGGTTACCACTCGCTGGAGGCCATCGCCAGCGAGCTCGCCTGGCTGGACGCGCTGCGCGACGAGGCCGGGATCGTCACGCCGCGTGTGCTGCCCGCCCGCGACGGGTCGCGCGTCGTCACCATGCGGGAACCGGGCTCCGATCCTCGCCACTGCGTGATGTTCGAGTTCCTTCCGGGAGCCGAGCCGGCCGAGGACCGGCTGGTGGAGGAGTTCGAACGGCTGGGCGCGCTGACCGCCCGCATGCACCGCCACGCCCGCGCCTGGGCGAGGCCGGCGTCCTTCACCCGGTTCCATTGGGACCTGGACGCCGCCTTCGGCCCGCAGGCGCGCTGGGGCAGGTGGCAGGACGGCGTCGGCGTGGACCGGGAGGCGCACGACGTGCTCGCCCGGCTGGAGGCCGAGCTGCGCCGCAGGCTGGAGCGGTTCGGCAAGGGCCCCGACCGCTACGGTCTCATCCACGCCGACCTGCGCCTGGCCAACCTGCTCGTGGACGGCCAGGCGGGGACCAGCGTCATCGACTTCGACGACTGCGGCCTCGGCTGGTATCTCTACGACCTCGGCGCCGCCGTCAGCTTCATCGAGCACCGGCCCGAGGTGCCGCACATGGCGGAGTCGTGGGTGCGCGGCTACCGGTCCGTGCTCGACCTCCCGAAGGAGGACGAGGCCGAGATCTGGACGTTCATCATGTTCCGCCGCCTCCTCCTCGTGGCGTGGATCGGCTCCCATTCGGCCGCCGACGTCGCCAGGGAACTCGGCGCCGGCTACACCCAGGGCAGCTGCGAGCTGGCCGAGCGTTATCTCAGCGGATCACTCTAAGGAGTCCATGTGTTCACCCCAGTGGCCGGGCGGTCGGTCGTCGTCACCGGCGGCAGCAAGGGCATCGGCAAGGGCATCGCGCGGGTCTTCGCCCGCGCCGGTGCGAACGTCCTCATCGCGGGGCGGGACGAGGAGGCGCTGAAGGCCGCCGCCACCGAGATCGGCGCGTCGTACGTGGTCGCGGACGTTTCCAGGGCCGCGGACTGCGAGCGCATCGCCGAGACGGCGACCGAGCGGCACGGCGGCGTCGACGTGCTGTGCGCCAACGCCGGCATTTTCCCGGACAAGAAGCTCGCCGAGATGACCGAGGCCGACATCGACGAGGTCTTCGGCGTCAACCTCAAGGGCACCATGCTCTGCGTCCGCGCGTGCCTGCCCGCGCTGGAGGCGTCCGGCCACGGGCGGGTCATCCTCACCTCCTCCATCACCGGTCCCTTCACCGGGCTGCCGGGCTGGTCGCACTACGGCGCCAGCAAGGCGGGGCAGCTCGGGTTCATGCGCACCGCCGCGATCGAGCTGGCGCCGAAGGGCATCACGGTCAACGCCGTCCTGCCCGGCAACATCCTGACCGAGGGACTGGCCGACCTGGGGGACGACTACCTGCGCGGGATGGAGGCCGCGATCCCCATGCGGCGGCTCGGCTCGGTCGAGGACATCGGCAACGCCTGCCTGTTCCTCGCCACCGACGAGGCGGCGTTCATCACCGGGCACTCGCTCGTCGTGGACGGCGGCCAGGTCCTGCCCGAATCGCAGGATGCGGTGATCGGATTGTGATCGGTTCTTGGCCGCAGGGATCCGGCATCAGCCGTGGATAAGCCCATTCCCCGCGATCCTCAGATATCAGGTAGCTCTAAGCCGCATACTGTCTGTCGTGGCTGTAGCCCTGTGGTCGAACAGCAACGTCGTCTTCCAGTGGGCATTCGGTGTCGTGTGGTGCCCAAGTATCGGCGGCGCGTACTGGGCGGCCGGATCGAAGAACGTTTGAAGGAACTCATCCGCGAGGTGATGGACGAGAAAGGGGCATGGCTGGTGCAGACGGAGGTCATGCCCGACCACGTTCATCACGGCGTGCACCGGCTGGTTAAGGCCATCAAGGGTCACTCGTCCCGCGTGCTGCATGAGGAGGTTCCCTCCCTGAAGTCCCGGCTCCCGACGTTGTGGACGAACTCCTACTTCTTCGTGGCCACGGTCGGCGGCGCGCCCCTGGCCGTGGTGAAGCGGTACGTCGAGCAGCAGAAGGGCCGTTGAATGCTGACCGGCCGCCGCTACCTGCTGGCGTTCACCTCCGAACAGGAGACCTTCGCCGAACTCGTTGGCGATGTCTGCCGTGCGGTGTGGAACACCGCGTTGGAGCGGCCGCGGCAGCGTGGGGCGTTCATCGGCTACGTAGAGCAGGCCCCCCACCTGCGCGCCGAGTTCGCCCGCCTGCGTTCCCGGTTGCCCATGCTGTGGTCGAGGTCCTCCTCGCGTTACATCGAGACGCAGGACGAGCGCGTCCCCAAGGTGGGTGGCCGTGCGTAGGTCGTACAAGTTCCTGCTGCGCCCCACGGCCAAGCAGGCTGCCGCGCTCGCCGCGTGCCTGGAAGATCACCGGCAGCTCTACAACGCCGCCTTGGAGCACCGGCGCACCGCCTACCGCACGGCGGGCGTCACGGTTCGGTACGGTGACCAGTCCGCAGACTTGACGGACATCCGTGCCGATGACGCCGAGGGTCAGGGCCGGTGGTCGTTCTCCTCTCAGCAGGCCACGCTGCGGCGGTTGGACAAGGCGTTCGCGGCGTTCTTCACGCGGGTCCGCGAGGGCCGTACGCCGGGGTTCCCGCGGTTCAAGGGGCGCGGCTGGTTCGACACGGTGACCTGGCCGAAGGACGGCGACGGCTGCCGGTGGGACTCCCAGCCCGGGCACCCAACCGCGACCTACGTGCGGTTGCAGGGCATCGGCCACGTGCGGGTGCATCAGCACCGCCCAGTCCAGGGCCGGGTGAAGACGATCGCGGTGAAGCGGGAAGGCACCCGCTGGTACGTGATCCTGTCGTGCGAAGACGTGCCCGCGCAGCCGCTGCCCGCGACCGGCGCGGCGGCCGGGATCGACATGGGCGTCGTCTCGCTCGTCACCACCAGTGACGGGGACTCCCTGGCCAACCCGCGCCACCTGAAGGCGTCCGCGGGACGTCTCGCGGCGGCCCAGCGGGCCCTCGCCCGCAAGAAGCGGGGGTCCAAGCGGCACCGTGAGGCGGTGGCGAGGGTGGCGGCGCTGCACGCGAAGGTCCGCCGCCAACGTCTTGATACCGCGCACAAGGCGGCGCTGACCCTGGTTCGCGGCCATGACGTGATCGTGCATGAGGACCTGCGGATCGGGAACATGACCCGCTCGGCTTCGGGCACGATCGAGGCCCCCGGGCGGAACGTCGCGGCCAAGTCCGGGCTGAACCGGAGCATTCTGGACGCGGGTTGGGGGGTGTTCTTGCGTGTGCTCGCGTACAAGGCTGAAAGCGCCGGTCGCGAGCTGATCGCAGTTGATCCCCGCAACACCTCCCGCACCGGCTCGCGTTGCGGGCACTGTGCGAAGGAGAACCGCGTCACCCAAGCCGAGTTCGCCTGTAGGGCGTGTGGGCATGCCGCGCACGCCGACGTGAACGCGGCGATCAACATTCTCAGGGCAGGGCTTGCCCTTCGCGACGCTGCGGAAGCGGCCTAGCGAGAAGCCGCTCCCTTCAGGGAGCGGAGGAGTCACGCTCTGTCATGGTTCGTCCCTGTGAGACGGAAGGGTGAGCAGGTGTCCCGCGACCCGGATGGCGAGAGCGCGGTCGAGGCGGTGCGGCGGGAGGTCCTTCGGCTCATCACGAGCGGCGAGCTCCGGCCGGGCCAGCGGCTCGGCTCGGAGCGCGAGCTGTCCACCCGCATGGGAGTCAGCCGTACGACGCTGCGCCAGGCGCTCGGGCTGCTGGAGCAGGCGGGCGCGGTGCGCCGGGTGCCCGGCAGGGGCGGCGGGACGTTCGTCAGCGGCGGCAAGGTGGAGCGCGACCTGTCGAGCGTGGTCGGCGTGCCGGCGCTGCTGCGCGAGCAGGGCTTCACCGCGGGGTCGCGGGTGGTCAGGGCCACGATCGCGGGCGCCGACGAGGCGACCGCCGCGGCCCTGGGCATGCAGCCGGGCGACCTGGTCACCGAGATCGTCCGCATCAGGTTCGCCGACGGGGTGCCGCTCTCGCTGGAGCAGGCCCGGTTCCCCGCGCTGCGCTTCCCGGGACTGCTGGAGCAGCCCCTCGGCGGGTCGGTCTACGAGCTGCTCGCCGAGCGGTACGGCGTGCGCCCCGCCGACGCGCTCGAACGCATCGAGGCGGTGGCGGCGGGGGAGGAGGAGGCGGCGGTGCTCGGTGTCGAGCCCGGCGTGCCGGTCCTGGCCATCACCCGCACGACCTCCGACGAGCAGGGCCGGGCCTTCGAGTTCTCCCAGGACGTCTTCCGGGGTGACCGCACCCGTGTCCTCGTCCACGTGAGCGGCGCGACCGGCGCCACGCACTCCGCCCGCGAGCAGGGCCGGCTCGTGCGCTTCCCGGAGGTGACGGGGTGACGGCGCACGCGGCCCCCTGGGCGGTGCGGGTGGCGAGCGCGCCCGTCAACTTCGGCGTCTACCGGGCCGACGGCGCGCCGGTGGGGCCGGAGGAGATGCTCGCGACGATGCGCGAGGCAGGGTACGACGGCACCGACTCCGGGCCGATCGGCTACCTGGGCACGGCGCGGACCCTGCCCGAGCGGCTCGCGGCGTACGGCCTCGGGCTCGCCGGCGGCTGGGTGGACCTCCGCTACGACGACCCGGACGGCTTCCGCCAGGACCTGGCCGCGCTGGACGCCGCTCTCGACGTGTTCACCGCCGCCCGCGACGCCGCGCTCGGCGCCGGTTCCGGCGGCACGGAGGGCGGACGGGACGCACGGGCGACCGGGGCGGCCGATCCGCGCTTCGCGCCGCGGCCGACGCTCGCCTGCCCGGACCGGCCCGAGCGGTTCGCCCGCCCCGGCATGCCGGCCGACACCCGGCTCTCCCTGCCCGACGGCGACTGGCCCGCGTACGCCGGGCGGATCGGTGAGGCGGCGGCCCGCTGCCGCGACCGCGGCCTGGAACCCGTCTTCCACCACCATCTGGGCACCGACGTGGAGACGCCTGAGGAGATCGAGCGGCTGCTCGACCTGACCGACGTCTCGCTGTGCCTGGACACCGGGCACCTGTGGCTGGCCGGGGGCAACCCGGTGGCGGCGATCCGCGAATGGTCCTCGCGCATCCGTCAGGTGCACGTCAAGGACGCCTCCCGGGACGTCCTCGCCCGGATCCGCGCGAGCGGCGGCGACCTGTGGGACCTGGTCGCGGCGGGCGGCTTCCCGCCGCTCGGGCAGGGCGACCTGGACCTGCCCGCCGTGCTGGCCGAGCTGCGGCGGTCGGGTTACGAGGGCTGGATCGTGATCGAGCAGGACGTCCCTGCCTTCCGCGCCTCGGACGCCGAGGCCCTGGCGCGGGCCGTCGCCGACCAGCGGGCCAACCGCACCGCCTTCGGCGAGGCCCTCCGCGCCGCAGGCCTCGCCTGATCCCGCCCCACCATCGCGCGTTGGAGGCAGGATTCGACGACGATGGCGGTATGACGACCGCCGCGAATTACGCCGAGTTCGCCGCACGGGAGGCGCACGGCGTGTCTCCGGCGTACGAGCGCCTGGCGCTCGCGGTCTCCCGCGACCGGGAGATGCTCGCGCTGCTCGGCGCGCTCCCGCCGGCGAAGCGGCAGCCGAACCTGCTGTTCGGCGTCGTACGGTTCCTCGGCGGCCCCGTCGAGGACCCCGCCGCGTTCCGCGACTACACCATGGGGAACTGGCCGGCGGTCGAAGCGGAGATGCGCACCCGGGCCACGCAGACGAACGAGGCCGGTCGGTGCGCGGTGCTGCTGCCGGTGCTCGCCGCGCTGCCGCAGCCGCTCGCGCTGCTGGAGGTCGGGGCCTCGGCCGGGCTGTGCCTCTACCCCGACCGGTACGCCTACCGCTACGGCGACCACCTGGTCGGCTCCGGCGAACCGGTCCTGGACTGCGCCGCGACCGGAGTGGCGCCGCCGGCCCGCCTACCCGACGTGGTGTGGCGGGCCGGTCTGGATGTGAACCCGCTCGACGTGACCGATCCCGCCGACGTCGCGTGGCTCGACGCCCTCGTCTGGCCGGAGCACGAGCGGCGGCGGGCCCGGCTGAGGGCGGCGGCGGCCGTCGCCGCGTCCGAGCCGCCGCTGCTCGTGCGCGGCGACCTGGCGGACGACCTGCCGGACCTGGCCGCGAAGGCCCCGGCAGGCGCCACGCTGGTCGTGTTCCACACCTCGGTGCTGTACCAGGTGCCGGCGCCGCGGCGGGAGGCGTTCGCCGAGGTGGTCCGCGGGCTGCCGGGGCATTGGATCGCGAACGAGACCCCCGATGTGCTGCAGCATTGTGGTCTGCCGCACCCTGGTCTGCCGGAGCCGCCCGGCGCCGCGCTGTTCAATGTCCTCGCGCTGGACGGGACGCCGCTCGCCTGGACCCTGTCGCACGGGCAGGCGATGATCTGGTTCGCGTGACCTCGCCCGCCGCTCGCCGCGGGGTGGCTGGTTTGTCGCCCGTCACTGCTATGAATTGCGCCATATTCTGATCTTCACGGAAACGAGTCGTTCGATGGCGTCAGTGATGTTTCGCGATGAGACCGCGACAGGCCGCGCTCTTGCCGAGTTCTCCCTTCCGGACCTGCCCGACCGGATCACGGCCCGTGAGCTGGTGCGTCTGCGCGTCCGTGAGGAAGTGGCCCGTCACAACGCGTCTCCCGCGCCGTACTTCCGCGGTCTGGTCACGCCGACGGACGCCGAGGCGGAGCTGAACGGCTACCGCATGCGCACCACCCGCACGCTCGACTGGGAGAGGCAGGCCGACGCCGCCGAGGCCGCCTTCGCCCGGAACGGCTTCCTGCTGCTGGTCGGCGACCGCCAGATCGAGGACCTCGACACGGAGATCGACCTGACCGCCGATCCCGTGGTGTCGTTCGTCAAGCTCGTCCCCCTGGTCGGAGGCTGACGGTGGACGCGTGGGGCTACCTGAGCCAGGCCGACAAGGACGAGTTCGAGCGGCTGGACGCGGTCTTCGCCCGGGATGAGCCGATGCCCGGCGAGCGGAGCGAGACCTTCGGGCTGTGGGCGCACACCCGGTTCTGCGCCAACCCGGACGACCCGCGCCGTCTCGCGCTCCTGCAGCAGGTGATCGACCACCCGCCCGCCTGGTCCGGGGACACGGTGAGCGGCATGTGGCGAACGGTCTGCGACGCGACGTACCAGTCGGCGGAGGGGGCGGAGGCCCTCTGCCGCCTGCCGCTGGCGGCGACGGCGCGGCTGTCCTATCCCGACAGGCGGGTCGCCCTGCACTGGGTGCCCGACGGCTTCCGGCAGTACCGCGAACAGGTGTGGCCGCTCCTGCGCGACCGGCTGACCGAACTGTTCACCGAACCGGAGACCGGCGACCCCGCCGCCGCCGTCCGCAACGTCCTGTGGGACGACGACGCCTTCACGACGACGCTGGCCGCCGAGTTCGCGTCCCGGCTGGGCACTCCCGAGACGCTGCCGCTGCTGCGGCACTGCGTCACGGCCACCGCGTCCAAGCCCAGCGCCAGGTGGCTCGCGCGTACGGCCCGGCTCCTCGACGCGCGGGCCGGCGAGCTGATAGCCGACGTCCTGCGGCGGCTCGTCGCCCATCGCGAGCACCGGATCCGGCATCCCTACCAGGACGAGGAGTGGACGGAGACGGTCTTCCTGCGCGAGCGCACCGCCGTCGCGCTGCGCGGCATGGTCTGGGCCTGTGAACTCGTCGACGAGCCCTGGGTGACCGGGCTGCTGGGCGACGTCGCCGTGACCACCGGCACCGGGATGGGCGGCTCGGGCGCGAACGCGCGCAGCGAGATGCTGGCCAACGCCGCCATCGGCGTGCTGGCCCGGCGCGGCGGGATCGAGGTGGTCGCCCAGCTGGCCCGCGTCCAGGCCAAGGTGCGGAAGAGGACCATCCTGGCCCTGGTGGACCGCACGCTGGAGGCGGTGGCCGCGCAGAACGGGCTCTCCTCCGAGCAGCTCCTGGAACGCACGGTCCCCACCTTCGGCCTCGATCACGACGGCACGCGCACCGAGCAGGGGCTGCGGCTGTCCCTGACCGGTGCGATCACCTACAACGGCCGCAAGACCATCCCCACGACCGTCGACCGGGAGGTCCTGGCCGAGTTCCGGGCCACCGCGAAGGAGCTGAAGAAGGCGGTGCCCGCCGAGCGCTTCCGGGTCGAGCGCGCGCTGGCCGCCCGGCGGACCTGGTGCTGGAGCGAGGTGTGCGACTACTACCTCGACCACCCCGTCACCGGCTCCTTCGGGCGCAACCTGATCTGGGAGATGCCGCAGGGCCCGGCCGGACTCCCGGTGCGGGGCGACGGGGCCTGGGAGCTCGCCGGCCCGGCCGGGCGGCGCGTCCGGCCGCGCCCCGACGACGAGGTCGTGTTGTGGCATCCGATCGCGCACACCGTGGACGAGGTGCGCGCCTGGCGGGACCGCCTGCTGGAGATCGGCGTGCGACAGCCGTTCAAGCAGGCCTTCCGCGAGGTGTACCTGCTCACCCCCGCCGAGGAGGAGGCCGGTGACCGGTCCCGCCGCTTCGCCGGGCACCTGCTGCGGTACGGCCAGGCCAAGGCGCTGCTGACCGGGCGCGGCTGGACCGGGCTGTCGCTGGGCCACTGGGGCTGGGAGTACGGCTCCGACGAGGCGGAGGCGGCCAGGGAGCTGCCCGGCGGGCTGGCCGCGCACTGGGACTTCCACCTGGACGAGGAGTCGTTCGAGCGCGACGGCGCGGGCAACACGGCGTCCGTCTGCGTCAGCGGCGAACTCTGGTTCACCTCGCCGATCGGCGCGCGCCTTCCGCTGCCGGAGGTGCCCGCGCTCACCTTCTCCGAGGCGCTGCGCGACGCGGACCTCGCGGTCGGCGTCACCTCGACAGGACTGGATCCGGAGGGCCAGGGCGACTACTGGCGGTCCTACGGCTTCGGGGACCTGTCGGAGAACGCCCGGGTGCGGCGTGACGCGCTCGCCCGGTTGCTGCCGCGGCTGGCGATCGCCGATCGGTGCGCGCTGACGGATCGTTTCCTGATGGTGCGGGGTGAGCTGCGTACGTACAAGATCCACCTGGGGTCGGGCAACATTCTGATGGAGCCCAACGACGCCTATCTGTGCATCGTTCCGCGGGGATCGGGCGACCGGGTCTTCCTGCCCTTCGAGGAGGACGGCGGCATGTTGTCGGTCATCGTGTCCAAGGCCTTCCTGCTCGCCGCCGACACCGATATCACCGACCCCACGATCGTCCGTCAGATCCGTCCGTGACTCACCGCGCTGCGGCGCAGCCTGCGCAGGAACGCCCGGAGACCGGACCTCGGGTGCCAGTCGCCGCCGTTTTCCCCGCCGTCCTGCGTGCCGTCCTTCAGGGCCGGTGGGGACGGCTCACCGCCGGATTCGGGCCGGGGCGTGCCGGGGAAGCTCCGGCTGAGCTCGTAGTGCACGGGCAGGGAACGCAGCGTGCGTACGAAGGGGGAGGGACGCCAGGGAAGCCGGTCGGCCGGAAGCGCCGGCTTCAGCGCCGAGAACCGGTCGAGCAGGCGGCGCACCGCGATCGTGGACATCTGCATGGCCAGCCGCTGGCTCGGGCACCTGTGCGGGCCCGCACCCCACGCCAGGTGGGCGCGGGTGCTGCGGACGGTGTCGCGGGTGAGCGCGTCGGCGAACCGCGGGTCGGCGTGCGCGCCCGAGATGGACAGCATCACCGGGTCGCCGGCCGCGAGCGTGAAGCGGCCGAGCTTCACATCCGTCCTGGCGTAGCGGAAGGTCAGGTTGGCCAGCGCCGGGTTGGCCAGGGCGACGCGGTTGACCGCCTCCTCGATCGCGCCGACCGACACGGTCTCCCTGAGTCGCCCGGTGATCACTTCGAGGAGGACGTTGCAGATCAGGCTGCCGGTGAAGTCCAGGAAGCCGGACAGCATGAACAACTCGCGGGCGAGTTCCTCGTCGGTGAGGCCCGGCTTCGCCTCGATCATGTACGACGGCAGGTCGTCGCCGTGCCGCTGCCGTTTGAGCGTCGCCAGTTCCAGGAGTGCGGCGTACAACCGCTGGTACGCCCCGGCGGAGTCGGGGCCGTCCAGCAGGCGCCACTGGTCCTCCACCATGTCCTCGCCCCGCTCGATGGTGACGCCGAGCATGTGGTTGGCGACGAGCAACGGGAACGGCCGCCCGTACTGCGCGGCGAGGTCGGCCTGCCCGGTGGGCCCGCCTTCCGCCATCGCGTCGATGAGGTCGTCGCAGTACCTCACCATGGCGCGTTCCAGTCGCTGCGCCTGCTCGCTTCCGGGCTCCTGGAACGGCCGGAGTCCCGCGATCCAGGCGCCGCGCAGGCCCCGGTGCCTCTCCCCGTCGTGGAAACCCGAGTTGTCGGCCTGCAGGAGGGCGAGCAGCGGCCAGTCGGCGGGAACGCGCCCCTCCGCGTACGCCCGCCAGTTGTCCACGCGCTTGCTCCACACGTCGCGCGCGTTCTGCATGACGTGCAGCACCTCGTCGTAGCCGAGCACGAACCAGACCGGCACGCCGAGAAGGTCGACCGGGGCCACCGGGCCGTACCGGGCGCGCAGGCGCTCGTGGACGAGCGCGGGATCGGCCTCGTAGTCAGCGGTGAGCAGGGACTCCAGGGGTAACGAGATGAGCCCTTCCACGGCCGACGCGGACCATCTTTCCGAGATCAAGGGCCTGCGCCTGCCTTTCCTGCCGCATGTCGGGTACGGGCGGCGATCTTAGAGCGTCCACCCGCGAATGTCAGCGCCCCGGCTCCACGCGTGCCGCCGGACGGGCGCGGAGCTGGGACGTAGTGTGGCGGCATGACGCTGGAGCTCGACGGCAGGATCGTGAAGATCACGAATCCGGACCGCGTGGTCTTCCCGCGGTCCGGGCACACGAAGCTCGACCTGATCTCCTACTACCGGGTGGTCGCCGAGGGGGCGGTGCGCGGCGTGGCCGACCGGCCGGTGATACTCAAGCGCTTCGTGCACGGCGTCGACAAGGAGGCGTTCTTCCAGAAGCGCGCGCCCGCCAAGCGCCCCGAGTGGGTGGAGGTCGTCGAGCTGAGCTACCCCTCCGGCCGCACGGCGGAGGAGGTGGTGATCCGGGACCTCGCCCACCTGCTGTGGACGGTGAATCTGGGCTGCGTCGACCTCAACCCTCATCCCGTGCGGGCCGATGACCTCGACCACCCGGACGAGCTGCGGATCGACCTCGACCCCGTGCCCGGCGTCGGCTGGGAGCAGATCGTCCGGGTCGCCCTGGTCGCCAGGGACGTGCTGGAGGAGCACGGCCTGACCGCCTGGCCCAAGACGTCGGGCTCGCGCGGCTTCCACGTCTATGCCCGCATCGAGCCGCGCTGGACCTTCCGCGAGGTACGGCGGGCCGCCGAGGCCGTGGCCAGGGAGGTCGAGCGCAGGGAGCCGGACGTCGCCACCAGCCGATGGTGGAAGGAGGAGCGGCAGGGCGTCTTCGTGGACTACAACCAGAACGCCCGCGACCACACCGTCGCCTCCGCCTACTCCGTACGGCCGACCGGCCTCGTCTCGGCCCCGCTGGCCTGGGGCGAGGTGCCCGGGTGCCGGCCGGAGGACTTCACGCTCGCGTCGATGCCCGACCGGTACGCCGAGGCGGGCGACCCGTGGGCCGGGATGGACGAGCGGGCGGGTTCCCTGGAGGCTCTGCTGGAGCTGGCCGAGGCCCAGGGGCCGCGGCCGGACAGGCCCGCGGCCCCGCCCAGGCAGGGGCGGCGTCAGTCCGTCATGCCGCTCGTCGAGATCGCCAGGGCCGCCACGCGGGACGAGGCGATGACCGGGCTCGAACGGTGGAAGGCCCGCCACCCCGAGGTGGCCCGCCTCCTGCAGCCGGCCGACGTCCTGGTCGACTCGATGCGCGGGCGCAGCTCGACCTGGACCAGGATCCGGGTCAACCTCCGGCACGTCCCCGAGCCCGATCGGCCCGGCCAGGAACCGCTGGAGGTCGACTACGACCCCTACGGCAGGGATCAGCCCGGGCCGTAGACGTCCCACAGCTCGCCGAGGAAGAACCGGCAGAAGCGGGTCACGGCCGCCGCGCCGTCCGGCCCCGCCGTACGGAAGGTCGTGAGCATCCGCACGAGGTCGGACGGCAGGATGCGCAACGTCCCCGCGGCGACCACGGCGGCGTGTTCGTCCCCGTCCTCCTCGACGTGCCCCTCCAGCAGGCGGGCGTGCAGGGTGGAGGTGTCCAGCCACAGGCGGGTCGGCGCGCCCGGCAGGATCTCCTTGTGCCCGGCCAGCGTGCGGGGGCGGCCGTCGGCGTCCCAGAAGTGCAGGCGGTAGCACATGCGCCGCTGCCCGGCCGTCTCCCCGGGGACGAACAGGTTGAACGAACCCCGGGCGAGCGGCCGCCTGCCCCCGCACAGGTCGGCCTCGATCCAGCCCTCCGCCCTGGCCTCGTGCTCGGGCTCGGTGAGGAAACGGCCGATGTCGTCGATCGTGATCGTGAGGCGGAAGGCGAACGGGAACCCTCCGGCACTCCCGCGGGTCGCACGGCCGGGCGGGCCGGGCATCAGGAGCCCCCGCATCTCCTCGACGAACCACAGCGAGGTCCGGCCCTCGAACACGCTCGGCTCGTCCGCGGGCCCGGCCGCGAAGGGCCGGCGGCCGGAGACGGCGGACGGCGCCTCCGGGCGGGCCTGCGTTTCCGGCGTTCCCACCGTATCCACCGTATCCACCGCCTCCGGCCGCGCCGCCGCCGTGCCCACCGGCACGGCCTGCGCCCCCACCTGGATCGGCGGCGCGGCGGACAACTCCACGGCGGATGCCGCGAGGGACGCGCGGGTCTCCAGGATCCGGGTGCTCATGCGGTCGGCGAGCGCGGCGATCGTCAGCGACGGGTTGGCGCCGACCGGCCCCGGCAGGGCCGCGCCGTCCGCGACGTACAGCCCGGGGAAGCCGAAGACCTCCCCGTACGCGTCGCAGACCCCCTCGCCCGGATGGCGGCCCATCGGCGCCCCGCCCAGCGGATGCACGGTCATGACCCGCCTGCGCCACCACGGCGGGCTGTCCACGTACTCCGCGCCGAGCACGTCGCCGATCCTGCGCATGATCGCGCGCAGCCGCTCGTAGTAGTCCTCGCTGGTCTCGGCCGTCCAGTCCACGTCGAGGCGGCCGTCGCGCAGGCGCAGCCTCCCGTCCGGGACGTCACGGCCCATGCCGAGCAGCGGCAGCGAGGTGCCCGACAGCTCGCCCCGGCCGATCAGGTCGGCGAACTCCGCCGACAGGTTGGTGTCGTGGGTGAGGACGTTGCGCAGCCGCCGTAGCAGGAACCGGGCGATCCGGCCGGGCCCCATGTCCGCGCCCTCGACCAGGTAGTCGACGAACTCGGGATAGCCGCCGTCCTCGATGTAGGCGCCGCGCCCGTCCGCGCCGTCGTCGAGGCGTATCGCGCTGGTGATGACCGGTCCGCGGCTCGCCCGGATGGGCCGGGTCCTGCTCCGGTCGGTGGCCCGCAGCAGGAACGCCAGCATGTCCCCGTTGCCGCAGAAGCGGGTGCCGAGCGTCCCGCTCAGGCCCGGGAAGGCCGCCCGGTTCTTCAGCAGCAGGTAGGACGTGCCGTACGTGCCGGCGGCCAGGACGAGCCGGTCGCAGCTGATCGTGTGCGGCCCGGTCCACCGCGGCAGCCCGTCGGCCTCCTCGCCCGCCTCGTCGCCGCGGGGCATGTGCTCGACGTACTGCACGTCGTAGCCGCCGCCCACGCGCGGCCTGATGCGCCGCACCTCGTGCAGCGTACGCAGGTCGGCCCCGTGGTGCCGGGCGGCCGACAGGTAGGTGTGGTCGAGGCTGTTCTTCGCGCCGTCGTTGCAGCCGAGGTCGCACTCGCCGCACAGCCGGCACGTACGGCGCGGCACGCCGTGCAGGTTGCCGTACGCCGGCCCGGCGATCGGCATGCCCTGGCAGGGCTCCGCCCCGGGCGACGGCGCGAAGCTGACGGCCAGCGGCGGAAGCCGCCAGTCGAGTCCCAGTTCGGCCGCCGCGTCCCGCATGGCGAGCGTCTTCAGCGTGTCGTCGAAGCCGGGATGGCTCAGCGGGTAGGGCGACACGCCGATCATGCGCTCGACCGCGTCGTAGTGCGGATCGAGGTCGGCCCTGGTCACCGGCCACGACTCGTAGCCGCCGCCGGGCAGCGCCTGCTCGTGGACGAACCAGTCCTCGTCCTTGCGCAGCATGACGTTGGCGTAGATGAGCGAGCCGCCGCCGAGGCCGCTGGCGACCACCGAGTCGCAGTCGGAGAAGCTCCAGATGTCGAACATCCCGTACAGGCCCTCGGCCGGGTCCCAGAAGGCGCGGCCGAGCTGGGCCGGGCCGCGCGGGAAGTCCCCCGGCGCGTACGCCCTGCCCCGCTCCAGCACCACCACCGACAACCCCGCCTCGGCGAGGCGGTAGGCGGCGACCGCGCCGCCGAAACCCGAACCGACCACGACCGCGTCGACGTGTTCCATAAGTGATCTTTCGGTGTCGCGTCAGCGACCGCTGTGTCGCTTCAGGAAGTCAAGGATGTGCGGGAAGACGTCCCGGTGCGCGTTCGCCCCGATCAGGGGGTCGATGTGCCCATACCCGGGCAGAATCCGCAGCTCGTGCCGCCCCGGCGCCGCCTTGGACAGGACGCGGTGGCAGACGATGTTGGAGTCGGTGAAGACGTCGTTGTGGTCGCCCGTCAGGAACAGGATCGGCGTGTCGACCTCGGCCGCGTTGACCAGGTAGTCGTCCGGCAGCGCGGCGTACCGCGGGTCGCCGGTGTCGTACTTCACCGCCCGCCCGGCGGCCACCATCTTCCGCACGTGCCGGTAGTAGTGCAGGTCGCAGGCGCCGTTGAGGTCGGCGAGCCGCTCGTGGAGGTGCGTGCTCGGCGTCAGGTTGCGGTGGCGGTACATCGCGGGCCTGCCGCTGCCCCACATGAAGCTCTGCATGTGGCAGGCCGCCTCCCGGCACTCCGGATGGAAGAAGGAGACGGCCCGGGCCAGCAGCCACCGCCGCGTCAGCGGAGGCGCGTCCCTGAACCGCGGGTCCAGGTAGGACAGGCCCGTGCCGTACTCCAGCAGCGCGGGGCCGAGGGCGAGCTTGAGGCGGGCCCAGGGGTGCACCCGGGGCGTCAGCGCGACGCTGTTGGCGACCACGCTGGCGATCCCGCTCACGGCTCCGGAGAACAGGCTCATGTGGAAGGTCACCGACCCCAGGCAGTGGGCCACCACGTGGATCCGCCGCGCCCCCACGTGGCGGCGGATCTCGCGCAGTGCTGCCGGGTGGTCGTACTGGGCGATGTCGTCCAGCGTGTGCCTGCGGGTCTCCATCGTGTACGGGAACCTGTTGCTCATCCGGAAGTCCAGCGTCCACACGTCGCCGAACCCGCTGTCGTGCAGGAACCCGACCAGGTTCGTCTGCTCCGGCATGATGAACATGTCGCTCGACGAGGTCAGTCCGTGCACGAGCAGCACGACGTCGTCCGGCGCCCCCTGCGCCGGCGTGTCGTCGCGGCGGAACCGGGTGAGCTGTAACCCCAGCTCGTCCTCGGTGGCGAACGGATGAACCGTGACCTCGGCGTCCCGCACGCCGTCGAGCGTGAACCGGGGTATGCGGTGTTCCATCCGATCGCCTTTCTGCCGGGGTTTACGATCGCAGGACCACCCGTACCGGCGGCATCGTGGAAAACCCGTACTTACCGGCACTCACCGCGTGAGGGCGGTCGCCACGCCGACCCGGGAGGTGACCTCCAGCTTGGCGAAGATCCGCGACAGGTGCGTCTCCACCGTACGGACGCTGAGGAAGAGCCGCTCGGCGACCTGCTGGTTGGTCAGCCCCTCGGCGACCAGCAGAGCCACCTCCAGCTCCCGTGGCGACAGTCCGAACCTGGCCGCCTCCCCGCCCGCGGCCGTGGTCGCGCCGCCGCCCACGCGTACGCCGAGGCGGCGCAGTTCGCGCTCGGTGCGCGCCTTGAGCGCGCGGGCGCCGCAGGCGTCGAAGACCTCGGCCGCGGCGCGCAGATGCTCCCTGGCGCGGCTCCGGCCGCCCGGCGTCGCGAGACGCGCGAGCCCGGCGGCGAGCAGGGCCCGGCCCGCGTCGAGCCGCCGCTCGCCCGCGGTCAGCAGGCGGGCCGCCTCCTCCGCGGCCTCGGCGGCGGCACCCGGGTCCTGACGGGACAGCGCGTGCGATCGGGCGAGCGCGGCGAAGCCGCAGTAGGCCGGCAGGCGCGGCTCCTCCAGCCGCACGGCGAGCGCCGCCCACTGCGCCGCCCGCGCGGCCCCTTCCGGGTCGGCCTCAGTGCCCGTCTCCCGGGCGGCGTCCGCGTAGGCGAGTGTCTCGCACGCCTGGAGCAGCGTCCCCGGGTCCACCCGCGGCGACTCGAACCGGTTGCACGCGTCCAGCACCGCCTCGACGCCCTCGGCGTACCGGCCCGCGTTGACCAGGGCCTGTCCCCGCGCGTAGCGGGCCGTGGCCTCCCAGGTCTCGCCCGCCCCGACGCCGCACCGCACGGCCTCCTCGCCGGCGCGCAGGGCCGCCTCGTCGTCACCGCTCCACGACTCGGCCAGGCAGACCTGGGTGAGCGCGAAGACGAGCTGCTGTCCGGAGTCGAGCAGCCTGGCCCCCTCGACGGACTCCTCCGCGGTAGCCCTTGCCTCCGCCAGGCGGCCCGTCGCCACCAGCGTCTTGGCCCGGCCCGCGAGCAGGTTGGTCAGGATGTAGGTCTGCCCGGTCGACCGCGCGACGGCCGCCGCCCGATCGAAGTGCCGCAGCGCCTCGCCGTACCGGCCGAGATAGGACTCGGCCCAGCACAGCCAGGCGATGGCGTCCAGCCACTCGGACAGGTGCTCGTCCGGCGCGTCCGCGAGCAGCTTGCCGGCGATCTCGGCGTAGCGCAGCGCGTCGTCCGTACGGCGGGCGGCCAGGGCGGGCATCGGGCGCAGCGCCGCCACCGCGACCGCGAGCCCCGGCTCCCAGTCGTCGGCGCTGTCGGGCATGAGGTCGAGCACGGCCTGGGCGGCCCGGAAGTCCACCCGCATCATGCTCTCGGCGACCAGGCGCATCCGCATCGGCACGGCGGCGGCCGCCCGTGGGTTGGGCATGCGGCTCAGCTCGTCGAGCAGCAGCGCCCTGGCCTCCTGCGGGCGGTCGAGCTGGCGCTCCATCAGCGCGCAGACGCGGGCCGCGCGGCCCCTGCGGGGGTAGTCGTCCTCGGGCAGCCTGCGCAGCAGGTCGCGGGCGGTGTCGCGGCCCTCGGCCAGCCTGCCGCTGATCCCCTGGGCCCAGCTCAGCTCCAGCATCAGGGCGAGCCGGTCCTCCCGGTTCGCGGCGTCGTCCGGCATGAGCCGCAGCGCCGCCTGCAGCCAGTGCGCCGAGGTGGCCGGCGCGTGCGCGGTCACCGCGCGGGCCGCGGCCACCAGCACCTCCACGGCCCGCTGGTCGCCGAACGACCCGGAATGCTCGACGTGGTGGGCCTGTACGGTCGCCGGGGCGCCCAGCTCGGCCAGGTGGGCCGCGATCCTGGCGTGCGCGCCCAGGCGCCAGCCCGCGGCCGCCGACTCGTAGACGGCGCGCCGCACGAGGGGGTGGCGGAAGCGGAACCGCCCGCCCGCGCTGCGGACGATGTCGCGCTCGACCAGTTCGTCCAGCGCGGCCAGCGTGGCGGCCGGCGGCACCTCGGCGGCGACGGCGGCGACGGCCGGTTCGAACTCGTCGGCGGCCACCGCGGCGGCCTGGGCCACCAGCAGCGCGCCGGGGGACAGGTCGCCCAGCTCGATCCGGAGCGCGGCGAGCACGGTCGGCGGCAGCTCGGCCACGTCGGTGCCGCCCATCCGGGCCAGCGCCTCCAGGTAGAACGGGTTTCCGCCGCTGGCCTCGTACAACGCCATGCCGCGTCCCCGGCTGACGTCGGGGCCGAGGAACTGCCGGACCTCCGCCGCGCTGAGGGGACCGACCGCGACCTCGTGCCCGCGCGGGCCGGCCGCCGCGGCCAGCCTGGCCACGCGCGGGGCGGCCTGGGCCGGGCGGAAGGCCACCGCCATCAGCACCGGGCCCGCGGGCGGATGCCGCACGACGTGGTCGAGGAACTCGAGCGTGCCGTCGTCGGCCCAGTGGACGTCGTCGAGGACCAGCAGCAGGCCGGTGGGCCCGGCCAGCGCGCCCACCAGGTGCCGTACGGCCCGGTAGAGCCGATATCGGGCCAGGCCGCTGCGGTCGTCGGCCAGCGCGGGCTCGTCGCCGGCCGGGCCCCCGTCGGCGGCGAGCCCGGGGAAGACGCCGGACAGCAGAGCGGCCTGCCCGGACCCCACGGCCCGGACGACCTCCTCCCGGCGTGCGTCGAGATGGTCGTCGAGCGCGTCCACCAGCGCGCTGTAGGGAAGCATCTGCTCGTACTCGGCGGCGCGTCCCCACAGCGGGGTGAAGCCGTCCCCGCCGGCCATCGCCGCGAGCTCGCCGAGGAGCCGTGTCTTGCCCGCGCCCGGCTCGCCGACCAGCGCGAGGAACTGGAACCCGTCGCGGCGGCTCGCGGCCATCGCGCCCCGCAGCGCGGTCAGCGCGTCCTGTCGTCCGACGAGTGGCGCGGAAGTGCCCGTGACGACCGGACCGGCCGTACGTCCGTCCATCAGAACCTCGGCAGGGGACCGTCGCCTTCAGGCGACGGGGGAATGCCGTCCCTGTCTGGTGTTCTCTCTGGGCTCATCGCGGATGCCTTTCACCGGTGGATTGGATGGACGGTGCTTTTTATGGTGATCGTGTGACTCGTCAGGTGCGCGCCTCCTTCAGCGCGCGTATGACATCAGGTGCCACGTGGTGCGGGGGACCGCGGGCGGCCGTCCTGGCCGCAGGCTGGCGGGATTGGTCTGGTCGACATACCAGGAGGTCACGTCCACCCAACTCGCGCGGAGGAGGCGGCCTGCTGGTGCGGACCGGTGATTCCGCGCTTCCTGTCTCCGGTTTTGTCGGCGCCATCGGGCATGTCCGGGTCCACCAGCACCGCCGTGTGGTCGGCACCGTCAAGACGATCGGCGTCAAGCGGGAAGGCGCCCGCTGGTATCTGATTTTGTCCTGTGACGACGTGCCCGCCGAGCCGCTTCCGCGAACGGGCGCGGCCGTCGGGATCGACCTGGGCGTGGCCTCGCTGGCCACGACCAGTGACGGTGCCCCCCTGGCCAACCCGCGCCACCTGGCCGCGTCCACCGGCCGTCTGGCGGCGGCCCAGCGGGATCTGGCCCGCAAGAGGCGGGGGTCCAAGCGGCACCGTGAGGCGGTGGCCCGGGTGGCGGCCCTGCACGCGAAGGTGCGCAGGCAGCGCCTGGACTACGCGCACAAGCAGGCGCTCACGCTGGTCCACGCGTATGACGTGATCGTGCGTGAGGACCTGCGGATCGCGAACATGATCCGCTCGGCGTCGGGCACGATCGTCCAGCCTGCGCGGAACGTCGCGGCCAAGTCGGGGCTGAACCGGAGCATCCTGGACGCGGGTTGAGGGGTGTTCCTGCGTGTACTCGCGTACAAGGCTGAAAGCGCCGGTCGCGAGCTGATCGCGGTGAAGCCCGCCGGCGCCTCCCGCACCTGCGCGCGTTGCGGGCACCGCGCGAAGGAGAACCGCGTCACACAAGCCCGGTTCCAATGCCAGGCGTGCGGCCACACCGCACACGCCGACGTGAACGCGGCGATCAACATCCTCAGGGCAGGGCTTGCCCTTCGCGATGCTGCGGAAGCGGCTTAGCGAGAAGCCGCTCCCTGCCGGGAACGGAGGAGTCACTCGCACCCCACACGCGAACGCGCGGGCCGCCCCCGCCGGTCGCGCCGACAACACTCAGTAAGTGCACTTTACAGATCAGGGGACCTCTGGAGGAGACCGGTCCGACATTGACACCCTATGGAAAGTATTCGAAAAGGAACCGGTCAGTTCGGGCGATACCGGGATCAGGGGTGCACGGCACCGGGTACGGGACGCCTCGTTCACACATCGTCACCGCGGAGGTGCCAGGTGCTGGACCGGATCGCCGATCCCAGGGGGCGGCGCACGCCGTACGGGCCTCCCGACGCGGTGGAACGGCTGGCCGCGGCCCTGCCGAGCCACATGCGCGACGCGCTTCCCCCGGTCATCCGCCTCGGCAGCCCCTGGCCGGTGCGTGTGGACGTGTTCCCGGAGGACGGCGTCGCCGGGCCGGACGCCGAGCGCTGGGTTCCCGCCGTCTCCGCGGCGGGTTCCAACGGCGACGCCCTCGACCTGGCGGTGCGCGGCGGCCGGGTCGTGGGCGTACGCGGCCGGGCCGGCGACCGCGTCAACCACGGCAGGCTCGACCCCCGGGAGTGGCACGCCTGGCAGCCGCGCGCGGGCCGGCTGACCTGCCCCCTGGTTCGTGAAGGCGGGGTTCGTGAAGGCGGGGTGCGTGCGGGCGGGCGGCTGGTCGAGACGACATGGGACGCCGCGATGGACCGCATCGTCGCGAGGTCGCGGGAACTGCTCGCCCGTCCCGGCGGCTGGGGCCGCCTCGCCTTCTACACGGGCCCGCGGTTGTTCCTCGAGGAGCACTACACCCTCGCCGTCATCGGCAAGGCGGGGATCGGCACCCCGCACATGGACGGCGACACCCGCTGGGGCGCGGCGGCGGCCGCTGCCGCGCTCGCGGCGAGCTTCGGCACCGACGGCCAGCCCGGCTCGTACACCGACGTGGACCACTGCGACGCGCTCGCGCTGTGGGGGCACGACTGCGCCGCCACCCATCCCGTGCTGTGGGAGCGCATGCTCGACCGCCGGCTCGGATCCAGACCGCCCGCCATGATCGCGGTGGGCCCGGAGGGGACGGCGGCGGCCAGGGAGGCCGACGTTCACCTCGCCGTGCGTCCCGGCACCAACGTGGCCCTGCTCAACGGACTGCTGCACGAGCTGATCGCGGGCGGCTGGCACGACGCGGCCTACGTCGCCGCGCACACCGTCGGGTTCGAACGGCTGTGGCGGGTCGTCGAGGCCTACCCCGCCAAGCGGGCGGCGGAGATCTGCGCGGTGCCGGTCGGGCAGATCGAGCAGGCCGCCGAGATCCTGGGTGCGGCCGAACGGCTGGTGTCGACCGTGGGCCAGGCCTTTCTGGGCTCCAACCAGGCGACCGCCGCCGCCTGCCAGGTCAACAACGTCCACCTGCTGCGCGGCATGCTCGGCCGTCCGGGGGCCGGGCTGTTCCAGCTCGGCGGGCCCGGGTGCGACGCGCTGGAGGCGGGCTCGGCCGCGGACCTGCCCGGGTTGCGCAACTGGGCCGACACGGGGCACGTGCGCGAGCTGGCGGACCTGTGGAACGTCGCCCCCGCCGTCATCCCGCACTGGGGGCCCGCCACGCACGCGACCCAGATCCTCAGGTACGCCGAGGAGGGCTCGGTCGGGCTGTTGTGGATCACGGCGTCCGATCCGGCGGCCACGGTGCCCGGCCTCGACCGGATCCTCGCGAGGGAGGACCTGTTCGTCGTCGTCCAGGATCCGTACCTGACCGAGACCGCGCTGCTGGCCGACGTGGTGCTCCCGGCGGCGGCCTGGGGCGAGAAGACCGGCACCGTCACCGGCGCCGACCGCACGGTGCACCTGTGCGAGAAGGCGGTCGAGCCGCCGGGGGAGGCCAGGACGGACCTCGACATCCTGCTCGACTACGCGCGGCGGATGGACCTGCGCGACCGGGACGGCCGGCCGCTCGTGCACTGGACCGACGCGGAGTCGGCGTTCGAGGCGTGGAAGGCGTGTTCCAGAGGCCGTCCGTGCGACCACACCGGGATCACCTACGAGCGGCTGCGGGCCGGCGGGGTCCAGTGGCCCTGCCTGCCGTCCAGCTCCCACGGGGTTGAGCGTCTGTACGCCGGGGGGCGCTTCGCCACCGGGCCGGGGCACTGCCAGACGTTCGGGGCCGACCTCGCCACGGGGGCCGAGTACGGCGAGGAGCGATACCGCGCGGAAAACCCCGGGGGACGCGCCTTCCTCCACGCGGCCGACTTCGAGCCGTCTCCCGAGGTCGCCGACGACGCGCACCCCCTCGTCCTCACCACCCGTCCGGCGCCGCGCCGCTTTCCGGCCCGGCCGGCTCGTCGTGGCGACGCCCCGTCCGAGCCGTTCCCGGCCCAGCCACACCTGGAGCTCCACCCCGGCGACGCCGCGGCGCTCGGCGTCGAAGACGGCGACCTCGTCCGGGTCGAGTCGCCCCTCGGCGTGCTGGATGCCGTCGCGCGCCTGTCGGGCGTACGCCCGGGCGTCGTGCTCCTGCCGCTCGACGGGCAGGACGAGGCCGTGACGTGGGCGGCCGCGGAGCTGACGCTCACCGCGTGGGACCCGGTGTCCCGCAGGCCGCTGCGCACGGCGGCGGCGGTCCGGCTGGTGAAGGCCGGGCGGCGCGGGGACGCCGCCGTGGGGGAGGGCCTCTACTCGGCCGCCGCCACGCGCCTCGGCCGTGGCGTGACCGCGCGGCCCGAGGTGACGGCCGCGGCCGGGGGAGGGGAGGCGCCGGAACGGTACGAGGAGGTCTGACGTCCGCGATCGCCGGAGATGAGGTGGGTCGGCCTACCGGAAGGAAGCGACGACATATGGCCCTTGCAGGCACACGCACCGCTTGGGGGGACGCCGCCCGCGGGTGGGACGATCCGTGACCGAGCATCTGGCGCGCTACCTGGAGACGCTGTCCCGCGCGCAGCACAGGCTGTCGTCCGGGTTCCGCGCGCTGCGGCGCGGCCATCCCCGTGAGCCGGACCTGTGCGGCGTCTGCGAGCGCCTGGCCGCGCAGTGCCACGATCACGCCGAGCGGCTCGCGCCCTTCCAGCGGCGATACCGCTCCGGGGGCCGACGTGATCGCGTCAAGCCGCCGGGGCTGGAGGTGCCGCGCCTGGAGACCTCGGGTTTCGACACCGGGGGGTTCGATGCCGGGGGTTTCGACACCGGGAGGTACGACGCCGGAGGGTTCGATGCCGGAGGGTTCGACGCCGCGAGTATCGACGGCGGAGGTTTCGACCCGGCCGGCCTGGAGCCGGCGGACCTCCAGCGGGTGGTCCGCGGGGCCGTGGAACGGGAGCGGGCGGTCGCCGAGGGCGCGGACGCCGGCGCGCCACGGCGCCCCCGCGTGACACCGGGACGGGGCGGCGGGGACGGCGGCGGCCTCGCGCTGCTGCGGGACCTGCACGGCCTGTACCTGCTCGCCACCGAGTGCGACCTGTCGTGGAGCGTGGTCGCGCAGGCCGCCCGCGGGCTCAGGGACGACGAACTGCTCGACCTCGCCCGGCACTGCGCCGCCGAGACGGCCGTCCAACTGCTCTGGCTGCGTACCCGGATGCGCCAGGCCGCGCCGCAGGTTCTCGTCGTCCCGTCCTGGTAGTCCGGGAAAAGGCCGACAAAGTCCGCCATTAAGAGGAAATCTAGACAAGTCTTGTATGATTTCCGGTTGCATGGATTGTGTCGGCGTGGGGGTAATTGATAGAAGATTATCTCGGTGCCGGCGACCGGCAGGGATCGGCCGTGCCCATCGTGATACCGGTGCTCATGGCGGGGGCGTACCGGTGGTGGCGGGAATGGCTCGCCGGAAAAGGCGAGCGCCGTGCCGCGATTTCTCGGCGGCGCCGGCCGCATTCGGCGGCCGGCGCCGCCGCGGATCACAGAACGGCTGGAGGTCCGCGCAGGCCCGGGCGCGTCCGTCCGTGGACGTCAGGCGGATGGCTGTGGGATTCGAGAATTCGGCCGCCCGAGTTCTCCTTCATGTCGGCTTCCGAATAGAGGAACTGGGCGCTGCCCGAGTCCTACGAGGGCCGAGAGCACTTCCCGCGTTGTGGCCGCGGCCTATGGAGTGGGCCGCCCTGGGCGATGATCTGGTCGAGCGATCGCGAGGCGACCGGCTTCCACGACGGTCCGGGGCTGCCGTCCCACGCCGGACTCGTGTCCGCTGCCGGATGTGACCAGGTGGGGAAACGACGAAACCCCGGCCTCGGCCGGGGTTTCTGTGGCTGGTGGACGATACTGGGATTGAACCAGTGACCTCTTCCGTGTCAGGGAAGCGCTCTCCCGCTGAGCTAATCGTCCGTGCCCGGATCTCGTCCGGGCTCCGAGCGGAAGACGGGATTCGAACCCGCGACCCTCACCTTGGCAAGGTGATGCTCTACCACTGAGCCACTTCCGCAGCCATCGCTCGGGGTTTCTCCCGGCGACGCGTGAACAACTCTAGCGGATCCCGGAGGGTGCCGGTGCCAACTGCCTTCAATCCCCGGCGCCCACGCGGCACGTGACCGAAGCGGGGCGAGACGTTGACCTGCGGGGGAGGCCGCGCGCAGGATGAGGCGGCAACGGTACGCAGGAGGGGGTTACGCGATGGCGAAGGTGCTCATCATCACCGGCGACGCGGCCGAGGACCTGGAGGTGATGTACCCGTACCAGCGGCTTCTCGAGGAGGGCTACGAGGCGCACATCGCGGCGCCGTCCGCCAAGAAGCTGCAGTTCGTGGTGCACGACTTCGTCGGCGGCTTCGACACCTACACCGAGAAGCCGGGCCACACCTGGGCGGCCGACGTCGCCTTCTCCGAGGTGAACCCGGACGAGTACGCCGCGCTGGTGATCCCCGGCGGTCGTGCCCCCGAGTACATCCGCGGCGACCGGAACGTCCAGGAGATCGTGCGCCATTTCGCGGACGCCGGCAAGCCGATCGCCGCGCTCTGCCACGGGCCGCTGGTGCTCGCCGCCGCCGGGGTGCTGAAGGGCCGCGAGAGCAGCGCGTACCCCGCCTGCGCGCTCGACGTCGAGAACGGCGGCGGCACGTGGGTCGACAGCGAGGCCCACGTCGACCAGAACCTCGTGACCGGGCGGGCCTGGCCCGACCACCCGGCGTGGATGCGCGAGTTCATGAAGGTGCTGCGCGCCGCCGCCCCGGCGACCTGATCGCCACGCTGACCGGCGGGGGCGGCTCTCCTCGGATCCGCCCCCCGAACGCCTGTGACCCCGCCCGGTGCTCGCCGCGTTCGCCGAGCCCGTGCGGGCCGCCGGCGCCGGGCCCGCCGCCGGACTCGGGCGTGGCTACCACTCGCGCGCCGAGGCGAGCAGCACCTCCCGGACGAGGGAGACATGGGGGCGCTCCGGCGCGCCCGCGCGGCGGGCGAGAAACGGGGTGTTGATAGGCGGGTCGCCGGGGTCGAGGAGCGGCACGACCTCCCCCGCGCGCAGCTCACGAAGGCACAGGTAGCGGGGGAGGACGCTGATCCCGGCACCGGCGGCGACCGCGGCCAGCACCCCGCGAAGGTCCGGCACGACCACGGACGGTGACATCGGCGGGCGCGTGTGGAACACCTGCCGCCAGTACCTGCGGATGATGGGCAGGTCCTCGGCGTAGGCGACCAGCGGGACTTCGCGCAGGGGGCCGGGATCGTCGCAGCCGACGGGACCGATCCGCGCGGCCCAGGCCGGTGCGGCCACCAGGACGAACTCCTCGTCCATGAGCGGTTCGGCGACGACCGAGCGCCCGCGCGGACGTACGGCGGACAGCACCAGGTCGAAGCGTCCGGCGCGAAGCCCGTCGAGCAGGTCGTCGGCGAGACCGGTGGTCACCCGCAGCCGTACGCCCCGATCCACCAGCGGCGCCAGGACGGGCAGCACCCGCACGCACAACAGTTCGGCGGGGCCGCCCAGATGCACCGGCTCGGAGGAATCGCTTCCCGGCAGGCCCCGCTCCGCGACCGCGGCCAGTGCGTCGAGAGGCCCGGCGACCTGTGCGGCCAGCTCGTCGGCCACCGGGGTGGGCGCCACCCCTCGGGGCAGCCGTTCGAACAGCTGGCGCTCCAGCTGCTGTTCGAGGCCGCGTATCTGGCCGGTCACGGTCGGCTGGGACAACCCGAGGAGCTGCGCCCCGCCGGTGAGGGAACCGGCCCGGTACACGGCGAGGAACGTCCGCAGCAGCGTGAGGTCCAGCGGGCCGCGATCGGGGACCCGCTCATCGGATTCTTGATGGGTCATAGTGGCAA
Source organism: Microbispora sitophila (assembly GCF_014892245.1). Taxonomy (NCBI): domain Bacteria; kingdom Bacillati; phylum Actinomycetota; class Actinomycetes; order Streptosporangiales; family Streptosporangiaceae; genus Microbispora; species Microbispora sitophila. Next base: position 39,169 of record NZ_JADBGC010000005.1, on the reverse strand, counting down.
AGCTATTGGTCCTCTGATGGGATGGCGACCTACTGTCGGATCGTCGCCGCCGGCGAGCCGCCAACGGCCGCCGGCTCACCGCGCCTCGCGTACGCGCCGAGGCCCGTCGAGAGAGCTACCGCAAATGGCACAGATCCTTTTCGTCATGACCGGCGCCGACCGTCTGAGGCTGGCCGACGGAACTTCGCACCCCACCGGCTACTGGGCGGAGGAGTTCCTCGCGCCGTACCGCGCGTTCACGGAGGCGGGGTACGAGGTCGTCGTCGCGACCCCGGGCGGTGTCGTGCCGCCGGTCGACCCTGCCAGCTTGGCGCCGGAGTTCAACGGGGGACAGGAGGGTGCGGACGCCGCCGCCGCGGCACTGGAGGCCGCCGTGGAACTACGCCGCCCGATCGCTCTGGAGAAGGCCGACCCGGGCGAGTACGCGGCCGTGTTCTACCCGGGCGGGCACGGGCCGATGGAGGACCTCGCGTCCGACGCCGACTCGGCCCGGCTGCTCACCGCGGCGATCGGGTCCGGCACGCCTCTTGGCCTCGTCTGCCATGGTGTGGCCGCCCTGGTCGGCACCGCGGACGGTGACGGGACCTCGCCCTTCGCCGGCTACCGCGTCACCGGCTTCACCAGGGCGGAGGAGGAGCAGGCCGGCCTCGCGGACCGGATGGAGTGGGTGCTGGAGGACCGGCTGGTGGCGCTGCGCCTGCGCTTCTCCGCCGGCGAGCCGTGGGCGCCGCACGTCGTCGTCGACCGCACCTTGCACACCGGGCAGAACCCGGCTTCGTCCGCCCCGCTGGCCGCCGCGCTGCTGAAGACGCTGAGCTGACCCCGACCCCAACCCCGGCCCTGGTCCTGTCGTGGCACTGCCTGCCGCGGGCGGTCGCGACACTGCCTGGCAGGGGATCTCCCGACCGGCAGGGGCGTTTGTGGGAAATTCAGATTTCCCCAATTCGACGACGTTTGCCGCCGGGCCGGGGCTCTATCTAGATTGTTCGCCCAGGTGTTGTGCGTACCAGTGTATTGCTGATACAAGTTCACGTGACATCCCGCATACTCGCGAACGGGGTATTGGTGAGAAAGTCGCGAAGCGTTCTCCTGGCATTACCGACGGTTTCCGCACGGTGACCGGGGAGGGGCAAAGCGCTGGTAGCCGCCCTGGTCGTGGCGGTGCTCGCGACGGGGAGCCTACCAGTGGCGACAGTCCGGACTGTTGGATAGTCGTGGTGACATCGGAGTGAGTCTCCGGTGTCACCACGACCCACGTCACATCTGACGATAGGGACAGTCGTGAAGTGCATCAAGATATGCGCGTCGATGGTGGCCGTCCTAGCCATGAGCATCGCCTGCGGGGCGACCTCGAAGCCGTTGCCCCGATCAAGCGGGGATTTTTCGCCGGCGCATCTGGTGACCGTTCTCCGTGGCGCCATCGTGATCAGCAATCCCGGTACGCCTTTGCTGGTCAGTGACTCCAGGCTTCAGCGGATCCCGGGCGGTTACGAATTCAGGGTGTCCGGGGAGGAGTGGTCGGGATATTACCAGGCCAGTACACCGGTCATGGACATCGACCATCCTCTGACGGTCACTCTGGACCACAGCGGGAACGTCAGAGATATATCGAAACTCCCTTTCAGTAGGCTGGACGGCGCGCTCAGAAACTTCGGTCGAGGCGCGGGAGACGAAAGTGACTGGATCCTACCTCGCTTGTCGGCGGGTATCCGGGTGCGGGCGGTAGCGGAGTTCGAAATCCCGATGTCCGAGAGAGAGCTCGCTTGGAACTACCAGTCCAACCGATATTTTCTGTCGCGGGGATCCGGAAGTGGTCGGCCGATATATTGGGGAGGGGATATCGAGTGCCCCGCACCCTCTGTGCGGCGCGACTGTGACAGCCATTCCGCGATCGACACGTTTCGGGCCTGGGTTGGGCAGTTGACCGAGAAGGACAGGCTTATCTTAGACAAATTTGGCATCTCTCTGGACGCCCTTCGCGTCACCGCTAAGGAGGGTCGCATCTACGGCCTGATCCAGCAGGCGTCGCCGCAAGTCATCCGGCAATTCAAGAAGAATCGAAATGTGCGATCGCTGTGGATCGTCGACATGTGGCCGTGCCGTAAGAAGGAAGCGTGTCCTTGAGCTGGTCCTCGCGCATCGCGGAATCCTCGCCGCGGAATAAAGTCGACTTTCACCTCCCGCGCCGATACTTCCGGGAGCGTGCAAGGGGGCCAAGGGTGTGATGGGAACCTTGAGACGCGCCGTGACCATGATGGCTGTCGCGATCACGATCGCGAGCTGTGACGTCTCACCGGAGATGATGGCGCGATCCTCCCTGGACGAAGCGGTGCCGTGCTCGTCGGCCATGTGTGCCCACGTGGAAGAGGTGCTGACCACCGGGATGATGATCGCGAATCCCGAGTACGTGGTGGAGCCCTGGTACGGCGGACCCTCGGTGAACGGCGGTGAGATCACCGTCGGAGTGTTCGTGCGACCGAGATCCGTCCCTGACGCGTCGATGCAGCAGGTGTTCGAGGTCGTACGGAAGGACTCGGGTGAGGTTCGTTTTCCGCATCTGCCTTACACGGACATGGCGCCGCTCCTCTTCGGTGCCGCACCCGAGGTGTCACACAACGCCCAGGTGCTCCTCGACCGGCTGCCGAGCAACGTCACCGTGACGGTGGTCGTCGAATTGAAACACCCCATGCGCATGGAGGAGCTCAAGAAGACCACCTTCCTGATGTCGCTGGACCTCATCCTGTCGCCTCTGAGACCCATGACGCGGCCGGGCCTTGACGGCTGGAGAACGAGGCCCCTGTACTGGCCCAGCGGCCTGGCCTGTGAGGAGCGCGATCGACCCCAATGCGACGACACTGACCAGATGTCCCAGTTCCGCAGCTGGGTGGCCGCATTGAGGGACGATGATGCCATCATGATCAAGACGATGGGTTTCGATCTGTCGCGACTACGATCCGCTGCCTCCGCTGGGCTCGTCTACGGATGGATCGTCTACGGCCAACCCGAGGTGGTGCGGCCCAGCGTAGCGGGGCCGCTGGTGAAGGCGGCCCGCATCGCAGACATCACACCTGTTCGCGATAAAGATCAGGTGGTCGTGCCGTTGCCGCGCAGTTACTGACCAGCGTGTCCTCCGGTCTTTTCGGAGCGGTGGGACCCCGCTGCCTCTGTAAAAGAACGAGGGATTTCACGGCCTTCCACTCATCGGAATTCGGCTGAATGGCTCGAGGTGAGAACTCTCCGGGCCCCGCAGTGCCGGCGCCACCCGCGGCAGGGGCGCCGCCACCGTGATGCTGGGCCTGCAGTTTTCGACCGCCGAAGCGTGGGCCTCATGCGTCGTCGACCGTGCCCTGCACACCGGGCAGAACCGGCCTCCTCCGCCCCCGGCTGGCCGCCGTTCTCGAAAAGAAAAATCGCGCTCCGGACCACGATGTGGGTCTCGAATGATTCTGCCGTGGCGAACTGCTGCCAGAGCGCCGGCTGTCGATCGCTACCGTCAGACATCCGCCGGTAAGTTCCATCTCAGAAAGGGTCCGGGAAACGTAGCGCTGAAGAGTATCGTTCTCAACGGCAACTGGGTGTGGTACTGGCACCGCAGTCGAGTAGTTGTGATTGACTGAACCAGGGCGAGGCGCCCTCGCGCCTCGCCCTGAGTCGTTCTGAATTTCATGAGGAGTATCTGTATGCGGGTCCGTCTGCTCAGCGCCCTCGTCGTCTCCCTGCTGGCCACCAGTGCCTGTGGCGATTCAGGGACCTCGAGCGCTTCGCGGCCGTCGGTGCCGTCTCTTGGGCACGCGGAGCTGGTCGTGAAGGCCGCGGCTGCGATAACGAACCCCGGACGTCGGCTAGACCTACGGAACTGGCACCAGGAGTCGCGCGGGAACAGTCACCGGATGGGGCCGACAGGTGAGTTATGGTCGGGTTACCGGGGGCCGGTGCGTCTCTCCCCAAGTTCCTATGTCGTCACCTTGGATGCGGCAGGGGGAGTCGTCGAGGTGCCGAGCCCGTCACAGGATTCGATTTCCCGTGCGCTTCTCGGGCTTGGGACGGGAGCCGGCTTCGGCACGGGGGCGAAGGGCGACGGCAGCGCCTGGGTGGTGAAGAGCCTTCCGGCGGGCTTGACGGTAGAAGCGATCATCGAGTTCAAGAAGCCCATGACGGAGAAGGCACTTGGTGTGGAGAACGGGCCTCCGGAGCGCGTGCTTCTGTCGCGATCCCGGAAATCCGGATCGCCGCTCTATTGGGACGGCGATGAGGGATGCGCGCCAGGCTCTCGATGCGTGGAATGGTCATCGGTCGAGCAGTTCAAGAGCTGGGTCGCGCGACTCGGTGGTGCCGATGAAGCAATCCTGCGCAAGTTTGGTTTGAATCTGGGAGAATTAAGAAAGGCGGCCGTGGATGGGCTGATTTATGGAGTCATCACGGAATCGTCGCCGACGCGTGTGCGTGAGATGATCCGTGACAAGAATGTGCTGGGAGTATGGGTCACGGGGATGTGGCCCTGTCCCAAGAAGGAACCCTGCCCCTAGAGGCCTGCAGGAGCCCTGTTGCGTTTTTGGCGAAGTGATCGCACTCGTCGGGGGGAGGAGACCAACCGGCGCCATGGCTGGATGATCTGTTGATCGGCCAGCTTGCCGGCGCGCGGAATCCGCTCTGGTGGCTGTCAGTAGCGCCCTTTGGATGGATCAGCCATTCGGGAGGACTCAGACTATGCGCGCGATCGGCCTGATCGGTCTGGCGATATGCGTGACGCTGGCCGGGGTCGCCGTGTGGCTCGTTTCGACGTCCGAGAGGCGGGCGCAGCGGATGCTGGCGGTTCTCGGGAATGCGACGCAGGTCGCCCACCCGGAGTATCGAATGCGCTTACAACCTCCGAATGGACTGTTCTCCCTCCACTCTCCCTCTGTCCTTCGAGCGGCAGTCTTCCGGTGACTCGAACGGCCGGCAGGACGTGATGGAGAACGTGCTCGGCGACCTCACCTCCGTTCCCTCGTTCCCCGACACGGATATGACCAGGTATCTGTGGGGCTTCGCCGGCGGCAAGGGGGTGGATCCTGCCATGAGGAAAGCGGCGGAACGAGAGATCGGAGGGCTCGGGAAAGCGGTGCGGGCGACGGCTCTTGTGGAACTGGCGAGGCCGGTCGCCGAGCCGGAGCTCGTCAAGGAGATGAAGCCGTATGGCTTCGGTCCGCAGGACATGGACAAGTACTTCTTCATGTCGCCGCTGATTCCAACCATGGCGAAGCCGGTCTTCTGGTCGGCTCTCGGCGGTTGCGCCGAACGTGGATTGGACGATTGCGACGAGAGCTCCGCGACGAAGCAGTTCCAGCAGTGGGTCGGCTCGCTGGCCGATGACGACCTGCACAATCTGCGCAGGCTCGGTCTTGATCTGAAGGTTCTCCGCGACGCCGCCGCGGACGGCCATGTGTACGGATTCGTCGTCAACTGGATGACGGGGGAAGACCTCTTGAGCCTGCTGAGGAAGCCTGACGTCCGCAACGTCTACATCGTCGAGGCGGTGCCCGACCCCGATCGCGTACCGCACTGAGTGGAAGGCGCCGATGAAAGGGCGAACACACAGGAAGCGGCCACTGATTCTTCCTGTCGCCATAATCGCGATGCTCGTGGCCGGGATCGGCGGGTGCTCCGCGCGCGCGGGTGACGGGCAGGCGGTCGCTGTGTGGAGGAATCTCCTGGCGGTGACGAATCCCGATTACCGCGTGGTCCAATTCGGCGGAGCCGGCGACGACTACCGTGAGGGCTGGACCACAGTCGAAGCCCGGCGGCCGTCGCCCTCCACGGGCTCGGAATACGGGGGGTGGAGCACTCGGCTCGACGACGCCGAGGGCGCGGCGGACGTCTCGAGGAACCTGAGCGGGTGGAGCCTGACGGGCGCACTTGTGAAGCTCACCGCGGACCCGCTGCAGGACGAGGACGAGAGACGGCAGGTGAAGCGTGTGCTGCGGTCGCTCGGCCCGTCCGTGAAGGTCGAGGTGGTCGTCGGGTTGCGCGAGCCGCTGCCCGAGCCCGAGGTGAGGAAGATCACCGTCAGGACGCCGGATGTGCTGCTGTTCTCCACCGGGCCGAACGGAAAACCCCTCTCCTGGGACGGCTCCACGTACTGCGACTCCCGGGGCTTCGACGCCTGGTGCTCGTCGCGAGTGCAACCGTCGTACACCCGGGAGTTTGAGACCTGGATCTCTCTGCTCGGGCCGGGTGACGAGAAGGCGCTGACCGCCTTCGGACTGAATCTGGACGAGCTGAAAACTGTGCCCGCTCGTGGCGTCCACGGCTTCGTCCTCAGCGGGTGGCCCGCGGACCTGCTGACTCTTGTCGATGACCCCACAGTCATGTCGCTTCGTGTGGCCGACATCGCCGTGGACGTGTGAGAAGGCGCGCTGGGGTGGCGCGCAGGGCGATCTCCGGACTGATCCTGCCCGAAAACGGGCAGGAAACTTGTTAGTCGGCATCAGTGCTGCGTTAGGGTCCTGCTCTGTGTCCACGGCACGGCATCCCTTCGAGGATCTGATCGGCCACCTCACCCGGACCACCTCACTGGGGCCGGGTGAGGCGGCCCGCGTGGTGGCCGACGTTCTGACGTACTTCGGCGAGCCCGCGGAAGAGTACGTGCGGCGCCGCCACGGCGAACTCAAGTCGAGGGGGCTGACCAACGACCAGATCTTTCCCAGAATCTCCGCCGAGCTCGCGGGAAGACGTGTCGCGGCACCGGAGCTGACCTTGCGCCAGCTCCGGCGGATCGTTTACGGATAGGAGCGGTTATGTGCGGAATCGTCGCTTATGTCGGGCCGAAGGATGCGGCGCCCATCCTGCTCGAAGGTCTCCAGCGACTGGAGTACCGGGGCTACGACTCGGCCGGCCTCGCCGTCGTGAACGCCAAGAGCCTCAAGACGCGCAAGGTCAAGGGCCGGGTCGCCGACCTGGCGGCGGCGGTACCCGCGAAGTTCAAGGGCACGATCGGCATCGGCCACACCCGCTGGGCCACGCACGGCGCGCCCAGTGACGTGAACGCGCACCCGCACCTCGACCAGGAGCAGCGGATCGCCGTCGTGCACAACGGCATCATCGAGAACGCCGACGAGCTGCGCCGCCGCCTGGAGGGCGAGGGCGTGAAGTTCGAGAGCGAGACCGACAGCGAGGTGCTCTCGCACCTCATAGGGCGCCTGGTCAAGGACACCGACTCGCTGCGGGAGGCCGTCCTGCGGGCGCTCAAGAGCGTGGTCGGCACGTACGGCATCGCCGTCATCGACGCGCAGCGCCCCGGCGAGATCGTGGTGGCCCGCAACGGCAGCCCGATCGTGCTCGGCCTCGGCGAGAAGGAGATGTTCGCCGCCTCCGACGTCGCCGCGCTCATCCGCTACACGCGCCAGGTCGTCCACCTGGAGGACGGCGAGCTCGCGGTCATCAATGCCGACGGTTTCAACACGTTCACCAGCGACGCCAGGGAGACGGCCAAGGAGCCGTTCACCGTCGATTGGGACGCCGGTCACTACGACAACGGCGGCTACGAGCACTACCTGCTCAAGGAGATCTCCGAGCAGCCCGACACCGTCGCCCGCACGCTGCGCGGCCGTATCGACGACCGGTTCCACATCGCCCATCTCGGCGGCCTCAACATGGACGCCCGCGAGACCCGCTCCTTCCGCCGCGTGAAGATCATCGGCTGCGGGTCCGCGTACTACTCCGGCCAGATGGGCGCGCAGCTCATCGAGGAACTGGCCCGCATCCCCGCCGACGCCGAGCCCGCGTCGGAGTTCCGCTACCGGAGCCCCGTCGTCGAGCCCGACACGCTGTACGTCGCGATCAGCCAGTCGGGTGAGACCTACGACACGCTCGCCGCCGTGCAGGAGCTCAAGCGCAAGGGCGGCCGGGTGCTCGGCATCGTCAACACCGTCGGCAGCGCCATCGCCCGGGAGACCGACGGCGGCATCTACCTGCATGCCGGTCCCGAGGTCTCGGTGGCCTCCACCAAGGCGTTCACCTCCACGGCCGTGGCGTTCGCGCTGCTCGCCCTGCACCTCGGCCGCGTACGCGACCTGTCGCCTGCCGACGGCCGCAGGATCTGCGAGGGCCTGCGCCGGCTGCCCGAGCAGATCAAGGAGATCCTCACGCTGGAGGACCGGATCAGGGAGCTGGCGAAGAAGTACGCCGACTCGCCGGGCATGATGTTCGTCGGCCGGGTGCGCGGCTACCCGGTGGCCCGCGAGGGCGCCCAGAAGCTCAAGGAGATCTCCTACGTCCACGCCGAGGCGTACCCGGCGAGCGAGCTCAAGCACGGCCCGCTCGCGCTGATCAGCCCCGAGCTGCCGACGGTCGCGATCGTCCCCGACGACGAGCTGCTGGACAAGAACCTCACCACGCTGGGCGAGATCCGGGCCCGGCACGGGCGCATCCTCATGGTCGGCCACCGCACCTCCGAGGCGGCCGACGACTGCATCGTGGTGCCCAAGAACGAGGTCGAGCTCGACCCCATCCTGCTCACGATCCCGCTGCAGCTGTTCGCCTACCACGCCGCCGTCGCCCTCGAGCGCGACGTCGACCGCCCGCGCAACCTCGCCAAGAGCGTGACCGTCGAGTAGGACCCCGTTCGTCCCGTACGGCCCGCGCCCGCCCGGCGCGGGCCGTACGGGCATGTCCGGGTGCCCCTCGCATCAATCACCGCAGCCGTAACGTCCGTTATGTGGTGACATGGTGTAGTTACTCATAGTCTGTGCGTGTAAGGGACTCTTCGGGTAGGAGGGTGCCGACATGCGACGCCGTACGGTCCTCGCCCTGGGAGTCCTGGCCCTCGCGGGCGCGTGCGGCGTCCAGGCGCCGCCGCACCGGAGGGAGCTCTCCCTGGCCGTCCCGGGCCCGCCCGGAGGATGCGGGGACGGCGTCGCCGCCGGGATCAAGGCGCTCGTCGAGGGGCGCGGCTGGGCCCGCGCCGTACGGATCAGGCGGGAGGCCGGCGACGGCGGGACGGCTCTCGCCCGGCCGGGCGGGCCGCGGACCGACCTGGTGATCGCCGATCCCGCGCTGCTCGCCGCCTGCGCGCTGGGCCGCGACCCGCTCCTGGTGACCAGGGCGGTCCCGCTCGCGCGGCTGGCGGGGGAGTGGGAGGTGCTGGTCGCCTCACCCGACTCGGGTTATCGCACGTTCGAGCAGTTCGCCGCCGCGCTGCTGCGCGACCCCCGAGGGCTCAGGGTCGCGGGCGGCGCCGACCGTGGCCCGGAGCACCTGCTGCTCGGCATGACCGCACAGGGCCTGGGAGCCGACCCCCGCCTGCTCGACTACGTCGCGTTCGACAGCAGGGCGCAGGCCGTCGCCGCGGTCCTCGACGGGCGGCTCGCGCTCGGATTCGGCAGCAGGCGCGAGGTCGCCCCCCACGTGCGCACCGGACGCCTGCGGCCGCTCGCCGTCTCCTCCGCCGAGCGGCTGCCCGGGGTGGACGCACCGACGCTGTCGGAGTCGGGCGTGCGGATCGTGTACGCCGACTGGACGGGGCTGATCGCCCCGCGCGGCACGCCCGAGCGGGACGCCCTGCTCGACCTGTGCCGGGCCGTCGCCGACACTCCGGGATGGCGGAGCCTGTGCGACCGCAACGACTGGACGCTGATGTGGCTCGACGGTGACGACTTCCGCCAATGGCTCGTCGGCGAGGCGCGCCGTACGGCCCTGCTCCTCAATGATCTCGGACTCCGTTGAATTCATCCGTTTTCGGCGTACCCGTAAAGGGCAAAGGGAACGCCATGACGACGACAGGGGGCGCCGTCACAGCGGCAGCGTGGAACTGGGTGACCTTGGCGATCGCCGTGGCCGCCGCGATCGTCGCGGTGGAGCTGGTCCGGCGGGTGCTGAAATCGCGCCTGATAGGGGAGCGGTGGCCGCTCGCCGGGCCGTTCGTGCGCCGGTGCACCTGGCCGGGCTTCGCCTCGGCCGTGGTGGGCACCGTCAAGGCGGCCTACGACCCCGACATGCCCGGGTCGGACTCCCACGGCTTCCAGCGGGTGCTCGCGCTGCTGCTGATCGCCTGCGTGACCTGGCTGATGATCCAGGCGGCGTACGCGGTGACCGACGTCGTCCTCGACCGGCTCACCCGGGTCGAGGGAGAGCGCAACCGCCGGGCCCGGCGCATCCGCACCCAGATCGCACTGGTGCGCCGGGTGTCGGCGGCGGTCGTCGTGGTGCTCGCGCTGGGGGCGATGCTGTTCACCTTCCCGCAGGTGCGGGCGCTGGGCGCGGGGCTGCTCGCCTCCGCGGGCATCGCCGGCGTGGTCGGCGGCATCGCGGCCCAGTCCACGCTCGGCAACATGCTGGCCGGGCTGCAGCTCGCCTTCAGCGACGCGTTGCGGCTCGACGACGTGGTCGTGGTGGAGAACGAGTGGGGCCGCATCGAGGAGCTGACCCTCACGTACGTGGTGCTGCGGCTGTGGGACGAGCGGCGGCTCATCCTGCCGGTGTCCTACTTCACCACAAACCCGTTCGAGAACTGGACGCGTCACGAGAGCCGCATCCTCGGCAGCGTGTACCTGCGGGTGGACTGGTCGATCCCGGTCGAGGAGGTGCGCACCGAGCTCTACCGGGCGCTGCGGGAGAACCCGCTGTGGGACCAGAAGGACTGGACCCTGCAGGTCACCGACATCACCCCCGAGGGGCTGGTCGAGCTGCGCGCCCTGATGAGCGCGGCCGACTCGGCGAGCGCCTTCGACCTGCGCTGCGACATCCGCGAGCACCTGGTCGGGTTCATCCGCGAGAAGTACCCCGAGAGCCTCCCGCGCCTGCGCGTCGACGCCCCCGCGCGCTGATCGTCTCATCCGCCCTCTCGAACCGGGCCGTGAGCGACGGGGTCAGGGGGCGTTGGACGGCCGCAGGAGCCTGCTCCCACCCGCGATGAGCGCGGTGGCGAGGATCCAGCCCGCGGCGATCAGGCCGTTCGCCAGCCACTGGGTCCATCCGGCCGGCTCCCAGGCGCCCCGCTGCTCGAACACGCTCACCGGCACGAGCAGGTCGAGGGTGTAGACGAAGGCGTTGAAGTGGCGCGACTCGTCCAGCCCGATCTGGTGGGGCGGCCACTGCGTGAAGACCGCCGTGCCCGTCGCGAGGAGCAGCGCGGCCCACAGGCCGGCGAGCCAGGGCCGGTAGCCGTACCCGACGAGCAGGTCGAGCAGCCGGCCCCACAGCCGCCCGGGCAGCCGCAGCGTCCGCCGCCGCGCCCGCTGCCTGGCCAGCAGCACCCGGCGCGCGTCCGGCTCGTGCCCGATGCGCCGGCAGTAGGCGGCCAGCTGCTCGTACGGCTGGGGCCGGTAGCCTCCGGGATCGCGCCGCAGCCAGGAGAGGCGGTCCGCCAGGGTCGCGGGCCCGCGCAGCGACTCGTACGTCAGCCCGTTGAGCCGCACGTCGCCCGGGTAGCTCTCCGGACGGTCGAACAGCACGCCGAAGCGGGAGTAGCCGAGGTTGACCTCGCCCTCGATCGACTCGGGCAGCAGGATGAGCTCGTCCGCCTGCATGTGGCTCAGGTGCAGCACCCGGCCCCGCGCCCGCAGCACCGCGCCGTGGAACGACAGGACCCCGCCGATGCGCGCGCCGCGCAGCCGTACGGTCCCGTGGGCGGTGAAACCCGCGCCGAGTTCGGCCGCGGCGGCCTGCAGGTGGTCGGCGTGCAGGGCGGGGGTGGCGTCCGCGGTGACGACGGCGCCCTGGAGGTAGAGCCCGCTGGAGAAGCGGGCGCCGATCAGCCGCAGGCCGCCGGTGGCCCGCATGTCGCGTAAGAAGGCGCTGCCGTCGACGACGAGCCCGCCGGCCCACAGCGCGACCGACTCCCAGGTCCGCGGCTCCTCCGATCCCTCGGGTCCGTTCCACCGGGTCGGCTCCAGGGGCGGCTCCAGGGACGACGCCCCGGGCGGCATGCCCTGGTTCTGCGCCCCGCCGGGGGTGCCCACCCGCGTGCCGGAGAGCCGGAGCTGCCCGGTCACGTGGGCGTTGTCCAGGCGCACCCCCGCGTGGACGACCGATCCGTCGAGGTCGAGGAGGCCGTCGACCCTGGCCCGGCTGGCCCGGAAACGGAAGATGTCGCAGCGCCGCAGCCGTACGCCCCTGGTCCTGGCGTCGTTGAGCGAGACCGTTCCGGCGATGTGGCAGTCGAGCAGGTGAACCTTCGCCTCGATCGTGGCGTCGGACAGGTTGAGGTCGCCGACGATCCGGGCTCCGGCGAGCCGGACGCCCGGCACCCGGGCCGATCCGCCGGTGCCCCGGTCGAGCACCAGGGTGGAGATCACCTCCGCCCGGACGACTCGGGAGCGGCCCCACAGGCCTCTTGAACCCCATGCGCCGCCGGAGGAGGAGTCCGTCTCCCGGCCATGGCGCAAGTCGACCCAGGCGCCGGTGGGGTAGGCGTCCCAGAGCCGTCGCTCGGCGGGGGTGAGCCGGCGGAAAGGGGGCCGCGATCTTCCCATGTGCCGACGATATCGCCGATCTTCGAATGGGCCGCCGCCGCACCGGCGAGGTGACTCGCCGCGTACGGCACGAGAGCGACCACCGCGACGGAGAGCTGTTCCCCGAAGGACGACGGTGTGAGCGGGTCCCGCATGGGCTGGAGGAGACCGCGGGCCTCCCTGGACAATGACGTGGTCTTCGTCGCGGGGACGACCGGGCCGTTGAACGCGATCACCGATGTCGAAGGCGTTCTGGTGGGTCACACCACGGCACGACGGCGCCGACATCCATACCGGGGTCACCGCCGTCGTCCCCCGCCAGCTGACCACCGGGCGGCGAGGGCTGCCGGCGGCCGTCCACTCCGGCAACGGGTACGGCAAGCTGGTCGGCTCGACCCAGGTCGACGAACTCGGCGTCCTGGAGTCACCCGTCGTCCTGACCGCCACGTTGTCGGTGTTCCGAGCCGCCGACGCGCTGCTCACCGAATCCTCGCCGGGCGCCAGGTGCCGGGTGTCAGGAGCCGCAGTCGCAGCAGCAGCCGTCCCCGCAGCACCCGTCGCCCGAGCAGCAGTCGGAGCACGACGAGCAGCAGTCGCAACAGTCGCAGCAGCCCGAGCAGTCGCAGCCGTCGCAGAAGCAGCGCTCGGTCCACGGCGAGTCCCGGTGTTCGCTCCACGGCGGGCGGTAGAGCCCGCAGGTCAGGAAGACCGCCACCCCGGCCACCACCGCCAGCCCGAGCCCAGGAGGCCCGGCCGGCGGCTCCCCGAGGGGCCCCGGCGGATCCTCGGGTGGCGCGGGGGAGGTTCCCTCGGTTCGCGCACGGTCGGCTTGCGCACGGTGCGACGCGCAGGCGGCGCCGTGGGCGCGCGGCCCGAACGCCCGGTCGACGGCGCGGCGGGTCTCGCCGCACAGCAGCGCCTCGACCAGGTGCCGCTCTTCCAGGTCGAGATCGCGTACGGCCAGGCGCAGCCCGTGCAGCGCCTCCTCGCACACCCGCCGGGCCTCGGCGGGGGAGGTGCCGGTCGCGTCCAGCGGGTTGTACGCCCCGCGGGCCCGGTCCTCGGCGAGGTCCTCGACGGCGTCGATCAGGTGGGCGAGCCGGCCGAAGAAACGACCGGCCTCGCGCAGGCCCTCGGCGTTGCCCGGCCGGCCCGCGAGCACGGCGGTGTGTGCGAAGGCCGCGGCCACGGCGGTCTCGGTGGGCTCGGTGATCTCGAGCAGGCCACGCCCCGGGGACGCCTCCAGCAGCGCCTGGCGGGCGGAGACCTCGGTCAGGACGGCCGTGTCGAAGCCGATCGACTCCGCGCCGCGCCGGGCGGCCGAGGCCCAGGCGGCGGCGGTGGCGCGCATCGGGACGCCGGCCACGCGCCGGGCCGCGATCCCGTCGCCGTCGGACGCGTGGTCGCGAATCTTGCCCGAGGCGAGGGCCAGCGAGACCACGGCGGCCAGGCGGGCGCCCCGGTCGTCCGACCGCACCACCTCCGCCGACCGGAAGCCGCGCAGCGCGCAGGGCCCCGCGGTCCGCCGGTTCGGCGCGGCCCCCGCCCGTGACTGAGCCTCTGATCGGGCCGCTGACTGGGCCTCGGTCAGGACGGACAGGATGAGGCCGTCGTAGTTGGTCGCCATGCGGGCCAGATGCCCGTGCCGGTCCCGCAACGTCAGGCAGAGCCCGCACAGGTGTGCGCGCCAGGCCTCGTGGACGGACGGGCAGGAGTGGCGGGCACACGGCCGGAGGATCCCGAACACCCAGAGACTCCTTGGGGGGTCATGCGTACGGGATCGTCCCGTTGCGCGGCGATTATGCCATCACCGCCGGGACCCCTGCCGGAGCAACCGGGCGGGCGACCTGGAGAATCGAGGGATGGAAGTTACCGACGGGTTCGAACTGGCCCTCGACGAGCACGTCGCCACCCTCACCCTCAACCGCCCCGCCAAGCGCAACGCCGTGACCGCCGCCATGTGGCGGGCGCTGCCGGGCATCCTCGCGGACCTCGCCGCCGATCCGAAGGTACGTGTCCTCATCCTTACCGGAGCCGGGGGAACTTTCTGCTCCGGTGCTGATATTTCGGAAATTCATGAGCTTGGCGATAACGACGATGACACCGGTCTTACCGTTGTCGCGGAGCACGCACTCGTGACCTTTCCCAAACCCGTGGTCGCGATGATCGAGGGATACTGCGTCGGCGGCGGATGCCAGCTCGCGCTCGCCTGCGATCTGCGCATCGCGGCGGCCGGGGCCCGCTTCGGCGTCACCCCGGCCAAGCTCGGGATCGTCTACCCGCTCAGCTCCACGCGGCGGCTTGCGGAGATCGCCGGGCCCGCCGCCGCGAAGCTTCTGCTCTTCTCCGCCGAGCTCATCACCGCAGATCACGCCTTGCGTACCGGTCTCGTCGACGAGGTCTGCCCGCCGGAGGACCTGCGCGATCGCGTGTACGGCCTGGCGGCCACGATGGCCGGCAGGTCACGGCTCACGCTGGCGGCGGCCAAGCAGATCATCGACGGCAGGGCCGGGGAGGCCGAGGTGCGCGCCTGGCAGCGCGAGGCCAGGGAGAGCGGCGAAATGGCCGAAGGTGTCCGGGCATATCGGGAGGGGCGTTCCCCTGGATTCTCTTGGGATGCAAAATAGGCATAAACGGGACTCGCAGTGGTAATGACCCTGTGAGGTGTGAGATGTCGCAGAATCCATTCGCCAGGTTCGCCCGCTGGCTGGGACTTGATAGGAATCCGCTTCGGCGCCGGTGCGACCGGGTCGAAGCGGTGGTACGGCTTGCCGCGGTGCTGGGAGTCGTGGCCGCGATCGTGTTCGGCGTGATGCTCGGCATGCGCGAGTACGGCAACGGCCTGAGGACCGAGGCCCAGCATGCGCGCACCCGGCATCAGGTCGTCGCCACGCTGACGGGCGACGTGACGACGCCCCGGC
This sequence comes from Microbispora sitophila, assembly GCF_014892245.1. Classification (NCBI taxonomy): domain Bacteria; kingdom Bacillati; phylum Actinomycetota; class Actinomycetes; order Streptosporangiales; family Streptosporangiaceae; genus Microbispora; species Microbispora sitophila. The sequence goes on along the minus strand of NZ_JADBGC010000005.1, from coordinate 23,820 downwards.
TGTCGGTGGCCGGAGCGGCGGTCGGGCACGCCCAAGCCGCCTGGGTGGCCCCCGACGGCACGGCGAGGGCCGGTGTCATCGAGGTCTCGCCCAGCAGACATGTGGGCGAGACCGTGCGCATATGGACCGACGACAAAGGCGTGATCACGCCCCGGCCGCAGGACCGGGAGACCACGGTGGTCGCCGCGCTGACCGTCGGCACGGGCGTCCCGCTGGCCGCCGCCGCGATGCTCGCGCTGCTGGTGACCTGCACGCGCCTGGTCAACCAGCGCCGGGCCCGCCGGGTGTGGGAGGCCCAGTGGACGGTGGTCGAGCCCATGTGGCGGATCAACGGCCGCTGAGCCGCTCGCCGCTCACGGACGGGCGGGCTCAGCGGTCGACGATCTCGTTCTTCCCGATCACGACCACACCGCTGCGGGTCACCGCGAAACGCTGGCGGTCGTACTCCGGGTCGAAGCCGATCCGGGCGCCGTCGGGGATGACGACGTTCTTGTCGATGATGGCCTTGCGGACGATCGCGCCCCTGCCGATCTTGACCGAGCCCATCAGCACCGAGTCCTCGACGTGCGAGTGGGAGTGCAGCACCACGCCGGGGGACAGGATCGAGCGCAGCGCGGTGCCGCCCGACACGATGACCCCGGGCGACACGAGCGACTCCAGCGCGTGTCCCACCCGGTCGCCCTCGTTGTGCACGAACTTGGCCGGCGGCAGCGGATCGTTGCCGGTGTAGATCGGCCAGCGGTCGTTGTAGAGATTGAAGACCGGCTGCACCGAGATGAGGTCCATGTTGGCCTCGTAGTAGGCGTCGAGCGTCCCCACGTCGCGCCAGTAGCCGCGGTCGCGCTCGGTGGAGCCGGGCACCACGTTGTTCGCGAAGTCGTACACCTCGGCGCCGCCGCTCTTGACGAACATCGGGATGATGTTGCCGCCGAGGTCGTGCTTGCTGCTGGGGTCGAGGGCGTCCTCGCGCAGGGCCTCGATGAGGGCCTGGGTCTTGAAGACGTAGTTGCCCATCGAGGCGAAGATCTGGTCGGGCGCGTCGGGCAACCCCACCGCGTCCTTCGGCTTCTCTCTGAACGCCACGATCCGGCGGCCCGAGGGGTCCGCCTCGATGACCCCGAACTGGTCGGCCAGTTCGAGGGGCTGGCGGATCGCGGCCACGGTCACGTCCGCGCCCGAGTCGATGTGCTGGTCGACCATCTGGCGGGGATCCATCCGGTAGATGTGGTCCGCGCCGAAGACGATCACGTGATCGGGCATCTCGTCGTAGATCAGGTTGAGGTTCTGGAACAGCGCGTCGGCCGATCCGGCGAACCAGCGCGGCCCGAGCCGCTGCTGCGCGGGCACCGGGGTGACATAGTTACCGAGCATCGACGACAGCCGCCACGTCCGGGAGATGTGCCGGTCCAGGCTGTGGTTCTTGTACTGCGTCAGTACCACGATCTGCCAGTAATGCGCGTTCGCCAGATTCGACAGAACGAAGTCGATGAGCCGGTAGATGCCGCCGAAGGGCACGGCGGGCTTGGCCCGGTCCGCGGTCAGCGGCATCAGCCGCTTGCCCTCTCCACCCGCAAGCACGATCGCCAGGACCTTCATAGGCAGGACCTTAACCCGCGAAATGGCTAACAAACACCAGGGACACCGGCAAACAGTGCGGATCAGGGACTCTAAGCTCACACGTATGCGTGTCGATCTGCTGAGCCGTGAGTATCCGCCCGAGGTGTACGGCGGCGCCGGAGTCCATGTCGAGTACCTCGCGCGGGAGCTTCGCGGGCTGGCCGACGTGCGGGTTCGCTGCTTCGGCGCCCCGCGCGAGGAGCCCGGCGTGCGGGCCTACCCGGTCCCCGGGGGGCTGTCCGGCGCGAACGCCGCCCTGCAGGTGCTCGGCGTCGACGTCGAGATGGCGGCCGGCTGCGAGGGCGCGGACGTCGTGCACAGCCACACCTGGTACGCGAACTTCGCCGGCCACGTCGCGAAGATGCTGTACGGCGTGCCCCACGTGATGACCACGCACAGCCTGGAGCCGCTGCGCCCGTGGAAGGCCGAGCAGCTCGGCGGCGGCTACACGCTCTCGTCGTGGGCGGAGCGGACCGCGCTCCACGCGGCCGACGCGATCATCGCGGTGTCCGAGGGCATGCGGCGCGACGTGCTCACGGCCTACCCGGAGGTCTCCGCCGAGCGCGTACGGGTGATCCACAACGGCATCGACACCGAGGAGTACGCGCCCTCCCGGGGCACCGAGGCCCTGGTCAAGCACGGCATCGACCCGGCCGTGCCGTACGTCGTCTTCGTGGGGCGGATCACCAGGCAGAAGGGCCTGGTGCACCTGCTCCACGCGGCCCGGTCGTTCGACCCGGGTGCGCAGCTCGTGCTGTGCGCGGGCGCGCCCGACACGCCGGAGATCGCCGAGGAGGTCACGGCGCTCGTGCGCGAGCTGTCGGCCTCCCGCAAGGGCGTGGTGTGGATCTCCGAGATGCTGCCCAGGCCCGAGGTGATCCAGATCCTCACGCACGCCACCGTGTTCGTGTGCCCCTCGGTGTACGAGCCGATGGGCATCGTGAACCTGGAGGCGATGGCGTGCGAGACCGCCGTCGTGGCGACCGCGACCGGTGGCATCCCCGAGGTCGTCGCCGACGGCGAGACGGGCCTGCTCGTCCCGATCGACCAGGGCCGGGACGGCGAGCCGCACGACCCGGAGGCGTTCGCCGCGGCGCTGGCCGAGCGGGTGAACACGGTGCTCGGCGACCCGCGCCTCGCCGCCGCGATGGGCGAGGCCGGGCGCGTGCGCGCGATCGACCACTTCTCCTGGCGCCGGATCGCCGAGCGCACCCACGAGCTCTACGCGTCGCTCACCGGCCAGGGATGATCATGGTGACGCCCGCGTGCGCGCCCGGCCGGGTCAGCGCGTCCGGCGCGTCGTCCAGGCCGATGGTGCGGGTGACCAGCAGGTCGGGGCGGAGCACGCCCGCCGCGATCAGCTCCAGCATCGGGGGATAGGCGTGGGCGGCCATCCCGTGGCTGCCCACGATCTCCAGCTCGTGCGCGATCACCCGGCCCATCGGCAGGGCCGTCTCCCCGGGAAGCAGGCCCACCTGCACGTGGCGGCCCCGCCTGCGCAGGCCGCCGATCGACGCGGCGCAGGTGGCGGCGCCGCCCAGCGCGTCGAGGGAGACGTCGGCGCCGCCCCCGGCCGCCGCCCTGACCCGCGCGGCCGCCTCCTCGGGCGAGTCGCCCTCGCCGAGCAGGACGCACTCGGCCGCGCCGAACCGCCGGGCCAGGTCGAGCGCGGCGGGGGACACGTCCACCGCGACGACCCGGGCCCCCACGGCGGCGCCGATCATCACGGCCGACAGCCCGACCCCTCCGCAGCCGTGCACGGCGAGCCACTGGCCCGCCCGCACCCGCCCCTGCCCGACGACGGCGCGGAACGCGGTGGCGAAGCGGCAGCCGAGGCTCGCCGCCGTGGCGAACGCCATGCCGTCCGGCAGCCGCACGAGGTTCACGTCGGCGTGGTCGATCGCCACCAGTTCGGCGAACGACCCCCAGTGGGTGAAGCCGGGCTGCGTCTGGCGCTCGCACACCTGCTGGTTGCCGGCCACACACTCGCGGCAGCTCCCGCAGGCGCAGATGAACGGCACCATCACCCGGTCGCCAGGCCGCCAGCGGCTCACCCCCGGGCCGGCCGAGTCCACCACGCCCGCCAGCTCGTGCCCCGGCACGTGGGGCAGCGCGGTGATGTCCGCGTCGTGGCCCATCCACCCGTGCCAGTCGCTGCGGCACATCCCGGTCGCCTCGACCCTGATCACGACGCCGTCCGGCGGCGCCACCGGGTCCGCCACCTCGCGCACCTCGGCCCGCCCGCCGAACTCCTCGTACACCACCGCGCGCATGTCACGCTCCTTTCCCAGGCCGTACGCTAATCGGGTGATTGCGATCGACCGGGTACGGATGGCCTTCACCGACCGGCACGGCGGCGTGAGCGCCGGGCCGTACGGCACGCGCAACCTCGGCGGGGCGGTGGGGGACGACCCGGCGGCGGTCGCCGAGAACCGGGCGAAGACGGCCGCGGAGTTCGGGCTCGACCGGGTGGTCTTCATGCGCCAGGTCCACGGGACCGACGTCGCCTACGCGGAGGGGCCGTTCGGGGACGACCCGCCCGCGCTGGACGGGGTGTTCACCGACCGTCCCGGGCTCGGCCTGGCGGTCCTGGTCGCCGACTGTGCGCCCGTGCTGGTGGCCGACCCGGTGGCCGGCCTGGTCGGCGGCGCCCACTCGGGGCGGCCGGGCACGGAGGCGGGCGTGGTCCCCGCCCTCGTCGAGGCGATGGCGGCGCGGGGCGCACGGCCGGAGCGGATGGTGGCCGTGATCGGGCCGTCGGCCTGCGGGCTGTGCTACGAGGTGCCGGAAGACCTGCGCGAGCGCGTCGCCGCCCGCGTGCCCGAGACCTGGTCGCGGACCCGGCAGGGCACGCCCGCGCTCGACATCCGGGCCGGGATCGCGGCCCAGCTCAGCCGGGCCGGCGTGGCCGACGTGCGGCACGACGACCGCTGCACGATCGAGACGGCCGATCTCTACTCCTACCGTCGTGAGCAGCGCACCGGGCGCTTCGCCGGCTACGTCTGGCTCGCCGGCGGCTGAGACCGCTCCGCCGATGGCGGCCGGAGGCGTATCAGGCCCGTGCCCGCGGCTCCAGCCCGGCGTACGCCTTGCGGAGCAGCGTGTGCAGGGTCGCCCGCTCGTCCTCGTCCAGCGCGGCCAGCAGGTCGTCGCGCACCTCGCCGGCCTCGCGCAGGGCCGCCTCCAGCGTGGCCCGGCCCGCGGGGCTGACGGCGACCCGATATCGCCGCCGATCCTCGGGGTCGCGCTCGCGCTCCACGAGGCCGAGCGGCACGAGCGTGTCCATCACCGCCACGAGGTCGCTGGGGTCGATGCCCAGCCGGGCGCCGAGCTCGCGCTGGGACGCCGGGCCGAAGTCGCGCAGCGCGGCCAGCACGGCCATGTCCCACAGGCCGATGCCGTGCCCGCGCAGCCGGTCGCCCATGCGGCGCCGCCCGGCGATGCCCACCTTCGAGAGCAGGAACGCGGTGATCCCGAGCAGGGACGGGGGGAGTTGCGGCACGTCGCTCACGTGAGCAGGATAGGGCACAACCAATAGTTGGTTCCTACCAAGGGATTTCCATGGACGCTCTCTATCCCCGCGTGCTCGCCTCCCGGTTCGCCGAGTGCTTCCGCTTCTACGACGGCCTGCTCACCGCGGTGGCGGGCGCGCACCTCGTCAAGGGCGCCGAGACGGGGCCGTACGCCAACTGGGACCGGGACACGGAGGCGGTGCTGGCCCTTCTCGACCGCGAGATGCTCGCCAAGGTCACCGGCGTGGACCTCGACGGCGGAGGCGACGGGACGATGCTGGTCCTGACCGTGGACGACGTCGACCGGGCCGCGGCCGTGGCGGCCGCCCACGGAGGCCGGGTCGTGGCGCCGCCGGGCGCCCGGCCCGAATGGGGGCCGACCTGCCGCACCGCCCACCTGCGCGACCCTGACGGCAACCTGCTGGAGCTCCAGTCCTACTGAGCGCCGCCGCGCCGTCCGCGCAGCGCGGCCAGGAGGCCGAGGGTCCGCGTCCGCTCGCGCGCGTCTCCGAAGGGGCTCACCACGAGTTCGGTCGCGCCCGCCTCGGCATAGGCCCGCACGGCGCGCTCGACCGCCGACTCGTCCCCGGCCACGACCGTCTCCTCCACCCCCGACCTGCCCTGGCGGTCCAGGATCGCCCGGTAGCTGGGCAGGTCGCCGACGGGTCCGAGGGACTGCGCGACCCGCCGCCGTACGCCCTCGGGGTCCGCGGTCACGCTCACGATCACACCGGCGACGACGCGTGGGCGCGGCCGTCCGGCGGCCGCGGCGGCGCGGGTGACCGCCGGCGTCACATGGTCGGCGATCGTCTCCGGGCCGGTCCAGACGGTCACCGCGCCGTCGGCGAGTTCGCCGGCCATCCGCAGCATGACCGGCCCGAGGGCGGCCAGCAGGACCGGCGGCGGCTCGGCGCCGGGCACCTCGACCCGCCCCGCCGCGGTCAGCGTCTCCCCGCGGTAGTCGACCTGCTCGCCGCGCAGCAGCGGCACCAGCGCGGAAAGGTATTCGCGGACGTGCCGGGCCGGTCGGTCGTACGACAGCCCGAAGTGCGTCTCGATGAGCGGCCCGTGGCTCGGCCCGATGCCGAGCGTGAAGCGGTTGCCGCTGGCCGCCTGGGTGGTGAGCGCCTGCCCGGCGAGCGCGAGCGGATGTCTCGGGTAGGTCTGGGTCACCGCCGTGCCGACGGCGATCCCGGGCACCTCGCGGGCGGCGAGCGCCGCGAGCTGGACGGCGTCCCACGACAGGACCTGGTTGAAGTAGGCGCTGTCGAGGCCGGCCTCGGCCGCCTCGCGCACCTGCCCGATCAGCTCGTCCAGGCTCAGGCCGTTCCCTCCGGCGAGCACTCCGAGGTTCATCGCGCCTCCAATATGAAGCGGAAATTCCGGTTCCGATTGTGCACTCTACAATAAGCTGAATCTCGGATTCCGGTTGGGGGAGACTTGTGCGAGCCGACGCCCGGCGCAACCGCGCGCTCATCGTGGACGCGGCCGTCGACCTGTTCACGGCCCGGGGCCCGGAGGCCTCGATGGAGGAGATCGCGCAGGCGGCCGGGCTCGGCGTGGGCACGCTCTACCGCCACTTCCCGGACCGGCGGGCGTTGCTGGAAGAGATCGCGGCCGGCGCGCTGCGGACCCTGCTCGAGGCCGCGCGGGAGCACGCCGCCCGCCCGGTGAGCCGGTGGGACGCGCTGGTGGCGTGCGTCCGGTGCGGCGCCGACCTGCCACTGGCCCTGACCAAGTCGCTGTCGGACGGCGCCGAGGCCCATCCGGAGCTGGGCCCGCTCGTACGCGACCTCGACGCCATGCTCGAAGACCTGGCCGCGGGAGCCCAGCGGGAGGGCGCCGTCCGCGACGACATCACACCGCGCGAGGTCGTCGGGCTGCTCAGCGTCGCCGTGTGCCGCCCCGGCGCCCGGCCCGACGACGCGCTGACCACCGTCATCCTCGACGGACTCGCCACACGGGTGGCCTCGCGCGTGGCCCGGACCTGACGTCCGGCACGACCTGCGGCGGGGGCCGCGCCGGGCTTGCGGGCGGGGATGCGGGGCGAGTGGGGCGCCGCCCGCGCCGGTGACCGGCCGGACGGTCCGGGGACGGGTTCACCTGCTGGGCACGATGATCTCGGAGTTGCCCGGGGCGTAGACGGTGATGCCCTGGGGCAGTGACTTGAGCTTGTCGATGTCGGCGCAGGCCGGGCACCGCTCGTAACCCGACTGGCGGGCCCGGTCGGCCTTGGCCCTAGCCTCGGCCGAGTCGACCTCCGCCAGCGCCTCGGCGACCCGCGCGCTCGCGGCCAGCGCCTTGGTGACCGCCTGCTGCACGTCCTGGGGCAGCGTGACCCGGACGAGGCTGAAGCGCACGCCCGTGAGGAACCGGTCGCCGAGCGTCTGGGCGAGGTCGTGCTCCAGCGTGGTATTGACCGCGTTCTGCACCCGGGTGATGCCGCCGTTCGCGTCGTGCGGCTCCAGCCTGACCCCCTGCCGGGCCTTGTCGACCAGGGCGCAGGTGGGGACGAGGTCCGCGCACCGCATCGCGCCAATCTGGGCGCGCAGCGCGTTGTCGACCACCGGCCGTACGGCCTGGCCGAAGAAGGCGGCCCAGCCCTCGTCGCCGTCCCAGGCGTGGCGCTGCTCCCCGTCCTGCCCCCGGAAGGTGCGGGTGCCGAACTTGTCGTCGAACCGCTTGATCGTCCCGTGGTCGAGGTTGAGGGTGAAGTAGAGCGTGCCCTCGATGCCGAGGTCCACCCCGTCGCTGCTCGGCACCGTCACGACGTCCACGCCGAGGGTCGTGGCCCGCTTGGCGTCGGCTGTGATGGTGTAGAAGCGCTGCTGGGCGGGGTAGCGGTGCGCCGACGACCACAGGCCGGTCCACGTCAGTCCCGATGCGGGATCGACGATCTGCCGGATGCCGCTGTCGTCGAGCGGCCCGCCGTCGCGGATCACCGCGACCTCGCCGCCGTCGGTGCGTTCGAAGCCCGTGACCGCGCCGAAGAGCGTGACGAGCGCCGCCACGACGGCGACGGCGAGGCCGGTGACCCCGAGTGCCCGCATCGGTCCCATGGAGATCGCTCCTTAGGAGAGGAGTTTCCTCCAAAGTAAAAATCGTTCAACAAGTCGACAAGGGACTTGGAGGATGATTTTTGCCCGCAGGCGCCTTGCGGGGTGCTTGCAGCGGTTGCGGAAAGCCTGCGGCAAGGGGCGTGCAGGCGAGCGGGCCTATCACTGAGGTGCACGGACCCGGCGGCGACGGCCGGACCGGGACCGCCGATCAGCACCCTCGTCCCGCAGCAGCACAGGAGACTGTCATGAAGCGCACCCTGCTCGGCCTGGCCACCGCCACGATCGCCGGTCTGGCCGTCACCGCCCCCGTCACGCTCATGGCCGGCCCGGCCTCCGCCGGCGGCGACTTCGGCCCGAACACCTGCCTGGAGGGCTACGTCTGGCGCGAGGCCCGCTCGGGCGACGTCGTCTGCGTGACGCCCGCGACCCGCACGCAGACCCTCGCCGACAACGCCGCCAAGGCGTCCCGCTGGACCTCCGGCCCGTTCGGCCCGCACACCTGCGTCACCGGGTACGTCTGGCGTGAGGCGTTCACCGGCGACGACGTGTGCGTCACCCCCGCCGTCCGCGCCCAGGCCAAGCTCGACAACGGCAAGGCGGCCGACCGCAGGGTCTCGGCCCGGCTGTGGATCAGCCGTTACACCGTTCCCCCGGTGGACAACGGCGACGGCACCTCCACCAGCACCTCGGTCGACGACATCCCGCGTCTCAAGATCAACGGCGACCACTTCAACATCGGTCAGGTCAGGCTCTACATCCGGTACAACAACGGCAGGCTCTACTGGAGCGGCACGGTGAGCGCGAGCGCGCACAGCGGCTACGCCGGCGGCAGCTTCGGCAAGAAGACCGGCGTGTTCGACTGCGCCGCGGCCGGCAAGGCGGCCAACGCCTACGCGCAGGCCCAGGACGTCGTCTCCGGCCGCTGGTCGCCCCGCCTTCCCGTACGCGTCGGCTGCGCCGTCCTGTGACGGCGGCTCGTCGACGGCACCGGCGGTGCCGCGACACGGAGGACCGGTCCGGTCGGGCCGGTCCTCCGGCGCGTCGCGGGACAGCCGCCGCCCAGGTCAGGGGATCTTCTGGTAGGCCTGGCGTTCCAAGCATCGTGATCGGGGTAGTCGGTGGGCCTGCGGGGACCGCCGGAGGCCGGCCCGCGACCCGGCCCCCGGTGGTCCCCACCCCCTGACGATGTGAGGACTGACATGGGAACCGCGACCCCGGTGCCGGAGACCAGGAGCATGAGCGGCGACGAACTGTCGGCCGACGACGCCTACGCCGCGATACGACGGTACGGCGGCTGGCACCTCATCCGTGACGCGTACGTCCGGTTCAGGTACGGCGACGGCACGAGCAACGCCCGTGCCTTCGCGTTCCAGATCTGCCTCGCGATCATCCCGGGAGCGATCGCCGTCGTGGGCCTGAGCTCGGTGCTGCACCAGGAACACCTCGGCGAGCTTCTCGAGCTCACCCTGCGGCGGCTCACTCCCGGTGCGGGCTCACAGGTCATCCAGGAGACGCTCAGCCAGAGCCACCACGCCTCGGGCGCGGGGGAGAAGCTCGCCCTGTGGCTCGGTCTGCTGACCGCGCTGGTGTCGCTGACCACCGCCATGGGCCAGTTCGAACGCGGGGCCAACCGCATCTACGGCATCGAGCGCGACCGCCCCTTCCTGGCCAAGTACGGCAGGGCGCTGCTGATGGCCGTCACGGCGGGCCTCCTGATGAGCGTCGGCTTCGTCATCCTGGTCGGCGGCGGCGCGGTCGGCGAGGCCGCGGCCCACGTCTACGGCTGGAGCGACACGACCGAGCGGCTGTGGGGCTGGCTGCGCTGGCCGATCGGCTTCCTGCTCGCCGTCCTGTCGGTCTCGGTGCTGTTCCGCTCCTCGCCCCGGCGCAAGCAGCCCGGCCACACCTGGCTCGCGGTCGGGGCGACGGTCGCCGTGCTGCTGTGGACGCTGTTCACCTGGCTGCTCGCGCTCTACACCGCCAGCAGCCACACCTTCGGCGCGACGTACGGCCCGCTCACGGCGGTCATGGCGCTGCTGCTGTGGTCGTTCCTCAGCTCGATGGCGCTCTTCCTCGGCCTTTCCTTCTCGGCGCAGCTGGAGGCCTGCCGCGCGGGCCGCGGCGAGCCGGCAGAGCCCGACCCCGGCCCCGCCCCGGCCTCGTCGCGGGAGCGGCAGCCGGTCGGGAGCGGCCGATGAGCTGGTGGCGCAGGCGGCTCGACCCCGAGCGCGGACTGGGCCTGCGGCTGACGGTGGCGACGGCGGCGCTGGCGCTGATCGGGGTGCCGTTCACGGTGCTGCTGGTCTTCGTCAAGACCTCCTTCGGCCCGCTCACCGAGATCGACGAGGGCGCGGCGTGGGACCTGCACGCCTACGCGATCGGCAACCCCGGGTTCGCCCGGCTGATGCAACTGACAAGCGACGTCTTCGCGCCGCTGACCTGGCGCATCGCGGTCGGCGCCGCGGTCGCCTGGCTGGTCTGGCGGCGCGCCTATCACCTGGCCCTGTGGGCGGCCACCACGATCACGGTCGGCGGCCTGCTCGGCCTCGCCCTGAAGGTCATCGTCGCGCGGGCCCGGCCCAGCCTGCCGGACCCCGTCGCCATCGCCCCCGGTGCGTCGTTCCCCTCGGGACACACGGTCAACGCCACGCTCGGCGCCGGGATCCTGCTGCTGCTCGTCCTGCCCCTCGTACGGGAACGCGGGCGGGCGGTCGCCTGGACGCTCGCCGTGCTGATTCCGCTGGCGGTCGGCTTCAGCCGGATCGCACTCGGCGTGCACTGGTTCAGCGACGTGGTGGGCGGGCTGGTGTTCGGCGTGGCGGTGGTGGCGGCCACGGCCGCCGCCTTCGAGACCTGGCGCCGCCGCGACGTGGGCCGCCGGCCCGCCCAGCCGTTACGCGAGGGCGTCGGGCCCGAGACGAAGAGGGAGATCGCCCCCCAAGGAGGACGAATTGGACGCCGTTCGTAAACGTGGCACGGCCCGGAGCACCCGGTCGTCCTCCGTGCCCATTCGACGCATGCCCACTCGACGGGTGGCCGCGGAGACGGCGCGGCGGGTCCTGCTCCCGCTCGCGCTCATGGCCCTGGTGACCCTCGGGCTCGGCCTGCTGCTCACCAGGGTCCTGGAGCACTCGACGCTCGTCGCGCAGGACGAGGCGGTCAGCCGCGAGATCGCCCAGGAGCGCACGCCGTTCTGGAACGAGGTGACCCACTACGCCTCGATGCTGTCCGACACCCCGGTGATCATCGTGGTCACGACGATCATGGCGATTCTCTTCCGGGTCGTCTACAAGCGCTGGCGGGAGTCGGTCTTCCTGGTGGCCGCCGTCTGCGCCCAGTCGGCGATCTTCCTGCTGGCGACCGTGTTCGCGCAGCGGGCCCGCCCGCACGTGCCGCACCTCGACCCCGCGCCGCCCACGTCCAGCTATCCGTCGGGGCACACCAGCGCCGCCGTGGCGTTCTACTGCGGCACCGCGCTCGTGCTGACCCTGCACACCCACCGCCACACGATCCTGAACGCGCTGTGGTGGCTGCTCGGCGCGGGAGCGGCCCTGGCGGTCGGCCTGGCCAGGCTCTACCGGGGCATGCACCATCTGACGGACGTGAGCTGGGGTTACGTGCTCGGGATCTTCTGCGTGGTCGTGCTCGCCCAGGCCCTGCTGCTGCGGCCGATCGCGGCGTCGCGGCGCGCCGCGCCGAAGCGTGCCGTACGCGGGGCCGCGCTGACCTGACCGGCTCACCGATCATCGTTCTCGGCCACCGGCTCCGCAGTGAGCCGGTGGCCGAGGTGGTCAGGCCGACAGGCCGGTGAGGCGGCAGGCGTCCGCCCAGCGTGCGGGATCGACCGCGGCGGGGGCGGGCTCGGCGGCTTCCGCGGCGGACTCGGTGGTGGTTCCCGTGGCGGTTCCGGCGGCGGGTCGCAGCAGGGACCAGCAGTCGGCGATCGCGTCGGCCAGCAGATCGCGCAGCAGCGGATCGGGGTCGGGCACGCACGCCTGAGCGATGCCCCGCACCGCGAGCTGCACCGTGTTCGGCGCGGCGTACCTCCGGAAGCCCTTGGGCGAGACCCGCACGCCGCGCCCGAAGGTGTAGGCCCAGCGGGTGGCGTCCGGCACCTGGGCCAGCGCCTGCCTGCTGCGCTCGTCCAGGTCGCCGGCGGGGCGGCCCTCCAGCTCGGCGAGCACGTGCTCGGCCGACAGGATCGAGACCGCCATCGCGAGCTGGCGCTCGTGCGCGACGACCGGCAGCGCGGCCCTGGCCGAGCAGAGGGCGATCCGCGCGTCGAGGCGCGGATCGTCGCCCGTCAGGCCGATCACCGACGGGATCAGCTCGGCCAAGCGGGGCCGGGCGGCGTCGGAGGTGTGGTCGTTGACGAGACGGGCGAGCCCGGCGAGCAGCGGGTGTGTACACGACGGATGGTCGCTCCACCGCTCACCTGCGAGGTAGGACGCGAACTCCATGAAGCAGGCGCCCTTGCTGGGATTGCGATGCTTGCCACGAGAGAGCATGGGCATCGCTGGAGGCATCTGACCGTGCACGAGCTACTCCACGCTGAATCGCCTGTTGTGTCCCTTTCAGTGTGCGCCCGCTATCGGACGTTGAGAAGAACTCTTACGTCGACTTGTCCCTCGCATGACGGAACGCACCGGTGGCGGCCATGGGCGACGTCGACCTTGATGCCGAGCGGTGCTCCGTCACGGCATCAGTTCCACCTGGACAACTTCGATGCACTGGGGCGCGAAGAAGCCGGCACGAGGATGAGGCATGCAGGGCTCTGACGTGACAACGGACGCGACCTGGTCCGCGGCGTCCACCCGCCGCTGCCGGCCGCGCCGATGGCGTCTGACACACCGAATCATGCGTCAGCAGCGCGATCGGAGCGCCGACGATCGTGGAAGCGGAGGTGCCGTGCGTCGCGTGATACGCGCTCCGGCAGCCGAACCGGTTCTCGAAAAACAGAGGTGGAGACGGGATTTGAACCCGTGTACGCGGCTTTGCAGGCCGCTGCCTCGCCTCTCGGCCACTCCACCAGAGCGAGGCCCGCAGTCGTGACCTCTCGGAGCGGAAGACGGGATTCGAACCCGCGACCCTCACCTTGGCAAGGTGATGCTCTACCACTGAGCCACTTCCGCGTCCGCCTTGCGGCGACGTGGCTACTGTACCGGGTTTTCGGCTCCGGTGTGTACTCAGAACGGCCGGGCGCTCGGCCTGCGGAAAGCGCGGTCGGCTCCGCGCTCGATCGCGGGCAGGGTCAGGAAGATCTCCAGGATTCGCGTGAGCCGGTGCACCTCGTTCCGGTGGAAGGCAGGCCCCTCCGCCCTGGCCAGCATCAGCGACAGCGCCAGCGGCGGCAGCGGTGCGACGATCACGTGCAGGCCCGACGACAGCGTGGCGGCCGTCGGCCGGGGCGGTGTGTCCTCCGGGAACGGAATGTCCTCGGGCGCCCGCCAGCTCGCGTACACGGTGACTCGCGGGTCCTTCTCCGTCGCCGCCGCTGCCCAGTCGGCGCTGAACAGCACCGGCATGGAGTCGATCAGCGTGCCGAGCGCGCGGTCGCCCGCCGTGGTGAGGAACTTGAGGATCTCCAGCTCCGGATAGGTGCCGGGCGCCTCCCTGGTGCCCCAGATGCCCTCGATCCTGACCTCGTCCACGCCTTCCAGGGCCCGTACGAGGTCTTCCCGGGGGGTGGAGTCGGGCCAGTAGACGGTGAAGTCGTCGAGGGCGCGGCCGTCGCCCCGGTCGAGCACCGTCACCTGCGTGATGTCGGCACCCGCGGACCCGAGGATCCCGGTCACCTGGCTCAGCGAGCCCGGACGATCCGGCAAGGCGATTCTCAGCCGCAGCAGCATGACGACCTCCCCCACCGTTGGTCCAGGTCAGATTAACCGGGTCAAAAGCCTTACGTCCATGATCTTGTACGGCTCACAGCCCGCAGCGGGGAGAATGAACGAGTGAAAGTCGGCGCACTCGAGGTCTGGCCCCCGGTAGTGCTCGCTCCCATGGCGGGCATCACGAACATCGGTTTCCGCACGCTGTGCCGGGAGCAGGGCGGCGGCCTGTTCGTGTCCGAGATGATCACTTCGCGGGCGCTGGTCGAGCGGGTGCCGCTCACGTTCCAGATGATCCGGTTCGGCGCGGACGAGTCCCCTCGCAGCATCCAGCTGTACGGCGTCGATCCGGCCGTCATCGGCAAGGCCGCGCGGATGATCGCCGAGGAGGACCTGGCCGACCACATCGACCTGAACTTCGGCTGCCCCGTGCCCAAGGTCACCCGCAGAGGCGGCGGGTCGGCCCTGCCGTACAAGCGGAACCTGCTGCGCGCCATCCTGCGCGAGGCGGTGGCCGGCGCCGGACCGCTGCCGGTCACGATGAAGATGCGCATGGGCATCGACGAGGACCACCTGACCTATGTCGAGGCGGGACGCATCGCCGTGGAGGAGGGCCTCGCCGCCGTCGCCCTGCACGCCCGTACGGCCCGCCAGCACTACGGCGGCACCGCGCACTGGGACGCGATCAAGCGGCTGAAGGACGCGGTGCCGGAGATTCCGGTGCTCGGCAACGGCGACATCTGGAGCGCCGACGACGCGCTGCGGATGGTCGCCGAGACCGGCTGCGACGGCGTGGTCATCGGGCGGGGCTGTCTGGGGCGGCCGTGGCTGTTCCGCGACCTCGACCTGGCCTTCCGGGGCTCGGCCGAGCGCGTCCGGCCCCGCCTGGGTGAGGTCGGCGCGATGATGCTGCGCCACGCCGAGCTGTTGTGCGAGGTCATCGGCAGTGAGCCGCACGGGCTGGCCGACTTCCGCAAGCACGTCGGCTGGTATCTCAAGGGCTTCGTCGTCGGAGCCGAGACCCGCCGCGCCCTCACCTCGGTCACCCGGCTGTCGGAGATGGCCGAGCGGGTGGCCGAGCTCGACGCGGACCAGCCGTGGCCGGACGAGGCCGACGGCCCCCGCGGCAAGAGCGGCGAGAGGTCGAAGGTGTCGCTGCCGCACGGCTGGCTCGACGACCCCGACGACATGACGATCCCCGGCGCCGGGGCCGAGGACCCCACCTCCGGCGGCTGACCCGCGTTCATGGCGCCCGCTCCGCTCGCGCGGTTCATGGCGCCCGCTCCGCTCGCGCGGTTCATGGCGCCCGCTCCGCTCGCGCGGTTCATGGCGCCCGCTCCGCTCGCGCGGCTCATGGCGCTCACGCCGCGCGTAGTCTCGGGGCATGGCGAACGCGATCATCACCGCCCGTGGGGTCGGGCTGGACCTGGGCGGCGTGCCCGTGCTGCGCGGCGTCGATCTCACCGCCGCTCCGAGCGAGATCGTCGCCGTCATGGGGGAGAACGGCGTCGGGAAGTCGACGCTGCTGCGCTGCCTGGCCGGCCTGCACCCCTCGCCGCGCGGCGAGGTCGACGTCCTCGGCGGGCCGCCGGCGGACCTGCCGGACTTCTGGCGGCGGGTCGTGCAGGCCGGTGACGAGCCCGCCTGGTATCCGGGCCTGAGCGTCCGCGAACACCTGGAGCTGATGAGGGCCGTCCAGCAGGGCGCCCGCCTGACGGTCGACGAGGCGCTGGAGACCTTCGAGCTGAGCGCCCGGGCCGATCTCGCCCCCTTGTCGCTGTCCACCGGTCAGCGGCAGCGGCTGTCGCTGGCCATGGCGCTGCTCCGGCCGAGCCGCCTGCTCCTGCTCGACGAGCCGGAGCGCGGCCTGGACGCCGGATTCAGGCAGCACCTCGCGGGGATCCTGCGCGGCTACGCCGCCGAGGGCGGCACGATCGTGATGGCCACCCACGACGCGCGGCTGGCGCAGGACGCGGGAGCCCGTGTGATCACGCTGCGGGCGGCGTCGTGATCCCGGCGATCGAGCGGACGCACCCCGCCCTCGCCTACCTCCGTGCCCGCCGTGGGCGGCCGGCGACCTGGTCGGACCGATACACCCGCGTCTTCGGCCTGCTCGTCGCCGCCGCGGTGCTCGGCCGCCCGATCGCGGATGCGCTCACCGGGCTGGCCCGTCACGCCGATCCCGCGCGGCTCGGCCCCGGGCTCGCGCTGGTCGCGGCGGCCTACGCGGGCTTTCTCGCCCTGGCACGGGCGCTCGGACCCGTCGTGCTGCCCGCCGCCGACGCCTCGTGGCTGGTGACGTCGCCGCTGCCCCGCCGGGCCGTGCTCGGCCGTACGGCGCTGCTCCTGCTGTCGGCGGCGGTGCTCGCCGGGGCGGCGCTCGGGCTGACCGCGCTGTCGGTGTTCGGGGCCCCCGACCAGCTTGGTGTGCGTCTCGCGGCGGCGCTGGTGCTCGGCGTCGCGGCGGGCGTGGGCGGCATGGCCACGGCGGTGCTCGGCCAGCAGTCCCCGGCGTCGGACGCCCGGCTGCAATTCCTGATCGCCGGGGCTCTTTCCGTGGCCGTGCTCGTGGCCGTGCTCGGCGCGGGCCCCGGCCGCCGGATCCTCGCCGCAGTCGCCGAGGCGCCCGCGTCCCTGGGCGCGGCGGTCGCGGGCGTCGCCTCCGTCGTGGCCGCCTTCCTCGTACGGCGGGCCTGGGCGGCGCTCGACCGCATCCCCGCCCGCCGGATCCTGGCCTCCTCGACCAGGACGGCGCGGGTGACCTCGGCGGCGACCACGCTGGATCCCGGGATGCTCACCTGGGTCGCGGAGGACGCCCACTGGCGCGGCCGTGCGCTGCGATCCCGCCCCTGGCCCCGTCTCTTGCCGCGGCTCGGCGCCGCGCCCGCGCTGGCCTGGCAGGAGTGGCTGCGGGTGGGCAGGCGGCCGGGCCGCCTGGCGGCGCTGCTCGGCGCGGCGGCCCTGCCCGCCGTCTGCGCGAACGCCACCGGAGGCGGGTCCGGGCCGGCCGCCGGGATGCTGTTGTGCGGGGCGCTGACCGCGGCGGCGATGTGCACCGGAGGGGTCCGGCGCGACGGCGGCGACCCGGCCCTGGCCCGGATGCTGGCCGTGGACGGCAGGGCCGTGATGGGCGCCCGCGCGGTGTTGCCCGCGCTGCTGGCCGCCTCCTGGTCGGCGCTCGCCCTGGTGGGCCTTCAGGCCGCGGGCACGCTGCCGGCGGGGGCCTGGTGGATGCTCGGGCCGGCCGCCGCGCCCGCGCTCGCCGCGGGCGCGCTGCGGATGGCCCGGCGGCGGCCCGTCGACCACTCCATGCCGGTCATCGACACCCCGGGCGGTGCGGTGCCGACCGGACCGCTGATCTGGGCGGCGACCGGCGTGGACCTCGCGCTGCTCGGATCCCTGCCCGCGCTCGCCGCGCTGGCGTCGCGGCCCGCCTCGGTGGTGCCGTACGTCGCGGCGCAGGCGATCGCCGGGGCCGCGGTGCTCGCCGCATACATCCTGCGGACGAGCCGCGGGAACCGCGCATGAAAGCGGGGTTCGGATCACCCCCGGGCCCGCCGTGCCGGCTGCCGGGCAGCCGGGCGGCCCCGCCATGAGCCGCGGTCGCAGACGCAGCAGCGGTCGAAGCCGAAGGGCCGGTCGCCCGACTCTCGCCAGATTCCGGCGCTGTACGGGTCCTTGGACGCCGGGTTCACCAACCTGGCGATCACGAGGGCCACGACCGCCGTGGCGCCTCGGCCGATGAGCGCAGACGCGGCGCTCTGCACGTGCGCGCCGGACACGAACAAGTCATCCACCAGCAGCACCCGTGCGCCCTTCATCACGTCGCCCAGCACGCGAAACGCGGCTGAGTGGGACTCGCGCGCAGCGAGCACCGGAGCGTACGCGTCGTCGGCCTGCAGCAGGAGGGGCCGATGAAGGCGGGTCCACGCACCGACCTTGCCGATGACCTTGTCCATGTGATGGAACGCCTCGATGGGGCGCTCGGTGCGTGTGCTCGGGATCGTGGCCACCATGGTGAAGGGCCCGCCGGCCAGCCCCTGGAGGCAGCCGGCGTGTTCGCGGAAGAAATGCGTCACGGTCGCGGCGAGGAAATCCAGGCGGTTGCGCCGGCCCGCGACGCCGAAGGGGTCTTTCCTGCGAACCAGGACGTCGTACAACTGCGTGTCCCTGGCGGTCAGTGAGATCGGCACGACGTGCTCGGTGTAGCCGCTCAGGTTCTCCGTCGTGCGTTTGCAGCTGGCGCAGGTGGGCCAGGGTTCGCCGTCCCCGCGGTCGTTCGGCCCGGAATGACAGATTCGGCAGACACCTGGTCGTGTGGGCGGGACGGCACGGAACAGCGGCAGGAAATCGCGAGTGAACGCCTCGGCGTCACCCATGATCAGCAGGTGTTCGTTCGGGGGGCCATATCTACGAGATTCACCGCCTGCGTGCACAGGTCGTCAATGTCCTGAACGGCAGTCATGCCTCCCCGCGCGGCCACTCGCCGCGCCCACGGCTGTTCCTGGTGAAGCCGCTGGGACACGAACACATGCTTGCCGGTGTGCAGCGCCTCCTTGACGTGCCGGAAGGAAGGGCCGCCGTCGGCGCCGTCCACGACGTACAGGCAGTCGGCCAGTCCGCAGGTCACGACGCGGGCGCAGTCGGCGGCGCGGCTGCTGGGGGCGGTGTCGGGCCAGCAGGAGGACACGATCGCGCCGCGCTCGGCTATCCGCTCGGCCACACTGGCGTACTCCCCGAGGGCGGCCGGCTCTCCGACACCGCCCGCGGGGACGCCCACGGTCCGCCCACCGGCGGCCAGCGCAGCCCGGTGGACGGCGGCGTCCACCGGAGTGCGCAGGGGCGCGACGACGATCAGCCCGGCCTCGGCCAGCGCCCGCGCCGCGGCGGCGGCGTGGCCGATGTCGTGGTCGGCGATCACGGCGACGGCCCGATGGTCTCCGGCCTGGAACCCGCCGCGTACCCAGAGGAACGGGGGCCGGTCGTACGCCCAGATCAGGTTGCCGGGGTAGTCGGCGTCGAGCACGGTGACGAGGTGGACGCCGTCGGCTCGCATGGCGGCGATGAACTCGCGCCCCCACGCGAGGTCGGCGGGCCGGACCCGGGCGGCGATGGCGGCGGCGTGCGCCCGGTCGTCCTCGTCCCGGCTCGCGCACCCGCCGTCGAGCAGCTTCAGCGCGCCACCGGCGTCGAGGATGACGCGTGCGGTGTAGAACCAGGGCTCGCCGTGCGTGGCTCTGGTCAGGGCGAGGACGGCTGCCTGCTCGTGCATCGTGGTCATGGTCATCACCAACTCTGACGTGCTTCCGGCGTGAACGTACGCCCCGGCACCGACATTCGCGGACGGGATCGTGGTGGTGCGGTGGCTATCGTGCCGAGACCGGCGGGACGGCGCGTGGTGTTCACGCGAACGGGCCATGCCGTATCGGGCTTTGACAGCCGAGGCCTCCTCTCGTGACGGACGGCTGGGCGGTGAGCGCACGATCCGCTCCGGACGGTCCGGCGACGGATCCGACATGGAGGAGTAGGAGTGGGACTACGGTCCGTGACCGGACTGTGATCCGTATTGTGACAACAGGAAGTCAAATCCGGCGTACTTTGCGGTCAAGGGATTGCCGCACCGCAGGGGAGACGCGTGACCGAGACCCGGCACGAGACGTCGGCGGAGAACCTCGTCGCCGAGTTCGACGCGGAGCGTCCCGCCCGGCGTCTGTCCGGCCGCACGGCGGCGCTCGTCACGGTCGTCGCGCTGGCCCTGTCGCTCTACGCGCTCTACCAGACCTTCCGGCCGGGGGCGGTCCTGCCCTACCGGATGGCGTTCCTGGCCGTGGTGCTGCCGCTGGCCTTCGTCTGCTACAAGGCGCGGCGTGGGGGCCGGGACCGGCCCGGCCCGCTCGACTGGGTGCTCGCGGTGCTGTCCCTGGCCGTCTGCGTGTATCCGCTCGTCGTCTTCGACGACCTCATCCGCCGGGCGTACGCGCCGACGCCGCTCGACGTGGCGGCGGGCGCGCTGCTCACGCTGCTGCTCCTTGAGGCGTGCCGGCGGACCGTGGGCTGGATCCTGCCCGTCGTGTGCGTGCTCTTCGTCGCGTACGCCTACTACGGCGGCTACCTGCCCGCCGACTGGGCGCTGGGCCACCGGGGCTACGACCTGGACCGGATCGTGGCGGCGTTCACGATGGGCACCGAGGGCGTGTACGGCGTGCCCCTCGACGTCGCGGCGACCTACATCATCCTGTTCACGATCTACGGCGCGGTGCTCGACCACTCGGGGGCGGGGCGGTTCTTCGTCGACGTCTCCTTCGCCGCGTTCCGCCGCTCGCGCTCCGCGCCGGGGCGGACCGTCACGCTCGCGGGGTTCCTGCTCGGCACGGTGAGCGGTTCCGGCGTGGCGACCACGGTGAGCGTGGGCAGCGTGGCCTGGCCGATCCTGCGCCGGGCCGGCTATCCGCGCGAGCAGGCCGGGGGAGTGCTGGCGGCCGCCGGGATCGGCGCGATCCTGTCGCCCCCCACGCTGGGCGCGGCGGCGTTCATCATCGCCGAATACCTGCGGGTGAGCTACCTGACCGTGCTCGTCTACGCCACGATCCCGACCGTCCTGTACTACCTGGGCGTCTTCCTCGCGATCGAGATGGACGCCCGCAGGTACGGCACGCGGGCGGTTCCGGTGGACGCGGGCGGTCCCTGGACGCTGATCAGGCGCTTCGGCTACCACTTCAGCTCGCTGTTTGTGATCATCATCCTGATGGCCCTCGGCCAGTCGCCGTTCCGCGCGGTCGTGCACGCCACGCTGCTGGCCTTCGCGCTGTCGTTCCTCGACCGGGAGAACCGGCTGACCCCGCGCCGCGCCGTACGGGCCCTGGCTGCGGGCGCCACCGGTGTGCTGCCGGTCGCGGTCACCTGCGCGGCGGCGGGCACGATCGTCGGCGTGGTCACGCTCACCGGGCTCGGGCTCAAGGCCGGCTCGCTGATCGTCGGCCTGTCCGGCGGGAACCTCGCGGCCACCGCCGTGGCCTGTGCGCTGGCCGTGCTGCTGCTCGGGCTGGCCGTGCCGGTCACGGCGTCCTTCGTCATCGCCGCCTTGATCATCGGGCCCGCGCTGCTGAACCTCGGCGTCACCCCGGCCGAGGCGTACATGTTCATCTTCTATTACGCCGTGCTGTCCGAGGTGAGCCCGCCGACGGCGCTGTCCGCCTTCGCCGCCTCGGCGATCACGGGCGGCAACGCGCACCGCACGATGTGGGCCACCTGGAAGTACACGCTCCCGGCGTTCCTCGTGCCGTTCGCGTTCGTGCTCACACCGTCAGGCGCGGCCCTGCTGGCGCAGGGCCCGATCGGCGAGGTCGTGGTCGCCGTGGCCGTGTCCGCGCTGGCCGTGGCCGTCCTCGCGGTGGCCACGGGCGGCTGGATCACCGGCCCCGCCGGTCCGGTCGAGCGGGGCCTGTGCGCGCTGGCCGCGGTCCTGCTGCTCGTCCTGTCGCCCTGGCCCGTGCTGGCCGGGCTGGGCGTCGCGGCCCTGGCGCTCGCCGTCCACTTCGTCCGCAGACACAGGGAGGCGCATCCGTGAGGTTCAGGATCGTGACGGTGCTGGCCGTCACCGCGGCACTGCTGGCCGGCGGTTGCGGGGGCGACCGGTCGGCCACGAAGGGCGGCACAGGCGGCGGGACTCGCCTGTCGATCGCCACCGGCAACACCACCGGCGTCTACTACGTGCTGGGCGGCGGGCTCGCCGAACTGATCGACAAGTACCTGCCGGGCCATCGGGCGACCGCGGAGGCCACCGGCGCCTCGGTCGAGAACATCCAGCGGGTGGTCAGGGGACAGTCGGACATCGCCTTCACACTCGCGGACACGGCCGCCGACGCGGTGCGGGGCACCGGCGCCTTCACCGCCCCGCAGCCGATCCGCGCGCTCGCCCGGCTGTACGGCAACTACACCCACGTGATCGCGCGGAGCGACGCCGGGATCAGGTCCGTCGCCGGCCTGCGCGGCAAGCGGGTGTCCACGGGCTCGCCGAACTCGGGAACGGAGGTGATCGCGCTGCGACTGCTGCAGGCCGCCGGGCTCGACCCGGACAAGGACGTCAGGCGTCAGGCGCTGTCGCTGCCCGAGACCGTGCAGGGGCTCAAGGACGGCACTCTCGACGCGCTCGTGTGGTCGGGCGGGCTGCCCACCTCGGGCATCACCGACTTGGTGACGAGCATGGGCGACGAGGTGACCTTCGTGCCGCTGAACGACGTGCTGCCCGCCGTACGCGCCGCCCACGGCCCGGTCTACACCGAGGGCGTGATCCCGAAGGGGGCGTACGGCACGCGGGCCGACGTGCCGACCATCGTCGTGCCGAACCTCCTCGTGGTGAACGCGGCGATGGACGCCGCGCTGGCGGAGAGCCTCACCCGGCTGCTGTTCGAGCACAAGGCCGACCTGGAGAAGGTGCACGCGTCGGCCAAGGAGATCAGCCAGACCGACGCGCCGAAGACCGACCCCGTGCCGCTCCACGAGGGCGCCAGAAGGTTCTACGGCTGACGTCCCAGTGATGCGCAACCGGATCACAAGAGCGCCTCCTGATGCTGGGTTGCCCTGAGGGGCAGTAGCGAGGGAGGAAATCGCGGTGCGACGCAAGATAGGCGTGTTCGGCGCGGGGATCGCGGTCGGAGCGGTGCTCGGCTTCTCCGGCGTGGCGGTGGCGGCCGGGGCGGCGGAGGAGACGACGAAGATCTACGCGTGTGTCAGCGGGAATGGATCGGTCCGGGTCCTGTGGTCGGACTCGCCCGAGCCCAGCCCCAACCCCAGCCCGGTTCCGTCGCCGGGCTGCTATGCGGGCGAAAAGAAGATCGTCTGGAACCAGGTGGGGCCGGCAGGTCCCGTCGGCCCGACGGGACCTGCCGGAGCGGCGGGCCCCCAGGGCGCTACAGGACCGGAAGGGCCTGCGGGTCCCGCAGGGCCGCAGGGCGCCACGGGACCGGCCGGGCCGCAGGGCGCCACCGGACCGGCCGGGCCTGCGGGACAGCCGGGAGGCCTCGCCGGGATCGAGCAGGTCACCAGGACGGTGACCGTCGGGGCGGGCCGGGGCACCGTCGCGATGGCCGCCTGCCCCGAGGGGAAGGTCGCGCTGAGCGGTTCGTACCACGCCAGGACCGCGACCCAGCTCGTCTATTCGGACCTCAAGGTGGCGCGCATGGGAGTCGACGTGGGCACGCCCCCGACGTCCTGGAGCATGTACGCGTTGAACGCGGGGACGGTCACCGCCACCGTCGACGTCACCGTCACCTGCGCGACCGGCGCGGCTGAGAATTCGTAGAACACGCGGCAGGCCCAGGGGCCGGGCGCGGGGCCCCGGCCCGCCCGTGAGGCGCCGGAGAGTGTCCCGTGATCTTCTGCCGCGATGGCTCGGAGAGATCACGGGGCACGACCTAGATGTACTCCCCAGAGAGGTTGGTGACGCGGCTGATGGGTGGCTGGCCTTTCAGCGCGGTGTGTCCGCGGTGATGGTTGTACATGTGCAGCCAGGGATCAAGTGCGGCGCGGCGTTCGGCTTCTGAGGCATACGGGCGGGCGTAGGCCCACTCGTCGGCCAGGGTGCGGTGGAAGCGTTCGACCTTGCCGTTGGTCTGCGGCCGGTAGGGGCGGGTGCGCTTGTGGGTGATGCCCGGTCCGGTGCAGGTGGCCGCCCACACGTGGGACTTGTAGCAGGCGCCGTTGTCGGTGAGCACGCGCTGGATGGTCACGTTGCGGGCGGCGAACCAGGCCGCAGCTCGCGCCAGGAAGCCGGCCGCGGTGTCTTTGCGCTCGTCGGGCAGGATT